>JAJCZE010000021.1 GCA_029262555.1 Candidatus Babelota bacterium | reverse complement strand
TAGAGAGATAAATAAGAGATGCTTCTCTTATTTGCCCTTGTATTAAATGTATTGGGCAAGCAATACATTTGCGTTCCCCGCGGAGGGGCGAAGTTGAGATAGAAAGATTACAAAAAGCGTTGTAGAGCATGAAGCTACTAATGCATCTTAAGAATGAAATGTAAAAAGAGGATTAAAATGAAATTAAAAAGATACATAAGAGAAGCCTCTCTTATGACCTCCCCTTTTATTACCGGACGGTAAACGGTGAATTTGGCATTTTCACATCAAACATAATTTTTTCATCACCACGTTCAGGATGAGAAACGGCAATAGTAAATGCTTGTTTGTAATCAAAGCGGGATACGAAAATAACCATATCAACTGTTTTGTGTGGCTCAATTACCACTTGGTCTTTAAGGCTATATTTTTTTATCTCTTGGCGTACCACTTTATTATGTCGCGCTGTTTGTACACCCCGTACGGTGGAGAGTGCTGGCGTGCCAACTATCAGCACTGCAGGAATAGCTGCAAGTGCAGAGCTTCCCAATACGGCAAAGGGTGCTGTAAAGCTAAAGCTTCCAGTAGTTAAAAGGACGATGCCACTAGTACTCAATGCCAAGAAACTTCCCATCGCTAAAAATCCACCAACCAATAAGCTGGAAGCGATTGTTCCAAAGATTTGTGTGAATGAATTGTTGTTGAGTCGGGATGCTATTCGTTTATAATCAACTTGCTTTAAGCTGATGTCTGATGCTTTGAGTGTAATTAATTTATTCGTATCATTGGTAAGAGAAATTTGAATTGGCCAGATTGGTTGGCGCTTTCTGAATAGTTTAAAAAGTCGTGCAGAGCGTTCACCAAGTAAAAGTCCACTATCATGCTTATCAAGTTTTTTTACTCGAAGAGTGACGCCTTGTGCACTATCGAAATAATCGATCAGCGCAGCAAGTGGGCGCATCATTAATGGAGCTTGTTGTTGCTTTTTGCAACTTGGCACAATGAGCATTAGCGCCATTGCAAACAATAGAAAATAATGTGAAAATTTCTGCTTGACCATATCCCTGTTTCCCCTAACCCTATTTTTCATGAAAACGGCATTCAATACGCCGTAATTGATACTATTCATGGTACTTTTTGCCCTCTGTTTGTCAAGCGGTGGGGCGCTTACAGGGGGTTCATTTACTTCCGTTTGCGGTTTGGCTATAGTAATGAGCATTATTCAAGGAGCGTTTTTTATGAGCGATATCACCTTTTTCACAGAGCATACAGGTATTCAATTACAAGAATTGGACCCCCTGCAAGACCGTCTGGAAGATGAAATTGGAAGAATTTCTGCTGCATGGGGCCGTGGCTACGATACGGAGTATGCATCTCTGACTTTGCCTTCCGATCAAGATCTTATCTCTCGGGTGAGCCGATTAGCAGAAAATAAGAAAGCACTCGATCCGGCAATGGTCATTGTAGTAGGAATAGGTGGTTCAAACTTAGGGACTATGGCGATTTTACAGGCCCTTGGAGTAGGGCAAGATATTGCTTATTTTGCCGATACCGTTGATACCCCATATATTTTACGAATGAAAGAAAAAGCAGAGCAGCATCTGCAAGAAGGGCGCCAGGTACTGGTAGTAGTAATTAGTAAATCAGGATCTACTGCAGAGACAATTGCAAACGCACAGCTTTTTGTATCGCTCCTTAAAAAACATCGCACCGATTATAATAACTATATGGTTATTATTTCTGATGACCATTCACCCCTTGCAGACGTAGCGCATGAGCATTCTTTTTCTTACCTTGCGATTCCAAAACATGTAGGCGGACGTTATTCAGTTTTTTCTGCGGTAGGACTTTTTCCATTGGCCGTTTTGGGCGTTGATATTATTGCGTTGCGTGAAGGTGCGCAATCAATGAAAGAAACATGTACTGCGCCCGATCTTGCCCATAATCCTGCAGCATTGAGCGCGGCAACGTTATATCATCTTTATCAAAAAGAGTTTCGCATTCATGATACGTTTGTCCTTGGTCACTCATTATTTGGAATTGCACAATGGTATCGCCAACTGATGGCAGAAAGTATTGGTAAAGAAGAAAATAACCAAGGCCAAAAAGTTCACGTGGGCATTACGCCAACAACGTCAATAGGATCAGTGGATTTACATTCTGTTGCGCAGCTTTATTTAGCGGGGCCAAACATTCAATCAACAACGTTTATTACCGTTGCAAATCAGCAAGATATTGCAGTCCCTTCCGATACCGCATTTGATAATGTAGTACCGATGATTCAAAATCGAACATTCAATGAAATTATGGATGCAATTACAATCGGCATGCAAAAAGCATACATACATGCAGATCGGCCGTTTATGACTATTGAATTGCCAGAGATATCCGCGTATCATTGTGGACAATTGCTTCAAATGAAAATGGTTGAAATTATGTATCTTGGTTTTTTGTTCGATATTAATCCCTTTAATCAGCCGCAAGTGGAATCGTACAAAAAAGAAACTCGAAAGATTTTGTCTCATGAATGATTTTACGTTTATTTTGCTGGGTGCAACGGGTGATTTATCTCGCAGAAAACTGCTCCCCGCGCTGTATCATTTTATTGCGCGAAAGCAGATAGAACATTTTGTGATTGTTGGTGCTGCACTTGCAGATGTAGAGAGCGCACAGCTTCTTGCAGAGGTAAAAGAAAAGCTTGGCACAGTAGATGAGGAGGTTTGGAAGCGATTAGAGGATCGTTTTTTTTATGAATCACTCAATTTTACCAACGAAGATGATTTTAAATCGCTTAATAAACGCGTTGATGCATTAGAAAAGCAATTTGGTTTGAGTGGCAATCGCATGGCATATTTAGCGGCAGCTGCAGAATTTTTCTGCCCCATTACCAGTCATCTTGCATCGTCGCATCTTATTAAGCGTAAAAAAATGAATGAGACTCCGTGGCAACGCATTGTGTATGAAAAGCCATTTGGCCATGATTTAAAATCTGCTCGTGAAATTAATGAGTGTATAGAAAAACTTTTTGAAGAACATCAAATCTATCGAGTCGATCACTTTTTAACAAAAGAATTAGTGAGTAATATTGCGTTGGTACGTTTTACCAACTGCGTCTTTGAGCCGCTCTGGAATAATCGTTACATTGATCAAGTGCAAATCGTAATCAATGAAAAAATTGCGCTTGAAGGGCGGGGTGCATATTACGATAAATATGGTGCACTTTCTGATGTTATGCAAAATCATATGCTTGAGCTTCTTGCATTGATTGGCATGGAATCACCTACAAAATTAAGCGGTGATTATGTGCGTGATCGACGCGTACAAGTGCTTGAAAAAGTTGAAGTAGTGGACGGGATACTTGGGCAATATGAGGGATACAAAAAAGATGCTTCAGTATCAAGTGATTCAGATACCGAAACATTTGCAGCGCTCATGATGCGTATCGATAATCCTCGATGGGCGGGAGTTCCTTTTTATTTAAAAACTGGAAAATGCCTCGATAAAAAAGAGACAAAAATTCACATTAAATTTAAAGCTGTTGATTGCTTGCTGACTCGTGATTGCCCCGTGCCTTCCAATTGGCTTTCATTTGAAGTTTCTCCGGAGGCTACGTTTGCACTCAGTTTGAATGCAAAAAAACCGGGCCGCAGTGAGCAGGTAATTCCTGTTTCGATGGAATTTTGCCACAGCTGTCTTTTTGGGCCACAAACTCCCGAATCATATGAGGTAGTAATCGAAGAGGTAATTCGTGGAGAAAAATCTATTTCGGTTCGTTTTGATGAGATAGAACAATGTTGGAGAATTATTGATACGGTACGCAAAAAATCATTTCCGCTGTATGAATATCAGTGCGATAGCAAGGGCCCACAAGAATTAAAACAGTTTGAACAAAAACATGGGATGAGGTGGCGATCATGAACGTAGGTATTGTTGGTTTAGGGAAAATGGGTTTTGCAATTGCGGTACGTCTTTTGAATGCGGGGCATGAAGTAGTTGGTCTTGATCAGAGTGAAGAAATTAAAAAGAAAGCATCAGAGATTGGTGTAGACGTTGTTGATTCAATTCAAGAGCTTGCGCAAAAAACGAGCACGGTATGGTTGATGGTGCCGGTGAGTCAAGTGGATACCGTTTTGAAAGATTTAAAGCCTCATTTAAAAGCGGGCAACATCGTAGTCGATGGCGGGAATAGTTTTTATAAAGATTCGCAACGCCGCGAGCAGGAGCTTGCAAGCGATGGCATTATTTATTTAGATTGCGGCACCTCCGGAGGCATTGAAGGTGAAGGGATGGGCTTTTGCTTGATGGTTGGCGGAGATGAAGCTTCATATACCAAAATTCATCCACTCTTTGCAGCAATTGCAGCTCCGGGCGGCATGGGGCATTTTGGCCCATCTGGAGCAGGGCATTATGTAAAAACGGTTCACAACGGCATTGAGTATGGAATTATGGAAGCATATGCCGAAGGGCTGCATCTGATTAAAGATGGTGCGTTTGAAAAAAACGCTATCGATCTTGAAGAGCTTACTCGTGTATGGCAAGTTAGCTCTATAATTCGATCTTTTTTACTTGAATTAACGCATCGCGTAATGGCCAAAGATCAGGAGCTTCACGAGATTAGTGGTGAAGTTGCACAAGGTGGGACTGGTCGATGGACGGTGGAGCAAGCGCATGAATCTGATATTCCAGTGCCGGTAATTGAAGCGGCATTGAAGGTACGTGAATGGTCTGAAAAGACGGGTGGTAATTATGCTACCAAGCTTTTGGCAATGATGCGGCATGAATTTGGTGGGCATGCTGTAAAAAAAATTAAAAAATAGGGGAAGTATGAAAATATACGATATATCATGGCCCATCAGCCAAGCAACGACAGAATACAAAAACAAAGGCACCATTCAATTAGCCGCTGTAAAAGGTTTTGATACGGATGGTGTGCGTGATTCAATCATAACACTTGGCACGCATACTGGTACGCACGTGGATGCACCATCCCATTTTTTACGTGATGGTAAATCAATCGATATGATTAACCTTGATCGGGTAATGGGCCGGGCAAAGGTGATTGATCTGATGACGGTGCATGAATCAATATCCGGAGATGATCTGGCCCGCTATGAAATCAATGAGGGCGACATTATTCTGCTTCGCACGGCAAATAGTGCGTTGGGAGTAAATGATTCGTTTAATAGAGATTTTATCTATCTTGATTCTTCGGGCGCGCGATATTTGGCAGAAAAGCGAATCAAAGCCGTTGCTATTGATTATCTGGGCATCGAGCGGGGCGATCCTGAGCATACAACACATATCACTCTTATGAAGGCGGATGTGGTGATTATAGAAGGTGTGCGGCTTTCTCACGTGCCGGCCGGGGACTATTTTATGATTTGCCTGCCACTTGCCATCATTGGCCTTGAAGCAGCTCCAGCCCGTGCAATCTTAATGAGTGAATCGATCGATTAAACTCAAAACACCCTTATTTTATTCTATTTGATAATTATATCGCTGCGACTCTTTATTTATCAGCTTTCTATTTGCTACGATATTTGTAGGAATATGAAAAGTTTTGATATATTAGGGGCGTGGCATGAAGAAAGTATTGAGCGTAATCGTTTTAATGGGTCTGAGCGTGCAGGCAGTAAGTGCGCAAGATCTTATTTCTCGTGCTCAAAAAACGTCACAATCTCTTTCTCAATGGCCACAGCGTGTGGTTCGCGTTGTTAAGAAAAAATATTTTGACAAGACTCCGCTTACGTTAGCCGAACAGGCATTGTTAAATAAACTTTCTATTGGAGCGCTTACTGCAATTACGGCAGCGCTTGCAGCGACTGGTGGATATCTGGTTTCACGATCTGACTCTGAAGAAGAAATGGAGATTAGTCCATCTTCAGGCACTTCTGCTACTAATGTGGGTGATATATTAAAAAAATTTAATGTAAGGCTTGGGCAGGATGATAGCCCTCAAGCATTATTCGTTAAGGCGACATCAAACGGCGCGGGGTGGATGGTTGATGATCTTTCGGACTTGGTATCACGTAATGTTCTTCAAGCATCTCAGGAAATTGCCACTCAAAAGGCTCTAACACAGCCTTCAATTTATGTTCCGATTCAGCAAACGATTAATCGAGCGCTTACTCAATTCAATGAATCACGCTTAAGAAGAAATTTAGGGTTTATTCGCAATGCTCTTTCTGAGCTTATAAATGAAGTGAAAAAGACGATTTGTACGGTGAGTCCAAATGCAATAAAAGAAGCGATTGCTCAATTGGAAAGAAAACCCAATAAGCGAAAAGTAGATATTGAAATGATGAAAATTTTAAAAGCTGGATGTAATTAAAAAAGGATAGGTATGAAGAGAAGGATAATTTTCTTTTTGAGTAGTATTATTTTGCTACAAGCAACGCATATGCATGCGATGTCTGATTCTTGGCAGCGTGGTAAAGCAGCAGTGCAATCTCGGATGCAAAAAGCGCGGACTGCAGTAGCTCAGTCAAAGACGTTACAAGCGGTGTCTAAATTTGTACAACGCAAGCCTTTAAGTGCTCAAGAAAAAGCAATTCTTAAAAGAGTTTCATTGACGGCTGCAATGGTTGCAATCGTGGCATCTGCTACTGGTTTGAGTGCTGCCGCTGTGCGGCAAAGAATGGCATCAAATCGAGATCAAGTAGTTCAAGAATTAAAAGAAGCACCATTTGATGCAGAGGCTGCTCAGCGTTCATTAATTTTAAAAGCTGCTACAGATCAGGGAATAGATGTTTCGCCAAATATGATTATGGGGGATCGTGAGTTTATTCTTGCGATTATTAATAAGTCTGATCATCACTTGGAAACATTCTACTGTAGAGCAAAAGGTGGAGATAACAACATCACTGAAAAGGCTGCTGGTTTTGTAAAAAAAATAGCTGATGGCAGAAAGTATACTCTTGGAACGTTAGTTGCAGATTATATTTTAGAGCAAGCTAAATCGGCTGATTATAGTTGGGGCGGAAAAGTTGAAAGCATCCGGGCTCGGTTACTTGAGGAAAAAATAGAAAAAGATTTTGGTATAACGTGTTCAAATTAATGTCGCATAAAGCGACATTGAAAAAAAGGAGAGTAGTATGAAAAAGATGTTATCAGTATTAGCAGTAGCAGGGCTTTTGGCTCCATCTGCACAGACAGTGGCAATGCAAAGAATGCGTTCTACTGGAGCGGCTGCAAAAGCTCGTGCTCAAAAAGCAGGTGAAGCAGCGTCTGAAAAACTTTCAGAATGGACGGGGTCGTTAATGTATCAAGTTGGCCGTGCAATTGGGCGCCAGCGATACGATCAACTCGCAACGATTATTAAAAAGCATGAAAAACGGGCTAAAGGCATCGCTGGAGCAGCAGCTGTATTGGCGGTAGTTGTCGGAATTATAAGATTTTTTCCAAGAGGTCAGAAAGAGGATGATAGTGTTGGAGTTGCACTTCCGACTGGACCTTCGCCATTTGGGATTAAAACGCATAATCCTGCCCTTGAGGAATCACAAGAGGCGCATCGGCAACGATTGGCACAACGAAGAAGTCAAGAATTTGCGCGAAGGCAAAGGGAATATCAAGCAGGCCAAACAGGAGGGACTGGTGGGGTTGCTATGCAAGAGGGTCGAGATGGTTCTGGCGAAGATGACGGAGCTGAAGCGGGATTTGCAGGTACTGCAGCTGCAGCGGCAGGCGCAGTTCAAGCAGGATTCCAGCAAGCGGGTAAGTGGTTGCAGCAACTTGCGCCAGAAGTACCACCGGCTGATTCAGGAGATTCTTCTGCTCCTGTATATGATCCAACAACAGGTGAGCAGCTTTAAAGATCTAAAAATGATACTATAGGGATACTATTATGAAAAAGATGTTATCAGTATTAGCAGTAGTGGCGCTTGTAGTGCCATCTGCACAAGTAGTGGCAATGCAAAGAATGCGTTCAGCTGGAGCGGCTGCAAAAGCGCGCATGCAGCAAGCGCGTGAATCGGCAGCAAAGAATGCAAAAAAGCTTTCAGAATGGACTGGCAGCTTGATGGCAGACGTTGGCCGTGCAATCAAAAAGCAGGATTTTAAAAAGATTCCTGATATCATGAAGCGCCACAAGAAAAAAGCAGCAGGAATCATTGGAGCGGGAGTAGTACTTGCTGCGGTATATGGCTTGTCGAAGTTAATGACTCCACCGGATTTTGGAGAGATTGTGATAGGCGAGGTGGTAACTCCTGATCAAGAAATAGCAGCACTTAGAGAGGTAGCACGAGTGGCAGCAGAAAAAGAAGCCGCTAAATGGAGATTACAACCTGATCCAGAAGCAGTCAGAAGAAAAGCATTGCACGAGGCACAACAAGCGCAAAGAGCAAATTATGCAGATGCTCAGGCAGCACGCCAGGCCATTTTGAGGGACAGGGGTGATTTGACAGCCCAAAGGACAATTGCTGAAGCTAAGGCAGCTAGGGCGGCTGCTGAAGCAAGTGAAGGCGATGAAGATGATATTGATGAATAAAGCATTAGCTTAAAAAAAGGGAGCCATATCGGCTCCCTTTTTTTATCCCCATCCTTTATTATTATGCAGCACTGCCATTATCTCTTGGCCAAACGTTTTTGCGGCTGTTGGGCCAACGGCTGTTATAATATTTTCTTCTACTACTACTGGCTCTGGCACGTATTTCACATCATATTCAGCGTATATTTTTTCAAGCTCATTATCCCCATTCCAGCCGGTGGCTCTATGGCGCGTGAGAGCGCCTGCTTTGGCTAAAATACGGGTTGCCATGCAGATGGCGCCGAGCGGCTTGTGTTTTTCTGCTGCTCGCTTGATGATGCGATAGCTGGTCTCGTTATCGAGATGCTCCATTGATCCGGGACCACCAATAAAAAAGATGCCATCATATTCATCGGCGTTTACTTCATTGAGTGTGAGATCTACTTCGGTAAATTTTCCATCGCTATCTTTTGCCGCTCCCGCTTTATTTGATGCGGTGACCACTTTAAATCCTGCATCATGCAGAATCTTTTTTGGCTCTCCGTATTCTATGGGCTGATATCCTTCATGGGCGATTACAAACAGTATCTTTCCACTACTTGTCATTGAATGGTCTCCTTTATTATTAAACGCCTCGCATTTTGCGTGATTTGCTTTTTAAAATGATACAGATTTCTTCTTCAGTGATTTGTGAGGTTGCTATTTGCATGCCAAGAGATATGAGTTGTTGATTAGAAAGTAGGATTTCAAAATTATTTAACTGAAGAAAATAAAGCATTGCCATTGAGCCTATACGTTTATTTCCATCTAAAAAGGCGTGATTTTTTATTAAGTGATATCCATAGAATGCTGCAAGCATATGAATGTCATTTTCTTCTCCGATTTCGTGGGCCATTTGCGGATAAAAAACAGCTGATTCCGCCAAAGAGCTATCTCTTATTCCATGAATTCCTCCATGCCTATTAATAAGCTTTTTGTGTAGCATTAGAATTTCTTGATAGTTTAAAAAATACATAGCATTACTCTGCGAGTTTCTTAAATGCCTCTGCATATCGATCCAAGATCTCATCAGCTATTTCTTCGAGTTCTTTTTTTGTACGGGTTGTTTTTTTTGTAGTGGGGCTGATTACGAGTGATCCGTCTTCAACGCGTAATTCAAGATTTGTTTTTTCAGAAATATTGAGTAATTGCAGAATTGGTTTATCGATAATTAATGCGAGGCTGTTACCATGTTTGGTTAATTTTTTTGTCATAGTGCTTTCCTTTATCGTTAATACATTGTAGATACATTGTATGTTGCTTGCACTGAAAAATGCAATATTACGGATTAACTTTTAGCTCTTTAAATATAACTTCACGATACTGAATTTGGGTATCTGGAGCAAGGGTGATCTGCGTATCACCAATTGGAATGGCTGTTTTGCGTTGTATGCGGATGAGCTGCACGCCGAGTGATTTTGCAATGGCATACCATTTTCTAAAGACGCCGCGATGCGATCCGGATAATTCACCATTGATAGTCGGGTAGCAAATGGAGGTTACGCTCGCATGCTGCATAAGCGCAATCGCAGCTTCAAGTGCTCGGATGGTAGGGCGAGGCAAGATCAAATGCTCAATTGAAAGAGATCCGGTAGTTTTAATGAGATCAGGAATACAATGATATTGCATCCATGATGCGGGGCTTGCTCGTTCTGAAAACGCACCCCGATCAATAAGGGCCGTTTGATTGCCCGCGCGTATAATCTCAATTGTTTTATTGATGCATGGTAGCGTGGTATGAAGGTCTTTGGGTTGGGCTACTTTGAGGATTGCAAGCGTGCAGAAAAAAAGAATAGAAAGTACAATCAGCCGTTTTTGCGCTATCCGGAATGTAGGAATCATGAGGAGTATAAAGGTTGCAATGCTGATCACTAGCAAGAGATAAAATGAGGTCTGTGTGCAGCCGATTGAGCTATTGTGCGGTGCAAGGTTCAAAATATATTGCCATGCAAATGCTACGTATTCCAGTAATCGATCGAGTAATCCATGCGGGATTTGCAGTAATTCGCAAAAAAATGAAACAGTGCTAATCAGCAGGAATGCAGAAAGGAAGGGTGAAAAAATCAGATTGCCAATGGGCGAAAGCCACGAAAGAGGCAGCCCCCAGGCCACCATAATTGGCAGCGATACGAGCGTGAGAAAGAGATTGAAAATGAAAAAATCGATAAGTGCTGCGTGCAGCTGTTGCATAACCTTCATAATTCCCTAGAATACGGGATTTATCCGGCTTGAGCAATTATATATCATACTCCTTTTCCAGGAGTTCAAGATAGGCAGAAAATCGATACATCTTGCCTCGTTTTTGTTCATTTTTCTCAGTAAGAATGTTTGCCTCGAGCAGGCTTGTAATAATCTGCCGTGCCGTATTATACGATACATCCAGCTGATCACTCAATTCAGGAGCGTTTATAACCGGAAATTGAAACAGAATTGAGAGTGTTTTAAGCCGAGCGTTAATTTGAGATGCAGACAGTGGCATATTTTCGATCATTTGCGTGAGCGATTGTTGAAGCTGCTCAATTTCTTGTGCGCGGCGATGCGCATCAATGCAGCTTTTTTCGATTATCATAAGATAATAGGCGATCCATCCTTCAAAGTCTCCTTTTGTACGTACTTCATCGAGGCGATAATAATATTCGTTCCGATATTTTTTAAAGTAATAAGATGGATAGAGGATAGGAGTTGAAAGCAGATTATCTTGAATCAGCATGAGCACAATTAAGAGTCTTCCAATTCTTCCGTTGCCATCTAAAAAAGGATGTATCGTTTCGAATTGTACATGTACAAGTCCAGATGCAATGAGTGGTGGGATTGTATCGTTTATATTAATAAATCGTTCGAGTGCGGCCATAAGATCAGGAATTTGGGGTGCGGGTGCAGGAATATGGTTGCCCACTTTTACCGACTGTTTTCTGAAATTGCCCGGATTGGATCGATCGCCTTCACCAACTTGCATGAGTGTTTTATGAGCTGCCAGTAATACACGATTAGAAATAGGAAGCCCTTCTTTTTGAATCATTGAAAGAGCTACATCGAGTGCGTGCGTATAGTTCATTACCAATTGGGTATTTTTATTGGGGCGCGTTTCTAAAAGAGGCTGCGTAAAAAGATCGATTAGGGTGGTATGAATTCCTTCAATTTCAGAGGAAAGAAGCGCTTCTTTTGTAACGTACGCTTTAATAAATCGTTGAATTGCCGGGAGCCGAGCGGCCATCTCGTTTAATTTTCCGATTTGAAGCATGGTATGGGCATAGAGCTCCATGGTTTTTGAGCTGAGCTGTAATGGGGGGTTTTCTGGAGGTAATGGGTATGGAATGAAATGTTTATTACTGCCAAGCAGTTCATATGTGCCGGTTTTTCTCATCTAAGCACCTTTATTGTTTCAATTTGAGCTATAAAATGAAATAAGGAGAGGCATAGCGGAACTCTTATTTCAATATTTGAGTGTAAATTGAAATAGCACTGAGTGCAATTAAAGAATTCTTTCATAATACAAATGCCTATTTCTATTGAGTTTTAACAGTTCAGTTTGCTATTCTAAAGGTATAAAGAGGTATGAAGGTAAAAAAAGGAGAAGAGCATGAAGAAGTTTATTGGAAAAAGCCGGCAAACGATGCGGAATAATTGGAATAAGCTCATGAAATCCGGCACTTTGAAGATGTCTTGCGGGGCGCGTTATATCGATAAGATGATCTCGTGGGCTCGCGGTGAAAACTGGCGCGGCAAGCGAGAAAATAAGAAATAATTACTCGTCGTCAGTAGGCTGTTGAAAAGGCCTGAATCGGATATATGCTGGAGATCGAAGTATATCGACTTCAACGCCTTCAGGCGCGATAACGACCACTTTTTGAGTGTTTTCATCAAAGTAAACTTGGACTATTGTTCGCAAGCTGCCACTGGGTTGTACCATTGGTGCAGCTGCAGGTGGTGCTGGTGTAGGTGCTGTTGGTGCGGGAGCATGAGCGGGCTCATTTCGTTTTTTAAACCAATCTTGTATACCTTTTATCAAAAGATAAAACGCGTGCCCATTGAGCTGTGCGCTGCCGGGCGGCGGAGCCATTGCGGCTAGCGAGAATGTGCACAATAACGAGAGCAGTATTTTTTTCACATAGATCCTCGATAGTTAAATGCAAGCGCTTTTTGAATATCACGGAGTCTTTGTTGTATTGCTTCCCATCTATTAAATCCTTCTTTGTCTAAATTGCCTTTCTCTGCGAGTGCGTGCAGTTCGAGAGCTTCCTTCCTTAAGGCAGCTTGAACTTTAGAAAGATCATCTTGTTGTTGTTGCGCACTATATGTGCAGAGCGTACTGAAGAGTGCTACAAAAAAAATAGCTTTCATTTGAATCCTTTTTTAATCATTTATTTTAGTGCTACGATGAGCATGCGATGAGTATACGAATACCACATTATATCGTGTAGGGATTATTTAATATGAATGAAACTATTCCATTTTTAAAACATATTGCGTATCAAATACGAAAATCATCAATTGAAATGACGTCAAAAGCTGGATCGGGGCATGTAACGTCATCTCTTTCTGCAGCAGATATTATAGCAGCCCTTTTTTTTGATGTAATGCATTTTGATCCAGATCAGTTTGAAAATCCTAATAATGATCGATTTATTTTATCAAAAGGGCATGCATCACCACTCTTATATGCCGCGTGGCATGAGCTTGGAAAAATTTCTGATCAGGAGCTGCTTTCGTATCGCGATTTTAATTCGCCGCTTGAGGGGCATCCAACGTTTCGCTTTGCCTATACAGAAGCGGCAACTGGCTCACTTGGAATAGGGCTTTCAATTGGAGTGGGAGAATCATTAGCGGCACGGCAAACTAAGCGTGATTTTAAAACATTTGTATTGTTAGGCGATAGTGAGGCTGCGGAAGGATCTGTGTGGGAAGCTGTGCAATTAGCAGTGTATTATAAGCTTAACAACCTTATTGGCATTATTGATTGCAATAGGCTTGGCCAAAGTACTCCCACAATGGAGGCATTGGAAGGTGATGCGCCGGAACGATTTAAAAAAATGTTTGATGCATTTGGATGGCAGGCAGAGATTGTAGATGGGCATGATATGGATGCACTTGTTACCACTTTGCAAAAAGCGCGTGAAGCTGATCGGCCTGTAATGATTATTGCACGCACGAAAAAGGGGTATGGTGTTGATCTGTTTGAAGATAAGGAAGGATTTCATGGTAAAGCGTTGAATTCTGAGCAGGAGCAAGAAGCACTTGCGCAATTGCGTGAACGGTTTGCTGATGATGAAAAGTTTCGTTCGTATCCTTCGACAAGCTCAGGACGAACGGGTGGCCCCCAACGAAGCTTTAGCGAGTTGGGTAAAACGGGTGAAATAAGAGAAAAGAATAAAAAAGATTATCAATCCGTCCATCCTGATAGTTCGAAAAATTCAACAGTAAACGCTTCGCTCAGTATTCCCGCCGTTCGTCCTGAGCTTGTCGAAGGATACGAACGCGCATATTTTTCATTGCCAAAGCCTGAATACAAAAAAGGAGATGAAGTTGCCACGCGCAAAGTGTATGGGAAAGCGTTGGTTGCGCTGGGGAATGTGTGTAAAGAAATTGTAAGTTTGGATGCGGAAGTAAAAAACTCTACGTATGCAGAGCTGTTTGAAAAAGCGTATCCTGATCGTTTTTATCAATGCTTTATTGCAGAGCAGAATATGGTATCGATGGGGGTTGGGTTTGATCGCAGAAAATTGATTCCATTTATTTCTACGTTTGCGGCGTTTTTTTCTCGTGCTCATGATCAAATTCGTATGGCAGCAGTGGGCCGCGCATCTTTAAAATTATGCGGGTCCCACGCGGGCGTATCGATTGGGCAAGATGGCCCATCGCAAATGGGGCTAGAAGATATTGCAATGATGCGTGGATTGCCCGATTCAATTGTGCTGTATCCGAGTGATGCAGTAAGTGCGTATCGAATGGTAGAAGCGATGGCAAATTATCATGAGGGTATTAGTTATTTACGTACTACTCGTATGGCAACGCCAGTAATCTATGATGCGCAAGAATCATTTCCGGTTGGCGGGTGCAAAGTGTTGAGAGAATCGCAAGATGATCGTGTGCTTGTAATTGGCGCGGGCGTTACATTGCATGAAGCGCTTAAAGCGCATGAGGAGTTAGCAAAAGAGGGAATTGTAATTGCAGTGATTGATCTTTATTGTATTAAGCCGTTGGATGTAGAGACTATCCTGCGCTTGGCCAAAGCATGCAATAATCAGATAATCACTGTTGAGGATCATTATATGGCGGGCGGTATTGGTGAAGCAGTTGCCGCTGCTGTGAGTGAGTATGGTATTAAAGTATATCCATTAGCAGTTACGCATTTGCCTCGTTCTGGCACACCTGAAGAGTTGCTCTCTGATTCTGGTATTGATGCTCAAGCGATTGTGCGGCACGTTAAAAAATTGTAGTGTTTTTCTCAAAAATCTTTTTTTTTGCTTTAGTAGCTTCATGCTCTACAACGCTTTTTGTAATCTTTCTATCTCAACTTCGCCCCTCCGCGGGGAACGCAAATGTATTGCTTGCCCAATACATTTAATACAAGGGCAAATAAGAGAAGCATCTCTTATTTATCTCTCTA
>JAJCZE010000020.1 GCA_029262555.1 Candidatus Babelota bacterium | reverse complement strand
AATAAAAAAGCTCGTTCAATAACGAGCTTTTTTTCGCAAGCACTCTCTGCGATACTTACTTATAATTTAGATAGAAATAATCAACTTTTAGGCCTTGAAATAGGCGATTTACCTATCAGTTTAATTTCCTGATTCGACTTTTAATAGTATTACGGAAAGATGCTTCTATTTATCTGAGGTGAGTTTAAGTAATTAACTGTGCGAATAAATCCTTTTGATATATAATCCATACCATAAACAATATTTACAACATTGAATAAGGATAGATATGAGATTTGGATACGTATGGTTACTTTGCATGAGTGTTACATCGTTGTGCTATGGTGCGGCCGCGCAAGATCCAGCTCCTGAGAGTTCCGATTCAGTTACTCTTCGGGTGTATCATGTCTATGCGAGCAAGAGTCAGGGCTTTTGGAGTAATTTTGACAGCTTTAGGTTTGTCAAAGAACATACTATTGATAAAAAGACTACCCAAGAAATGATTGAATATCTGTACCCCAATGATTTTCAATTATGGTGCTATAAAGAGGGCGTGAAGTGTACCTGTACGGAGAGATATACGGAATGTACTTGTTTTGACCATGAACAGCATTATTTCGCCCCTGACCTTCCTGAAAGATGGGTTAAGACCGGGGAGACTGTATGGTATGGAGATGCTTCGCCGCCTAGAAAGAGAATGGTGAAACAGCCTGCGCCATTGTTAGATCAGATTAAGCATGCGCGTCTCACTTTTTCATTGGTTATAGCTGTTTGCATTGATGATTCTAACAAGCGTTACGGCTCGTCTGGCCCACCAGAGGGTGATTGGTAATAGCCTGAGATTAGACTTAAACTATTGATTTATGCTCAAGATGTTTTGTGCTATCTAGATACTATGTATGAAGTAAAAGTATTTAGAGGGCATTATGAATAAAAAGGTATTATTCATTGCGTGTGTTATCACTATTGGAATGCTTTGTAGCGCTGAAAAAGACAGGCAGAGTAGGCTCAAAACGAAAGAACTAAAAAAACAGTTGAAATCAATTCGGGGTAGAATTCAGATCTATAGAAATTCATCTTCAAAAGAGTATTCAAAAAAAGATCGGTCATTGATTAGGAAAAAACTATTCAAAGATATTGTCAGAGCACTTGCTATTACTACTGTTTTCTTAGGGGTAAAAAAATACTTTATAGAAAAAGTGTTTATTTTGAATGCAGTGACGCCCGAAGATGCCCAACGCATAGCGGGACATTTCCATAGTATGGGTGAGGTTATGCAGTATAGTAGCATCTTTCGCCAGGGGCATGTGGTGCGAGTTCCTGGAGTGACTATACAATCAAATCAACCAGGATTGTTTTTTTGGGATACTTCAGGATTATCTCTTGGATCGTGCTCAATAAAAGATGGTGCTTATTTTGCTACTTATGAAATGGGATCTGTGGGATCGAATAACTATCTAAGAGGGCGCTTTGCGTTTGAAAGGGCTGATCAGGCTTTAGAGTTTATAGATCGTTTGAATGGTTTTGCAAAAAGTAAAGGACTGATGGATTGCCCTATTAATACAAAAGTTACATTAGAGTATGTTTTTTAATAGAAGGCTTTCTGTGATACGCTCTTTGTTATAACCAGGAGTCAAAACTATGAATTTCACTATCACTGATAAAAAAACAATAATGATTCTCTTTTTATGCGCTGTGATAGTACCGATTTTTGCAGCACGAAAAAAACCCCGCCTTAAAGTGGGAGATGTTGCGCCAGAATTTATCCTGCAGGGTGATGATGGCAAAACCTATTCACTTTCAGATTTTGATGATCAAAAAGTAGTACTTTTTTTTTATCCCCGAGATGATTCGTATTATTGCACCAAGCAAGTATGCAGTCTTGCGCAGGGATATAATCTACTCAAGAAAAACGGTATTCAGCTTTTTGGAATTAATCATCAATCGGTGGAAAGCCATCAAGCATTTAAGGAAAAGCATGCGGTGCCTTTTACGCTACTGAGTGATCCAAAATCAGAGGCGATAAAAGCGTATGGCGCCTACTCGCCGTTTTTAACCAAACGAATTACCGTGCTTATCGAAGATGGTAAAATTGTTCAAATTTTGCGCAAAATTGATGTAAATGAGCATGCGGATCAAATACTGAAAGCATTTAGCTCTTAGCAACTGTTTTATGCAAATAATCGTTTCATCTTGTTAATAAAGTCACCTTTTGAGAAGTTGCCATGATGCGTGCCAAGTACTTCGCCATTTTTCATGAATAAAAAGGTCGGCACGCCGCTTACATCAAATTGCTTTGCATAGCTGGTATCGTTTTCAACATTAATTTTATAAAACGTATACTCCCCAGCGAATTCTTTTGCTATCTCTTCAACGATCGGTGCTACTTGAATGCATGTTCCGCAGGTTGGGCTATAAAATTCTACGACTACCGGCTTTGATTCATTATTGATCGTTTCGGCAAAATTTGAGGTTAATTCAGAGATCATATAAAGCTCCTTTTTTAGATGATTTATTATATGGTATCGCACTTCTAGGGAGATTTTCTAGGTTTTGGCGCGTTTATCACTCGAAAATGGCCGGGAAAGCATATCGCTCTCCCGGTCATTTTAGTTTTTGATGCTTCCATTTTTACATGATCATTACAATGATCGTGCCCCAGACTGTGAGTATGAAGTTGCCAATCGCGTAGGGCACTGTATAGCCCAGTGCGGGTGCAGAGCTATCGCATTCATTTTTTAACACATTCAGTGATGGTGTGGCTGTGCCTGCGCCAGTGAGCGCGCCAAGCAATAATACCCAATCCAAACGTAATACCAGTTTACCAAAAATGAGCCCAAGAATGTGTGGCGTCAGCGTGAGTAGTATGCCTGCTACAAAAAGGGATGCGCCGTCTGATTTCAATGCGTGTATTGCGCGCGGACCAGCCGTAAGCCCAACGCAGGCAATAAATAGATTCAATCCAAGATCAGAAAGAATCCATTGCGCAGCAGGGGGAATCGGGCCAAATGCGGGGTATTTCGATTGCAGCCATCCAAAAAGTAATCCTATCAGTAAGATGCCACCACCTGTTCCGAGTGTGAGTGTTACAAATCCAATTTTAAGCGCAGCAACCCCAAGCAGTGTCCCTAAAAAACACCCGAGTCCTATAACTATGATGTTGCTTTTGTCTGCCCCTTCTGTATCGATTGGTTGTGATGGTGCGTCAGTTGTTGCTGATAATTGTGATTCTAATTGCTGTGCTTCTTTTTTAAGATCAATATGTAGGATTTTTGGCACGAGCTTGTAGAAAAGAATCAAGCCGGCAACACCAAAAAGATAGGTAATGGCATATGCAATCGCAATATCGGAAGAGAGCAGTGTTTGCTCGGCTGCAGATATGGAAAGCGTACGAATTGCATCTTCTGCCGTTCCAATTATTGATGATTGCGTCAGCGCACCTGCCATGAGCCCCGCGGTAGTTCCTTGATTGAAGCTAAACAGTTTGCCAAGTATTACTGCGGTAATCAAACCAATAATCGCAACAAAGATCGAAAGTATAACGTACTGCAATCCTTCTTTTTTAAGCCCACCAAAAAATTGCGGCCCAACTTTATATCCGATGGTAAAAATAAAGAGCGCAAATGCAACAGCTTTAATAAGTGGCGTAATGGTTACGCCAATTTGCCCTAAAACTAACGCAGCCAAAAGTACGCTTGCCGTTGATCCAAGGCTAAATCCAAAGACGGTTAGTTTGCCAACAAAATAACCAATTGCCAGAGAAAGAAAGAGAAGGAGCTGTGGGTGATCGCGGCAAATAGTAGCGATATCGTGAAAGATGGTTTCAAACATTGTGCTTACTTTCTTTTTTTAGATTTAGACTTCGTATCTTTTTTAGACATCCAGTGCTTATAGTACTGCTCTAAAAGCCAGCTGATTGATTCGCCAATCTCTTTGTAAGCAGCATCCGGCAGGTTTGCCAGCGATACGCGGACAGACATATTTGGCGCATCAAAGCCACCGCCATCGAGTAATACCACAGAGCGTTCAGCCGCTAAATTAACTACAAAATCAATCGGTTCAAATGTGGAAGTAAGATATTTTGAAAACGCGGCACTATATCGTTGCGTTGCAAGTTTGGGAATGTCGATGATCGTGTAGTAATGCGTGCCGTATGGATCTTTTGGCACAGGAATCCCAATCGCTTTATACAGTGTTTTAAATCGTTTAAATACAATATCCTGCGCACGTTTTTTATACGTGCCTTTTTTATCAATTAAGCAATAGATAGAAAAAAGCGTCATCACTACTTGCTGTGGAGTAGATACGCCAGATGTGTGGTGCAGTGCAACGGCGCGGCTATCGGCTACCATGCGCTCAATAAATTTCATTTTTTCAGGATAGAGTACAACGGTGCTGTATCGCTTATTTAAGATTTTTTTATCTTTTGCGGGCAGTTTGGCAATCGTATCATCAAAAATATTTTTTTCATGAATGCCAATTACGCCCAAACGCCAGCCGGTTGCGCCAAAATATTTTGAAAATGAATAGACTAAGATAGTGTTGTGTGGCGCCGCTGCAGCAAGTGATTTAAAGCCATCCACGAACGTGCCATATACATCGTCGGTAAGGATGATGAGGTCTTTACGCTTTTTTTCAACCAGCTCAGCAATTTTTTTGAAGCTTTTTGGCTGAATCATAACGGAGGTAGGGTTGGAAGGGTTTACTAAAAAGAAGGCTTTTACTTTAGGGTCTTCCAATTTTTTGAGCTCTTTATCCGGATATTGCCATCCACCATTTTCATCTTGCTCAACGTCAAGCTCTACGAATTTATAATCATTGAGGTGTGGAATTTCAATGTAGGGAGTAAAAATAGGGGTGCCGATAGCAATCGTATCCCCTTTTTTTAAAATTTTGTTTTCCATAAGGCTGTGGAAAATATATGCCATTGCAGCGGTACCGCCTTCGGTAGCAAAAAGATCAAATTTTCCGGCAGTCCGATGATTTAAAATCTCTTTTTTTAAGTAAGGGTGTACCGCTTTTTCATTAAAATCTAAAATACGATCCGGTGTTGGGTAGTGATCGGCTAAAATTGCATCAACGATTTGTGCAAGAAAGTCTGCTGGCTTAATTTTCAAATCGCTGTGCGCATATGCAACAGCTTTTTTTAGAAACGCAATGCCCGGTTTTTTTGCATGCTTTTTTACAAACGCTTTAAAGCGAGTTTCTAATCCTTTTTTTTCTGCAGGGCTTCCAAAGCCGGGGCGTAGCTCATTGCGCTGTGATTCTTGCATGGCAAAAAGGCCAAGTTGAAAAAATGCTTCCCGGGGCTCGGTTGCAATCCAATTAGGATTTCCGCGACCCGCATTGAGCATCATGCGTTCAGCATTTGATGAGGCCATAGAAATAAGTTTGTTTTTCAGTTCAAATGGGCTCAATCGTTCGTATTTTTTTTCTTCAGAAATTTTCACGCATTGATCTCCTTTTTTAGTTAGATCAAAAGATTTTTACTTTATTTCTCTTTACCATACTCACACATCGTTTACAATAAGCACGCAAAAACCTATCTACACCTACACCAAGGAGCAGCATGAAATCTATGCGCATCTTTTTTTCATTGTTATTAATTGTTGTAATGAGTAGCCCTTTGAGTGCTTTGAGCCGTTCAGTAAATGGCAATGCGCTTTTGTTTTCAGGGAATGCAAATCCCGAACTTTCAAAAAAAGTAGCACAAGAATTGGGTATTCCGCTTGGCAATGCGAAAGTTGCTCGTTTTAATGATGGTGAGATTCAAATTCATATTGATCAGAATGTGCGAAATAAAGACATTTATATCGTTCAGCCAACCTGCCCATCAGCAGATCAAAGCATTAACGATAACCTTATGGAGCTTTTTTTATTGATTCGTACTATGAAGCGAGCATCAGCTCATTCAATTACAGTGATTGCTCCATATTATGGCTATGCGCGGCAAGATAGAAAGTTACGTGCACGAGTGCCCATTTCTGCAGCAGACGTTGCTACTATGATTGAGCATGCGGGTGCAACGCGCGTAGTAACGATTGATTTGCACTGTGGCCAGATTCAAGGATTTTTTCAAAACGTGCCCTGCGATAATTTATATGCCTCTATGCTTTTCGCTCCATATATGGCACAGCAAGATTTGCAAAATATTGTCGTAGTTTCTCCGGATGCAGGCGGTGTAGAACGCGCAAATCAATTTATTCATGAGTTAAGCAAGCAAGGCGTTACTGCGGATATGGCAGTCATTTCAAAGCAGCGTGAAAAAGCGGGCGTTGTTGGATCAATGCATTTAATTGGTGATGTAAAAGGTGCGGATGCGATTATCGTAGATGATATGTGTGATACGGGTGGTACGCTCTGCAAAGCGGCACAGCTTTTGAAAGATAAAGGCGCGCGTCGTATATTTGCAGTTATTACGCATCCAGTGTTTTCAAATCAAGCACTTGAAACGATTGGTAATTCAGTAATTGATCAAATGGTAGTTGCAGATACGATTCCATTGCGCGGTAAAGCGCCAGAAAATATTACCGTAATTAGCATGGCAGCACTATTGGCTGATGCGATTGCATGCCTTGATCAAGGTGAATCGCTTTCTGCATTGTTTAGGTAAATTAAAACCGTTCGCCCTGAGCTTGTCGAAGGGTTTTAAGTTTGTTTATCCGTTCGATACCCTTCGACAAGCTCAGGGCGAACGGATAAATATTGCAGGGGCCTACCTTCTTCCCAAGCGGTGGCCACGGCCCCATCCGGGAGGCCCAGTGAGGGGCCATGATTGTAAAAATATCTTTTTAAGCTCTCGTGCTGCATGCCCTTGTAAATAGCCAATCCAGAAATATAATCCAAGACGTCTAAGCTCAGCATTTTTTTGCGGCATGCAATGCCTTTCATTCCAGATGCATTTTGCATTCATTTTCAAATAACGAGCAATGGCAATAAAGGGTGATTTTTTTTCATAGCGCACGGCATAGGCAGCCTCTTTGAGAATTGCATATGCCTCTGTTGCGATAAGTATCAAGAAGATGAATCTTTCCAAATTGCCTGCACCAGTATAAAGCGCTTGCGTATTAGTAATCCATTTGCTTTTATCTTGCGTAGAGGCGAGTCCAGCAGAAAGGATTCCCGGAAGCCCTGCAGCTCGTCTCATAAATAATGGGCCGGTGAGGCCAACTTCTTCTGCCATGCCAAATGCAATGGTAGAAATGAAAGCATTTCGTAAAACGTTAGCACTTGCAGAGGTTGGCACAAGATCGGACGTAACGCCACCCGCTTCAAGGATTCGATCAATGAGTGTTTTATATTGAATACCATAGCCCATCATGAATCCAAATGCGGTGCTAAGCGCGACTTTATCTCGCGCAGTACATGCGTCATAATCTATTAAGCAGTGAGTTTTTTGTTTTAAGATTGCAGTTGCACTTTTGAGTGATTGCGTGGCTTTTGATTGCAATGATCGTAAGCGATCCGAAAAGCGGATAGACTGACTTGGCTGAATGTCTGCAGTATGCAATGGCACGCTCAAGGCGATTGCGAAAAAAAACAACAAAGATACGAAAGGCTTCTTCATTCCTATTTCCCCCTCATAAAATACCCCTTATTCTTCCTTACTTTAGCAGATCGGTTTCACGAAAATCAATGGTCAAACCGCTTACTTCTCATCTTTTTGAGTTCACCTCGTTGTTTTTTTTGTGAGAGCCGTGCCTCTTTAGCTCCTTTAGGCACACGCGATTTCATGCGCTTTTTGGGGATATGAAGGGCTTTGGCAACGCGCTTTGCAAGTAGATCGATCGCTGCTTTTTTATTGTGCTGCTGGCTGCGAGATTCGCTGCTATGAATAATCAGTTCTCCTTCTTTATTCAGCTGAGAGCCCAACTTTTCAAGCAATCGTGCTCGCTGTTCCTCATTTAAAGCTGCACTTTTTACTATATTCCAACGCACAGTAATTCGAGTACTGGTCTTATTTACATGTTGCCCACCCGGCCCCCCGGCCCGGCTGGCGCTAATATCCAGCTCATGCAAAGGGATTGAAAGCCCCTCTTTTATGGAGAGATTATCCTTCATAAATGGCCTTTTTTCATGGATTTTACGATATAATAGAGCTTAATCGGCTTAAGGCTAAAGAGCAAAAAAGAATCAATTGTGCCTCTGGGTAGGCCTATTGGTTATTTTTATGGGGGGGGTGACCATTTGAAAATATTTCAGAAATCTGTAGAGTTAAAGGTGGATGGAGAAGTACTATTCTGATGACTTTAAAGGTAAAAAATGAAGAAATTAATTTTAGCTATTTTAGCGGCGATAGTTTTTATTGTGCCTAGCGTAGATGCACAATGGTGGAATCTTCGGGAAGTTAAGAAAGAGCAGAGAGCTGAAGGGCCTACGGATTATGAAGAGAATTTTGGCCCTCTTTTGAGGGCAAATAAAGCATTGTTTCCAAATGCTCCAGAAAGGGGATCGATTTATTGGTATCATATTTTTGGCATTGAAAAAGATGCAGATGAGGCTACTCGAAAAAAAGCTTTACGAAAAATGCTGCTAGCGACTCATCCGGATAAAGGGGGCTGTCCTGAATTATCAAAAGCTGTCACCTTAGCAAAAGGTGAGATGCAGCAAAATGCTGATGCTGCGGCAGATGCAGCTGAAGCGTATGCAGTTGAGTGGAATGGAGCTTTTACATCTCAATTTGGTAATTTTAATCAACGAGGGCCAGGATTCGTTCACCACGTAGAAGATTTGCCAGAACTTTTTTGCGCAATAGGTGAGAGAGAAAAGATGGAGACATTAGGGGATAATTTTGAGACTACATTTGCTCAGGAAACAAAAGAGTGGAGGCAGTTTTATATATCAAAAATGGCTTTTTACGCGCTTTGTGCGACTTCATGCAAGTTTTTGAAAAAAAACAAACGAGTAAAGCAGTTGCGAGAACGCTGGAAGCGGTTTCAAAAATATTATCCTAAAATTGCAGCAACTTTAGAGTATTCGAGCAGGGCTGGTTGGGTTGCACTTGCAGCAGCATATCCGCTATACAAATTTGGAAGATTTTTTACTTTAAGTCGCCTCGATAATGATTATCGTTCAGAGATTCATTCATTTGATCATATTGAAAATCAAAGCGATTTAGAGGTTTTTTATAAGCTAGTTACAGTTGGGTGGAGGAGAGATCATAGAGGTGATTCGTACCCTGTTAAGGAGCCAAGTCGGCCTGTAGGCTATATGACATCTGAAGAAAAAAGAACGCAATTTGCACCAGTTAGAAAAGCAAAGGTTATGGCTGCATTAACAGCCGCAGAAAGCTTTGCATCAGCATGGATGGGGTGTGTATTATGAAGAAGTTTGTAGTAACGTTTCTTGTATTAATGAATGCATATGGCTCTTTGCATGCTGAACAAAAGATCACAGTTGAATATGAAGCAGCAACAAAAGGTAATGCACAATCAGCTATAAAAGCGGTGCGATGTGGTAAAAAAGAGCTTCCTCATGTAACGCTTGCGGATTTACTTGATAAAACGAAAAAAGCTATCTATCTAAAATCTGATGCTGAGCGGAAAAGTTGGAATCGATTTACTATGGCTCAGGTGGCAGCCTTTGCAGCTGCAACTGCCGTGTATATAAAAAACTATATTAATGACGACCAGGCGGTTCGCTTAAAAGAACTTTTGAAATCCCAAACATGGGCTCAGAGAATTAATGCTGATTATTGTAAAATCGGCACAGGTCTTGGCCTTGCAGCAGCAGCAATGTATCCATTAGTACGCTATTGGAATTATTTTCAGCTTCAAGACATTGAGTTTTATTTGCCAAGTGAAGAAGTGGATGGACGCGTGATGGTGTTTCGTAGAAAGACGTATTCTCATAGTGTTCGCTATGGGGACTATGTTCAGCACTTTTATAATACGAGTGGTCCAATCGGTTATATGACAATCAAAGAAAAAGAAAAAGCATTTAAGATTGCAGCGCAGGCTAATAAGCGAGTGCATGTTTCGACAATGAATATGTGTTTGTGCCTTGGTGGATTGCTTTTTGCTGTAAGCGCTCAGTAATTATTTTCAGAAAATATATAAATGGCGAGCTCATCCATCGAATGAAAGCCGTATTAAAGCTGCGCAAGAATAGAGAGCGTAGTAATATTAAAAAAACATGAAAAAGCCCGGTGTAATCCGGGCTTTTTTTATTTATACATTGTGCCTTGCCTTAATCCCTTTTTCTCGAGAAGGCCCGGCTTTTCTTTTTCGATAAATTGTTGGGCACGAACCGTATTGCCACTGAAATAGTCACGAGCAAGGTCTCCGATAATTAAGGTGATTTTATCTGATGGATTAGGGCTTTCTATATTTTGAAGATATTGCTGTTTTGTTTTTTGAGAGATCTGATCAAGATAAATACCTCGTACTTCGGCAATAACCTCTCTGATTTTAGGGTATTCGTTCACCAGTCTTTCATACTTATCATTATTATTATCTGGATCAATCAGGCTAGGTAGAGGCTGAGCGCTGGTTGCAAGTATTTGAGCGGTATTTTTTAATTCTGGATCTGTAATTACAATATTATATTTTTTTAACGCCTCTTCAAATCGTTGACCAGAGGGCTTTGTTGCCTGTTTATGGCCAAAATAACTCGCAGCAGCAGCTGCTCCAATACCAAGCGCTGCAAGTCCGGCAGCGATGGCACGTGTACCGGTTTTGCGTAAATATGCTTGTTGTGCAGTTGTAAGTGGCTGGCGATCAATATATTTTCGCTTTAAAATCGCCTTAAGCGTTGGGTTTACGTTTTGCACCCGTGCAGGTGCTCCAAATTGCTCCATTCCCATCAATGAAAGGCTGCATACTAATGCAAGCCCAAGTAAATGCTTTTTCATACCATTCTCCTTTTATAGTGATATATACCTTCCTACTTATCACTATAGAGGAATAAAGGGCTGAAATTCAAGGGTTTGGGGCTTTTAGTGCACACTTAAATGGGATGATTGTCTTTCTACAGAGGGTTACAGTCGACGCGCAATACCATAGATGATGTTGTTGTATATGGATTGTATGTCAGCGATAGAGCTGCGGAGCGTTCGAGATACTACTTCTTCATTCAGCCCGCCTTTTAAACTTGGTTGCATTGCAGCCCATGAGACAAAAATGTGTTTCGTAAACGCAAGCCGTTTTTGTTTTACGCGCGCTTGTTTCATAGTCTGATCGCTTGCTGGGAAAATGCGCATGAGTCGACTCAGTTTTACTATTTTTGAAATAAGAAGATGGCGTGCAATCCGGTGCTCTTCCTGTTCAACGTCTTTTACAAACTGCAAGTAGCATGCGAGGCGATTAGGATGGCTTGCAAGATAGCGCTTTAAAATTTCCTCAACTAAACTTTTTTGTAACTCTTGTTGCGGACTTGTTTGCATTTCTTGTGCAGTCATATGCCGTTTCCAATTTGCCCAAAGATTGGCCTGGTTTAAATAGTACCGATCGCTTATTAATTGAATGGATACTGCACTATAAATGGTAGCAACAGCACTCCAAAAGAGCGTTTTTTTATTGCTTTGAAAGAGCGCTACAAAATCAGTTTGCCTTGCAAATTCTATATGCGGATCGATACGGGTACGAAATTTCGCATACAGCTTACTTGTCGCTTGCGCGGTGGCTTGTGCAGCTGCTTGAGCTTGCGCATAGATATAATTTACGTTGGTATTAGAGTTGTCGTTGTGATTGCTGTTTTTATTCTTAAATTCTGGCTTATTATAAATGTTCACAACAAGGCGTGGATCGCCTTGCTCCCCAGCCGCGCTCGCATGAATAGGCACCGTCACGTGTTGTTCTGGAATTGCTTCAGGCTTTGTATTGTTTGCGACATTCTTTGGTAAATCTGGGCCTTCTTCAACTATTGGCGCCAAATCTTCGGCAGTAGGAAGGGTTGCCTGGGCTGCCCCTCGGCTACTCGTTGCATTACCACTAAAACTAACAGGATGCGATACAAGCAGAAATACTATGAAAGTACACGTTTTTTTCATAGGGGAGCCTTGCTTTTTTATGGGCATTTAGGTATTGTTCCAAGCAGTTTACGCACTTTAGAATAGCAAACTGCTTCACTCAGATATAGAACAACATACAAACCGAAGGATATCTATGAATTTTAGTAAAAAAGCGGTCGTAATTTTAAATCTTCTTTCAATCGCAACTCTCAATCAAGGAAAAGCTGCTGTGACTAGAACTTCACAACATCCTGTTATTGATCCAATCATAAATCGATGGTCTCCTCGCACAATGTCTGGAGAATCACTTTCTGAAAAAGAATTAATGAGTCTTTTTGAAGCGGCACGATGGGCGCCATCTTCATATAACAGTCAACCATGGCGTTTTATCTACGCAGAAAGAGATACGCCTGCATGGGAAAAGTTTAAAAGTTTTTTAGTGCCATTTAATCAAGAATGGTGTGAAAAATCGGGTGCGCTTATCATTGTACTTTCAAAGGATACCTTTGATCATAATGGAGAGTATTCCCGCACTCATTCATTCGATACGGGAGCCGCGTGGCAAAATTTTGCAATACAAGGATCATCAATGGGATTAGTGGTTCATGGAATGAGTGGGCTTGATTATGATCGTGTGGAAAAAGAGATGAATATTCCGGATGGTTATACGGTTGAGATGATGATTGCCGTTGGAAAGCCGGGGCACAAACGATCACTTGATTCATTAAAGGAAGTTGAAGATGTTAGTGGTCGCAAACCAGTTGAAGAGATAGTGATGAAGGATGCATTTGAAGCAAAATAATGCATCACCCATATACGACGCATCAAAGACCTTCCAGGAAAATCTCCTGGAGGGTCCTTTTTTTACTGGTTTAATTCCCGAGCGCATTGTATCATCTCGCTCTGAATGGAAGAAGTTGTTGGGATTTGATGTGATGACTCCGATTGGAATTCCCGCATGTCCATTTGTTGTTAATTCGCGCGGGCTTAAGCTTGCAAGTGATTTGGGATACGATGTGATTACGTGGAAAACAATTCGCAGTACGGCAACGCAGGCACGGCCATATCCGCACGTATCACTTTTGAAAAATCAACCAATAATTGATTTTGCCAAACCAATGACCACTACTCAGGCTTTGCCAGAGTCTGCTGATCAATTAGCATTTTCAGTATCGATTGGAAATGCATCCCATGAGCTCGATTGGGTGTGTGAAGAAATGCAAAAAGGGCGTGCGTTTTTAGAGCCGGGGCAGCTTTTGATTTCATCAATTTTTGGTGTTGGAGACACTCAAAAAGAGGTAGTGAATGATTTTGTATCATTGGCATGCACCGTAAAAGAAGCGGGTGCGCAGGTAGTAGAAGCAAATCTTTCATGCCCCAATGTTGATGGCCTGCTGTATAAAGATGAAATGTTGGTATTTTCAATTTGTTCGGCAATTGTGCGTGCAATTGGAGATACGCCATTAATTATTAAGCTTGGTATTTTTGAGTCGTTTGAGCAAATGCAAACGATCTTGCTTGCCGCTGCTCGTGCTGGCGTGCAGGGAGTGACTGCCATTAATGCAATCGGTATGAATATTGCAACTGAGCAGGGTACGGAATTCTATCCGGGCCGTCCGCATGCGGGAGTGTGTGGCACTCCGGTGCAGCCATATGCTTTGCAGTTTATTAAAAACGCGCGGGCTTTGAGTGAAATGCATTCTCTCGATCTAACGCTCTTAGGATGCGGCGGTATTACACAACCCCATCACTTTGATCTTTTTTTTGATGCGGGTGCAGATGCTGCGCTTTCAGCAGCGGGTGCATTGCATTATCCCTATTTGGCCTATGAGTACGCAACACGCTTGCAGGCTCAATCAACAATGAAAGAAAAACAACTATGAAACAACATCTTGTTTTTTTACTTATATTTTTGTGTATATATTCATATGCAAAAGAGAGCAAAGCGTCATCTGAAACTAAAAGGATTTCCATGGAACACAATTCTCGATCCGAATTACTCCGTAGATTGTTTGAAATTGATGCAATTCAAGAGGGTGAATTTAAACTCGCAAGCGGTTTGATGTCGCCTGTCTATATTGATTTGCGTCGTATCATATCATTTCCGGACGTATACCAGCACGTAGTAGATCTTTTGTGGCATGAAATGGAAAGTAATGAGGTTGATCATGTGGGGGGTGTGCCATACGCTGCGCTTCCATTAGCAAGTGGGATTGCTCTTTTATATCAAAAATCAATGTTGATGCCGCGTAAAGAATTGAAAGATCATGGCGCGGCCCGTACTATTGAGGGTGTGTATAAAGCAGGCGATACGGTGGTTTTAGTTGAAGATGTGGTTACGAGCGGAGCAAGCATTTTACGAGCAATTGATGCACTTGAAAAAGAAGGATTAATTGTAAAAGAGGTAGTGGTATTTATGGACCGCGAGCAGGGCGCTGCGCAAAAACTTAAAGAACGCGGTGTTACGCTTCGTTCAGTTTGTACGCTCACTCAAGCGATGGATGCATTGCGTGATGCGGGTAAGGTTGATCAAGATGCTGTTGCACGAATTGCAGCATTTATTCAAGAACATCAATTTTAATTTTTTACGGTGAATAAATGAACAGCGTAGATCTTCCAAAGCCACCTCAAAGGACAGTTTTTGAACAACGTATTTCGTATGCAGATCGCATGGATCATTTTTCAAACCCAACAGCAAAAAAACTGCTCGCTACTATTGAGCGCAAGCGTTCTAATTTGTGCGTTGCAGCAGATGTAACTTCTTGTAGGCAGCTGATTGAATTGATTCATGCGGTGGGTGATCACATTTGTATGCTCAAAACGCACATCGATATTTTACATGATTTTCATCCTTCAATTATTAAGCAGCTGAAAGAGCTTGCCAATCAATACGATTTTCTGATTTTTGAAGATCGTAAATTTGCAGACATTGGTAATACTGTAATGCATCAGTACGAAGGTGGTATCTATCACATTTCTGATTGGGCAGATATTGTTAACGCGCACACGGTGCCGGGCCCAGGAATCATTACCGGTTTGAAAAAAGTAGGGCTTGAAAAAGGGCGAGCGCTTTTGCTGTTACCACAAATGAGTTCAACGGGCACATTAGCATCCGGGGAATACACGCATAAAACAGTTGCGATGGCAGATCAGGAGTCTGAGTTTGTAATTGGCTTTATTGCGCGCGAATTTTTAGCGCCACATTTTTTACATTTCACTCCAGGAGTGCAATTGCAAGAAGGGGGCGATGCAATGGGCCAGCAATACATTACTCCTGAATCTGTGATTAATGCTGGTACGGACGTGATCATTGTAGGGCGTGGTATTTATCAGGCGAAAGATCCTGCGACTGCTGCCCAGCAGTATAAAAAAGTGGGGTGGGATGCATATGAAGCGCAGTTGATATGCTAATAGTATGATTTGAACGAAGAGTAAAAAAAAGCCCCGCGTTTTGCGGGGCTTTTTTTTGTTTTTATACTAATTGCTGTGTTGTTTGCGTTGCACTCGTTGTTGCGGTTGTTGGAATTTCTCCACGCTCTTGTTTTGCAAGTTGCATTGCGCGAATCATGCGAGTAACACCGATACCAGCTCCAAATCGAGGGAAGAAATCGAAGCTTAAAAACTCATCAAGTTCTTTTAATACGCGCTCTTTGCCAAAATGATTAAAGAGAGTTTTTGCGTACATGCCGTGGCTAATGCTGTGGAATAGTTCTCTCATTTCATCTACATTGCAGCTACGCTCTGCAGATCCAATAGTCTCCATGCCGTAGAGCAGTGTATCAATTTTTTTGGCAACATCGCCATCTTTTTTCATGTTAAAAAATGGGTGAGTATGCCATGGAAAGTTTTTAAGGAAAAACACTTTGCTGAAATCTTTCCATACGCTCATTTCTTGCTCAGCTTTGATTTCAGTTGTTTTATAGTAGTCAGCGATAAAATTGTAATCACCCTCTCTAAACTGATCTTTTGTGCCAAATCCCATATGCTCACACAAATCTTCCATAATGCTTTGCAATGCTTTCATGTCTCCATGCGTTTCGAACTCAAACATTGGAAACATGTTTAAGTGGCGCTCTGGATTTGGGTTTGGCTCATCACGGTAGCTTGTAGTATGGCAAAAGAGTCCGGGAACATCCGGATTTTTAAGAAGATCATGCTCAAGCCACATTTGCCCCGTTTGTGGTAGTGGCCATTTTGTGCCGGCAAATACATAGCTTGCAATTGTTGCAGGATCTTCGCATGCAGCAAGAATGCTGCGACGAGATTGTGTATCTACTTCAATAAATCCGCGATCCAAAAAAAAACCACGTAATTTCTGCGTGGTTTCATGATAGTTTTTTAGAGTGTTGTAAGAAGCTATCGGGAGACTATTCATATGTGCGACCCTTTTTGAGTAAATATTTTAAATAAGCATTGCATGAGAAGATAGCAATCTGTTTTTTCAAAATCAACCATTGTAGTGCAGAAAAGCATAATTTTGATTTTTGTTTAAAACAAAGGAGTAATGAATATGAATCAGATTTTGAAAATAATGGGCGATGCAATCCTTTCATCTTGGATTTGGCAATTCACCGTTGATTGGTTTCATCCGGTGATTTCTGGGATTGTGATGTTTTTTTTATTTCGTATTATTGTGCGCAAATCCCGCATACGCTCGTTTTTAATTTCCCTTGGATCTCAAATTATTTCACTTGGTCTTCTTTCGATTATTGCTATCGGAGTATTGGTGCATATATTTGGTTGGGAATTTGATCCGCTTGATCCGTATGAAGGCATTAAGCAGATTGCGATGTTTCAACCAAGCATGACGCTAGGGCTTTTTTATGCAATTTCGCAAACCTTATTTTATATACTCATTTCATTTTTTGTGGATATTAACCTTCTTGGATGGTGTGCAGTAAGCTGGCTGAGCAATGGAATTGGTGCTATGATAAGTTATCTTTTTATTAGTATTGCAGAAATTATGAAATACACGGGGTAATAGATGGCAGGGGCTACAGACGATATTTCTTATTTAGAATCATTAGTATCTGAAAATAAACGAGATTTGATTAAAAAGGCGCTTGAGTATCGTACGCGATATCTTACAGTTGCTGTTGAAAATAGCACTAATCCACATAATGCAAGTGCAGTAGTGCGATCGTGCGATATTTTTGGTGTGCAAGATATGCATGTAATTCAATCGAATGAAGCTTTTAGTGCGCTTAATACTATTGCAAAAGGCGCAAGTAAATGGATGAATTTACATCGATATGAAACTACTCAATCTTGCATTAAGCAATTGAAAAAAGATGGCTATCGCATTGTAGCCACTACGCCGCATGAGCGAGGATACACGCTTTCAGAACTGCCGATTAATCAAAAAACAGCACTTTTTTTTGGCACAGAGATCACTGGCCTTTCGGATGAGGTGATTGAGCTTGCCGATGATTTTGTAACGATTCCGATGTTTGGCTTTACTGAAAGTTTTAATATTTCTGTAAGCGCTGCAATTTGCTTGTATGATTTGATTACCCGTATTCACGCATCTGATATTGCATGGCAACTCACTGATGCGCAAAAAGAAACGCTGCAGCGTGAATGGCTACAGCGTATTTTGCATATTAAAAAGTAAGTTAGTTTCTGAATAATCTGGATCCGCCTTTTTTAAGACCACGTGGCTTACGATTTTGCTTATCTCGTTGCTCAATCCAATAAAAGGCAAACATATTGCATGCAGCCCAGGGGTGTACGTTGGCATCAGACAATGTATATGCTCCATCGTCGCCTTGATTGCCCATTAAAGAAGGGTTTGGCACGAGTGCATGTTTCACTTCTTTCATTGCAGCTTTCATTTCATCTTGCGTAACTTTTGCAGGGTCCACTTTAGCAAAAAGAGCTTGTAGGTAGGCTACGTTATCGGCGCTGTCTGCTAGGGCATCTGCAGCCTCTCGGAATGCTTGCTCGGTTGGGCCGTCCTTAAACATACGGGTAAGAAACGTCTGAGCGTGTTCAACATCATCTACAACGCCCAAAGCTTCTAAGCCGCCGGATAAAATCCTGCCAAAAAGAGGCACCTGGGTAACTGTTGTGAGTGTTTCTCGCTGTGCCTTTTTTGCATCAAGAAACTCAGAAAAGTGATCGTTGAGAAAGCTTTTAATAAATGCTGCATCTACTACAAAAGCTTCATCCGCTGCAGCAGCACCAGCGCCGGCTCCTGCGTCAGGAGGTTGGGGGACAAAATGCGCGGGATCGAGTTGCATTGCATTTATTGAAAACGAAATTGCGAGTAATATAACAAACCATTTTTTCATACGTTCATTTCCTTACATATTAGAGAGACTGTTCTGCGTGTGTAGCAGTGCGCTGGAGTGTGGGGAGTGGATTAGTTTCAGTATGAGTGTGCGCTTGCATTCCAAGCATAATAATTCGATCAATAAATTCCATAGGTCTTAATCCAATTTCTGCCGCTTGATGAAAAATACAGGTTGCAGGCGTAAGTCCGGGCAGCGTATTGATTTCCAAAACTACGACTCGTTCTTTTTGAGTAGGGCTTTGATCTGTAGTTTGATAAAAGCAATCAATACGGGCATACCCTTGGCATCCAATTGCAGTGTATGCTTTTTCTATTGTGCGTTGCACTAATTGCAATGCGTTTTTTGGCAATGGAGCGGGAGTTTGATTTTCTCCTGCACCCGGTAAAAACTTTTCTTCTATAGAGAGTACTCCTGCATTTGCAACGGCATAGCTTGGCGGCAATGCTTGGGGAGATTCATTTCCGAGCACGCCAACGGTCAGTTCCATTCCTTGCACATGCTCTTCAATGAGGACTGCTTGCTTTCCTGAATGCAACACTGCTTGAATCTGCGTACGCAATTCATCTTGAGTGCGTGCGGACGATACCATCACGCTGCATCCATCATTTGCTGGTTTTACAATAAAAGGAGAAGATAGTTTTGCAGTGATCACTTTGAGCTCTTTTTCAGCGTCATTATTCCATGCATGCGCATCGACTAAGTAATGTATCGGCGTATCAAATCCAAGCGCATGCAAAAATTCTGACGTTTTATATTTATCCATGCAGAGTGCGCTTGCAAATACCGATGATCCATTATAGGGCACTCCCAATAGTTCTAGCATCCCTTGCACTGATCCATTTTCTCCTGCGCCGCCATGCAATCCATTAAAAATAAAATCAAATCGTTCTGGTAAGCTGTGCCACGTAAGAGCTTGATCGGGTGTGAGAGCGGCTGCAATTTCTGCAGTCGAATTACGAACTAATTGTGATTGCGTGAGTGCAAAAAGTGCATTGTTTTCAGAGACAAAAATTGGCGTTATTTCATATGATTCGGGCGATAGTTTATACGTTACGTTGCGCCCCGATTCTAACGAAATTTCTCGCTCATGCGATGCGCCGCCCAGGAGCACGCCAATGCGTAGTTTTTTTTTCATAGCGTTTTGTTTTTTCTCTTGATCGGTCAACTGCGTTTTCAGTTGATACCGATGAATATCTGTTTCAATTAAATGATTAATCAGTTCTGTATGACTCATATTCATTTCAGCTGCTTCACGAAATACAAAGCTCGATGGCGCCATCCCAGAAAAAGTATTTGGATCTACGATTACAATTTTTTCATCGTTTGTTACAAATCCATCAATGCGTGAGATTGTTTCGATATTGAGCAGCTTCATAATCTGCATGCAGGTCTGTTGAATGCGTGAAATTGTTTTTTGTGAGCAGCGCGGAGGCGTGAATTTGAGTGCGCGTCCGGGCATATATTTTTGCGTATAATCATAGAGATCAGTTCCCGGATCGGGGACAATTTCTGTAGGGATCAATGGTAGCAAGTTTCCCGTTTTATAATCAACGAGCGTAACGCAGGAAAATTCCATACCGGTGAGTTGTTCTTCTATGAGAACTGCTTGCGGATGATCTGGTTGAATAGTGCATGCGGTAGAAATTGCATTGGCTAATTGTGCTTCATCATGCACTATCGAAATACCAATACTTGAACCTTCGTTGTGCGGTTTTACCACCCATGGTAAAGGAATGTTTTGCTCTTTTAACTGAGTAATAATTTTTGTTTCGTGATCTGTAATTGCGAGCGCGGTATGCGCAGGTATTGTGATGCCGCGTGGCGTTGCAATCCCATTACTTTCGAGTACTGTTTTTACTTTTGTTTTATCCATGCAGAGTGCGCTTGCGAGTCGAGATGATCCGAGGTAGGGAATGCCAAGCAGCTCGAGTGCGCCTTGCAAAATGCCATCTTCTGCGAATCTGCCGTGCATCGCGATGTAAATAAATTCTACATATTCAGAAAGAGAGTCCCATGTAATACACGTAGCTTCTGATGCAAGGCGATGTTCAAAATCGGTAGTTTTACCGCGATGCAGAAAATGCCAGGGCAGAAGATAGAGCGTTCCGTGCGAGTTTTGATAAATAGGAATGATCTCATACCGGGCGGTATCAAGATGATCGCAAATGGTGCGGCCGGAATTGAAAGACACTTCCTTTTCAATAGATTTTCCGCCCATTAAAACGCCAACTTTCAGTTTTGGCATTTTCATTCCTTATTAGCTCTACTGCTTTTTTGTAATTGTATTCTTGATGAGATTGGTAACAGCGTAATAATTTGTGGCTTTCAGGTAAAGAGAAACGGAAAAAACCCTGCATCTGCATTTGTTTTCTTTGCAATTTATTTGAAAGCAAAAATAAGTTGAATTCGTGCCATGCTCGTGATACGATCGAATTATTAGTTAACGCATAAGTAGTAAAAAGCGACAGTAGCTAGGCGGCCTATGAAAAAAGAGTTGATAGCGTTTGAGGGTCAAGAATTTACAATAGAATGGTACTTTACTTCAAGAGGCAAGAGTAGGGCTTTAGAGTATTTTCAAGCATTACCATTAAATCGTAAAAAAAAGTTGATATACTTTCTTGAAGTATTAGGAAATACCGGGAAAATCAGAAACGAAGAAAAATTTCGCTATGAGGGAAGTCAGATTTATGCGATTAAGCCATCCCCAGATAGATTTTTATGCTTTTTCTTTGATGGATCAAAAATTATAATTACCAGTGCATACGAAAAAAAATCAGCAAAAATGCCTGCGCGAGAAAAGGAAAGAGCTTTGAAGGCAAAAGAAGATTATAAAAAGCGAGTTAAGGGGGGAGTTTATTATGAATAAAAAAGCAAAATCAACCACTGATATATTTCTTGAGTCGCTTACGCCTAAGCAATTAAAAGAGTTTAATAAAGAGCGGCAAGAATTTATTCTATCGGAGCTTATTATTGCAGCAATGGAACGTGATAATATATCGGTAAGAAAGCTTGCAAAGATGGCTGGGGTTTCTCCAACGATTGTTCAAGCGATGCGATCTGGAGCAAAAAAAGATTTTAGCATGCAAAGTTTTTTTAAAATACTAAAAGGGCTTGGCTCTAAGGGATTTATGATAGAACTTGATGGTCAATATATTCCGTTATCAATTCCGGTTTCAGGAAAGAATAAATAAGAAACAAAACAACAAAGGCTTTCTATGGAACGTGAATCACGGCTTATTTGGATTGATTTGGAGATGACTGGTCTCAATCCAAAGACACATCAGATTATCGAAATTGCAACAATAGTTACAGATAACAATCTTACTGTCCTTGAAGAAGGGCCATCGCTCGTAATTCAATGCGATGTATCACATCTTGATCAAATGCATGCGGATGTAAAAGAATTGCACGTTAAATCGGGATTGCTTGACAAAGTGCGTGCTTCAACGACTTCATTGCAGCACGCAGAAAAAGAAACGGTCGCATTTATTATCAAACATTGCACGCTTGAAAAATCGATTTTATGCGGCAATTCTATTTGGACGGATCGGATGTTTTTGCAAGCGTATATGCCTCAAGTTGCCGAACTTCTTCATTATCGCATGATCGATGTATCCAGTGTGAAAGAATTAGTGAATCGATGGTATCCGAATGATCCAGAAGCGACATTCAATAAAAAAGAATCACATCGTGCATTAGATGATATTCGTGAATCGATTGCAGAATTAAAGCAGTATCGGAAAAACTTTTTTGTTTAACCCATTATAAAAAGGAAGAGTATGAAAAAAAGACTCTTATTTGCAGCATTAGCATGCGTGTCAGCTGGATTATATGCAGATGCGGATTCAGTTGAAGTAGTGGAAGTGCGAGTAATGCTTCGTCGCGATAAAGATGTCTGCAGCGATAAACGCTGGGAAAAAATTGTGAGGCCAGTGCAAGAACTGCGCAAGAAAGCCGATGCTACGGTAGAAGATGCGCTTGATATGGTTGATGCAGTAACGCATACATTGCGGTCAAAGCGTGATGGTGAAAGTGGCATTCATGGGCAGATTTCGGCAGTTGTTTCTGATGGTGCTTGTTCAACTCGCTGTGGCGGCGATTGCCCATGCAAAGAGACGGGCGCATGCTTATGCGCAATCAAAGGGGCAGCGTGTTCTGATGGATGTGGCTGCGTTGGCGGCGATCCTATGGATCAAGGCGTTATTCGCGGATGCGAAGATGGCTCATGCACGAGGGACGATAAATAAGCCTTTTGAATATGATTTAGACGTATAAGCGGGGATTTTTTTCCCGCTTTTTCATATATATTTTTCGCTGTGTAATGGTATTCTTTATAGTAATAAGCTTGCTTTTTAATACATCAAAAGGAAATTATGAAACAAATATTTTTAATATCATTAGCATGTTTACTTTCAGTATCGAGTTTAGTAGCTGTATCCCAATTAGGCCCCCTTTTAGCTCATATGGTATATAAACGTGGGAAAAAACTTGAGAAGCGCAAAATAGAGTATGAAGCTCGACTTGAAGAATATGAGCACAAAGACGCTGCAATTCGTGAACGTGAAATAAGGGACGCAACTCTCGATGCAATTAATTCTTTAAGAGACCGTGGTTGGGTTGACGTAAGGGTACTGCGGGTGTTAGAGCCAGACATAGAGTGCTGTTTCACCAATGTACACCGCATAACTCATTTATCATCCAAGGATGTGTTCAGTAAGCTTATTCGTGCAAATCGTTTTGATATTATTCTAGACTTTGCACAAGAAGGAGTATTTGATTTTGAAGAAAACGATATTTCTTTACACTTGAGCTTCACAAGGAGCGATGAAGCGATTCAAATGTTGATTGATCTAGAAGATAGTTATTTATTAAATAGAAATTTGACTTGGTGTAATGAAACGCCGCTTGTATATGCAGCTTTGTGGGGCTCGAGCATGCAAGAGGTTGAAGGCCTTCTTAAGGCTGGCGCTGATCCATGCATAGCGTATGTAACGTCAAGTATTAATGGGCTTGCTGATCCAGAAAGCCGTTTTGATATTCTTTTTCTTATTGCAGATCAATTGAAATCCGTAAAAAATGAAAGAGAATTTGAGCGACCATTCGATTTAATGCAGCTTTTTTTGCGTTATGGCTCGAGCTTGGAGAATAGCATAAAGAGATATGATAAAGCGTTAACCGCTCGTGAGGCTATTACTCGATCACTTGCACAATCTCCGTATTTAAAAAGCTCTCCAGATGCAAGAGAAAGAATTAATAGCATATTAAAAGGTAGTCCCCTAGTAAAATCAGCCGGCAAACGATAAAATTTCATAAAACTCTAGTGCACCCCCCCCCGCTTTATGTTACTATTTGTGTATATAGTAATATTTTGAGTCTATAAAGGGGGAATTATGAAACGAATATCTTTAATTGTATTAGTGTGTTTGCTTGCAGCGCCAAGTGCAACCATGGCAGCTCAAGCAGCGGCACCAGCGCAAAATGCGCCCATTTCTACATGGACTGCATGGTTTAAATCATTACGCCGCCCAACGCGGGCCGATGCTTTGCGCGCACAGCGCTTTGTAAAAAGTAAATGGCGATGTATGGTTCGTGAGCAAGGTTGCAGTAAAGCTGAGCGCAATAGTTTACGAGCGCTTGCAGCCGCTGTGGCGGGAGCTGTGGGGTATGGCGTTAAGCGATATCGTGATCAGCAAGAAAGAGAAGCTCAACAGCAGGCGAGAGTGCGTGCTGATCAAGCTGCAAGAGCGCAAGGATTGAGAGGGAAAGATGTTATGCCTGTTCGTGATATAGAGGAGCGTCGTCAAGAATTAATCCGTCAGCTGCTAGCGAGAGAAATCACTCCAAAAGATGCAGCTGAAGAAGCTATTAGTACGTGGGATACAGTCCTTTTAGAAGAGCTTATTGCCTTAGGTCTTGTACGGTTAAAGGATCATAATGTTGATATAAGTGGAATAATTGGTGATATGGTTGGCGTAGTATTGAATGATCCGACTGTTGACGTTGATTTTTTGGGTAGACAGGCACGATTTAATATATTGAATTGGGCGTCGCCGGCGCCCGTGAGGCAAATATATGATGAGGTTCTCTATAATCACCCTCAATTGATAGGAAAGCTTATTGAAAGAGGCATACAGGTTAATTCTGAAGATGTAGTTGCTCTATTACGTGTCCAGGATAAAGTTTCCTATTATCCATCTCAGAAAAAGCATACGCTAGATGACTTTAATAAAATATTGGAGATAATTAAGGGTCTTTCTAAATATGATATAGTATTCAGTGAGGGAGATAAGCAGAAAGCTATAAACAATCTTCGGAATTCTTTGGCAGAACGCCATTTTTTAAAGCCTGGAGTAACACTTGAGTCTGATGACTATGGCGAGGTTGATATTTCTGGAATAGAGAAGGAATATTTAGATGCCTTGGAAGACGCTTTTGCTGCTAAATCTACGACGATTCCAAAGGCTGCTCGTTAACAATAGGTTAGTCATAAAGCGGGGATTTTTTCCCCGCTTTTTTATGCCAAACACTAGCGCACCCCCCCCCGTTTTATGTTACTATTTGTGTATATAGTAACATTTTGAGTCTATAAAGGGGGAATTATGAAACGAGTATCTTTAATTGTATTAGTGTGTTTGCTTGCAGTGCCAAGCGCAACAATGGCAGCTCAAGCCGCTGCACCAGCGCAAAATGCGCCTATTTCTACATGGACTGCATGGTTTAAATCATTACGCCGTCCAACGCGGGCAGATGCTTTACGTGCACAGCAATTTGTAAAAAGTAAATGGCAATGCATGCGCAGAGGCAAAGGATGCAGCAAAGCTGAGCGCAATAGCTTACGAGCGCTTGCAGCAGCTGCGGCAGCCGCTGTGGCTGGAGCAGTAGGGTATGGCGTTAAGCGACATCGTGATCAGCAAGAAAGCAAAGCCCAAGAGCGGGCGCAAACTCAAAAGGAAGCAAGGTTTAGATTAATAGGAGGGGGTGTTATAAGGCATGTAGAAGTTCCGATCCGTAAGATGATTGAAGAATTACGCGCTCAGGGTAACACTACAGTTCCTCTGAAAGATATATTAACGGACGAAGAGTATTACGGTGCTATGACGAAGCCTTGGGATGAGATGTTTCCGGAGTGGGGTAGTCCTACTGGCGTTGCTGATGCGTTGCTTGAGTTGGATCAAATTGAAACATTAAAGCGTCTTGTGAGTGCAGGTGCTATCAATTTTCAGAAGCATGATGTTGATTTAAGTAAACGATTTTTTTATACATTCAGTACTCCTGAAGAGATGCAAGAAGCTCGCGATTTTTTACAGTATGTTATTGATCGGGGTGCAAGCGCCGATTACTTGAATAAGCAATATGACACATCAGGGTATTATGGACCTTCTCAAGATACTTTGCTTTCAAAGGCAATAAGAGGTTGGCCCGTTGATTTGGAATATATTAAGATGTTGTTAGAGGCTGGGGTAGAACCAACTACAGAAAACTTGTTTTCAGCTGCTAATCAGTTGAAATACGCTGCTGATGAAGGGGCATTCAATACCAAGCTGGATGTTATGAAGCTGCTTGTAGAGCATGGATCGGATCCCTATGCTATCAAAGATGAAGTATCGTTATTGGATACTGTGAGGGCGGGACTAGAAGAGAGGCCTGCTCTGAGGACCTATATAAGGGAGAGTGATATTGATGATCTGATGCAGCAAGTAAGAGAAGCTCTAGGAATTCTAACTAAGGCTGCTCGTAAACAATAGAATTTTCATAAGGCGGGGATTTTTTCCCCGCTTTTTTATGCCAATGGATTTGGGCTAAAAGAAAGTAAGCTCGTGATGCGCAGTGAGGCTGCCGCTTTATACACATCTAAAATATCGGTCATGGAATCAGCTTTTAAATAGATCAATCGATAGTGCCAATTTTTCACTTTATGCACGGGAGGGAGCGCGGGGCCCAATATTTGCATGGAAAGATTGCTGCGTTTTACGATGGTATCTAATGCGGCTGCAAGATTTTGTGCATCGGAATGGAGCGCGGCTTCATTGGTGTGTTTCAACTCTAATTCAACTAATCGCCTGCAGGGCGGATAGCCTAAAATAGATCGGGTCTGCATTTCATCGGTATAAAACGAAAGATAACTCTCTTCTTTTAAGAAAGAAAATATCGGATGATTATCCATTGCTTGCACAATTACTAAACTCTCCTCTGATTGCCTGCCTGCACGGCCTGCTACCTGAATTAGCTGTTGGAGCGTAGTTTCTGCGGCATTATATTTCGGAAAGTGCAAATTCAAATCGGCCCACAAAATGCCCACAAGTGTAACGCGTGGAAAGTGATATCCCTTGGTAATCGTTTGTGTACCAATCAAAATATCGATCGTGCCTTCGTGCATTCCTTGGACGGTATCATGCCATTCTTTTTTCTTTTTGGTGGTATCTAAATCAGCTCGCGCAATGCGTGCCTGTGGAAATAGTTTTTGCAAAATAGTTACCACTTGCTGCGTACCGATACCCTTTTTAATGAACTCTTTTTTCTGGCATGCAGGGCACTCTTTGGGAAACTCCATAGAATGATCGCAATAGTGGCAACGCAGTATATTATCACTATGCAGCGTAAGGCTCACCGAGCAGGAAGGGCACATTAAAATATTGCTGCAATCTTTGCATTGCACAAAAAAACTATGCCCACGCCGATTTAAAAACAAAATCGTTTGTTCTTTTTTTGCAATGCGATCGGCAATTGCTTTTTGAAGCTCTGTACTAATCCAGAAATTTTTTCGTTGTTTGCCATCGCTTAAAAGTACGGTTTGCACGGTTGGAAATGCGCCGGCAAATCGCTTGAGCAGTTGAAAAAATTTCCACCCACGCTCTTTTACGTTTCGCAGTGAGCTTAAAGAGGGTGTTGCTGATCCTAAAATAATCGGGATACCCAGCTCTTTGGCGCGCATGAGCGCTGCCTCTTTGCTATTAATTTTTGGATGTTTTTTTTCTTGGTAGCCAACGTCATGCTCTTCATCAACGATAATAAGCCCGAGATTTGGAATCGGAAGCAGTATCGGCAAATGCACACCAATAATAATGAGTGGTTTTTTTTCAAGCAACATCTGCCAAATCACTTTTTTTTGCTTCACTGACGTGGCTGAATGAAAGCCGAGAATGGGCAAATGGGGCAGCTCTTTTTGCAATCGTTGCTCAAATGCGAGTGAAAGCGTTACTTCCGGAAGTAAAAATAAACAGTTCTTTTTTTGAGCGTATGCTTTTTTAATCAGCTCTTTATATATTTCCGTTTTTCCCGATCCAGTCACTCCATGCAATACAGTGGGAGCAAAGGTTGGTTCAGATACCTGTGGCAGTAGTGCATCTACAATTGCTTGCTGTTCAGGAGTAAGCGACACATCTGTTTCGTCTTTTTTCTGAATTTCAGAATCAACTTTTGGAGCTTTTGCTTCTTTTTGATATAAAAACTGCTTGATTCGTTTAACGAGCGTTGTCTGCGGCGTTTGATAATATGTAGAGAGCATGGAAATGAATCGATAAAAGTTTGGATCATCGGGGACCGGCTCAAGCCCAACCGCATCGCGCAATTCAAAAGGCACGTCAGGTTTTGAAAACTGCTTTGCAAGAATGAGTGCAGGTACGCTTTGCTTTCTTAATGGTACGCGCACAAGCGAACCGATCAAGGATGTATTATCCCATTCTCGTGGGCAGCTGTACCATAAATATTCTCTAAAGCCGGTGAGTAATTGCACTCGTATAAACATATGCCATCCTCCTGTTCGCTTTGAAGCGTAGCAGGCCCATTAAATAAATGCTGCGATTATTCCCCTCTCCGTTCGCCCTGCCGTGCCCGTCGTAGCCTTGGCGTAGACCGGGACCCTTCGATAGACTCAGGACTAAAGGCCGCGCTCATTTCTCACTCCGTTCGCCCAGAGCTTGTCGAAGGGTTTATAATTTTATATTTAAAATTTAAATAAAAATACGAATTATGCAGGTCTCATATTAGACCGCTCGATACCCTTCGACAAGCTCAGGGCGAACGGTTGGGGAATCATACTTTCTTTTCCAAAAAATAATTTCCTGATTTGCTTACATATGATAAAGTGTAAGCTCTTTTATTTGAATAGCAATGCAATGATTTATTACCGCAGGAATAGGCATGAAAAAAATGTTCAAAGCATTACTCATTTCTTTGATTACTTTTTTGCCAGCGCATGCAAAGATTTCAACGCGCACTCATTATACTCGCGCAACTCAAAAGACACTTCGCTCCTATTATGATTCACTTTCTACAGCGGCTCAAAGTCGCACCTTTGATCCCTTTGCAGTGTTAAACATCGGGAGCCATGATCCTGATGAAGAAAGAATTTTAAAAACAAAGCAATCAAAAATATATAGAAAAATAATTCGTGCAATGCGTAGTTCTGCATTTGATATGCGAACCGGCGCACTCAAAACAAAGCTATTTTTCAAGTCTAAAGAAGGGCGGCGTATTGTATATGAAACGGGACTTTTTGCTGCGCTTATGGCAGGTGGCTATAAAATATGGTTGCAAAATGAACGTGCATATCTGCAAAATGCAGCGCTTCGTTTTGATATTGCAAAACTAGCATCAGATAATCAAAAAAGAGCCGTAGTCGCACAAGCAGACATAGCGCAACTCAAGCGGGAAATTGCAGCATTGAGAAGAGATATGGACGCTGAAACTAAAACAACTCGTAAGGATTTGGCGGCAGAATTGGATGCCGCAAAACAGGCTATGCAAATTTTGGCGAGTGAAGTGCGTGCGCCAAATCAAGCGCAAGCAGCTGCAGCGTCTGTTGCTCATGGATTTACTGCTGGGGTTGCCAGTCTTTGGCGAGGAGCAAAAAAGAAAAAAGCTGCTTTTGATAAGCAATTGGATGCAGAGGATGCGTCATTTGATAAGAAATTAGCTTCTGGCAGTGAAGGCGGTGATGGCGATGGTTTAGATGATGATGGGGGCCCAGGTGCAGGATCGGGTGCTGAAGCTGCAGAAGGGCAAGTGCCAAGAATATGGCAGCCAAAGGGTGCAGGCCGAATGGTGTGGGAGCGCGGGTAGTGATTTTTCTTGCATCTGGTATCCTAAAAGAAGATAAAAATATTCTTTTTAGCCCGGTGCATACTGCATGAAATTTGATTCAAAAAACACATTATTCTTAATTGACGGTTCTTCCTTTTTATATCGTGCGTATTATGGCACACGTCCATTGCATACGTCTCGCGGTGAGCCGGTTAATGCCGTGTATACGTTTTGCCGCATGATCAAGCGATTAATAGAAAAATTTGGGCCACAATCAATTGCTCTCGTCTGGGATAGTAAAGGGCCAACAACGCGCCATGAACTATTTGAGGATTATAAAGCAACGCGCCAAGCGCCGCCGAGTGATTTGTTTGATCAGAAAGTGCATATCCAAGAGTTTGCAGATTTAATTGGCTTGCATCAGCTTTCGCGTTCTGGCTATGAAGCGGATGATTTAATGTATTCGCTTGCGCGTGAGCAAGAAGGGACCGGCAAAAACGTAATATACGTAACGTCAGATAAAGATATGGGCCAAGCGCTCGATCAAGAGCATGCGTATATGTATGATTTTTTTAAAGATGAACTTGTCTCAAAAGAATCTATTGGAGAAAAATTTGGATTTCCGGTAGAAAAACTTCCTTTTTATTTTTCTTTGCTTGGCGATGCCTCGGATAATATTCCAGGCGTTCGTGGTGTTGGCAAAAAGGGTGCACAAGATTTAGCGATTCAATTTGATTCACTTGAAGATATGTATGCTCGTATCGATGAAGTAAAAAAGCCCCGCACTAAAACTGCGCTTGAAGCTGGCAAAGAAAATGCGTTTTTGAGCCGCACGTTGTTTTTATTGCAACGGGTGCCAACTAATGTAACGAATGAAGATTTACAATTTGATTTGCGTAATTGGATTAAGGCGCAGCCGCTCTTTTTAAAACTAGAGCTCAAAAGCTTAATGGCTGAAATTGCTGCCACTAAAGAGCAAAAAAAAGAAATGCTTGCGCAAAAGCGTGCAGATATAAAAAAGAAAAATTTCCAATGCGTTACTACTCGCCAGGCGCTTGATCGAGTAGCTCAAGAAATAATGGCTGCGGGCGAATGCGCGCTTGATACTGAATGCGATAGTGTGAAGCCACTGCAGACTAATATGGTAGGGATTTCGATTTGTACTACAGAATCGGTGGCATATTATATTCCATTCGGGCATCAAACGATAGAGCAGCAGCTTTCTTATGATGAAGTAAAAGCAGTACTCAAGCCGGTGCTTGAAGATCCAAACATTAAACTTTTTATGCACAATGCAAAATTTGATATGCACGTGCTTGCATCTCATGGCATTGAAGTGGGCGATATTGCATTCGACACATTATTAGCGGCATCGTTAGTAACACAAAATTGGCAACGGATTGGCCTTAAGCATTTAGCCGCATTTTATTTTGATGAGCATATGCTCACGTTTGAAGAGGTAGTCAAAGCGTATAAGCTTCCTGATTTTTCTCATGTGCAGTTGGAATTGGCAACCGATTACTCCGCAAATGATGCGTATCAAACATTGCGACTTCAAAGAATTTTCAAAAAAGAGCTAGAAAAAGAAAACATGACATCGCTTTTTTATGATATTGAAATGCCAATGTTGCGCATTTTGTATCAGATGGAAAAGCGAGGAGTGTTGGTTGATCAAGGACTTTTGGTAAGTTTAGACTTGCAAGTAGGTAATGCGCTTTCAAAAATTGAAACAGACATTTTGGCAATGCTTGAGCAAAAGCATGAAAAAATTAATCTTAACTCTCCAAAGCAGGTTGAGCAGCTTTTATTTTACGATTTAAAGTTGCCACCGCAAAAAAAGAAATCAAAAGGAACCGGCTATTCAACTGATCAGGAAGTGCTTGAAGCACTTTCTGAGTTGCATCCAGTGCCTGCATTGATTTTAAAATATCGTGAACTTTTCAAATTAAAGAGCACGTATATCGAAGCATTGCCAACATACGTAAATCCAAAAGATGATCGTATTCATACTACGTTTAGCCAAACGCGTGCGGCAACAGGGCGGCTTTCAAGCCTTGAGCCAAACTTGCAAAATGTGCCGGTATCGGGCGTAGGGCTTGCAGTTCGATCGGCATTTGTGCCAGAAGGCGCCCATCAGTTTATATCTGCTGATTACTCACAAATTGAGCTTCGAGTGCTTGCGTATTTATCACAAGATAAAGCATTGTTGCAGGCATTTGAAAGCGGCAGTGATATTCATGCGGAGACTGCAGCAAAGCTGTTTAATGTTTTACTCGATCAAGTATCGAGTGCGCAGCGACAAATCGGAAAGCGAATCAATTTTAGTATCTTGTATGGCTTAACGCCATATGGCCTTTCAAAAGATTTAAAGATCTCTTTCAAGGAAGCAAAGCAGTATATCGATACCTATTTTGCACAATATCCTGGCGTTCGAGTATGGATGGATAATGTGGTAGCGGGTGCTGAGCGAGACGGTTATGTTACGACGTTATGGGGACGCCGTAGGTATGTGCCTGCGATTCATGAGAAAAATCGAATGCTCTATGAAGAGGCAAAGCGAGTAGCTATTAATACGGTAGCCCAAGGAACAGCCGCTGAAATTATGAAAAAGGGCATGATTTCGCTTTCTTCTCGGATTAAAAATGAGTTTCCAAATGCTCACATGCTACTTCAAATTCATGACGAACTTTTAATCACAGCTCCAGAACATGAAATCGAAAAAATAAAGGCCGTCGTCAAGCAAGAATTGGAAGGCGTGGTCGATTGGAATGTGCCTCTCGTGGTGACGTCTCGTACCGGTAGTAATTGGGCGGAAGTATCCAAATAGCCTTTATTTTAAAGCAGTTGCGCTTTTAGCTCTATCTCTTATTCTTAATGAGATGCTAATCAATTGTGGGATGTTTTTTTAGACATGGTGGATTTGATATGGAGTTTCCAGTAAAAAATATCCTTTCTTTTTTACTCATTTCATCATTTATACATGCAAAGACAGACGGTTCACGCTTTTTTAAGCCAAAAAAAAATGGCATTACCTTCCCTAAGGGCTTTTTAAAAGGGGTGGGGGAATCTACCTATCAGAATGGCGGGCATAATTTCTGGCCAACTCTTGGTTATCGCCCTCGCAGTAATTGGACGTGGCATGAGCAAGAATGTAAAACGCATTTTACGATTTATCGTAAGCGTGAAGGTGGATGGTCTTTTTTATGTTTGAAAAAATCTTCACCAATTGATCGCGGTGAGCGCGTTGGTATTTCTGCCGATGTGTGGAATCGTATGCATGATGATATTAAGTTGATGAAAATACTTGGCGTAAATGCAATTCGATTTGAGCTTCCATGGACTGATATCAATCCCGAAAAAGAGCTTTTTAATGAAGAGGCGCTTGTATACTTTGATACATATCTTGATGCATTAATTGAAAATGGCATTACTCCTTTTATTCAACTTTTCTGGCTGGTTGAGCCGAAATGGTTTTTTGATTTAGGTGGGTTTGAAAAAAAAGAGAATATCGACTATTACGTTGCATATGCTAAAAAAGTATTTGAACGATACGGTCATAAAGTGCATCATTGGTGTTCGTTGAGTGAGCCGGGCGTGGTAAGCGCATGTGGGTATATTCTTGGTACGCATCCGCCTGCAAAGCGAGCATGTTTTCGGCAAGCGGGGCAAGTGCTTGCAAATCTATTCAAAACACACATCCAAACGTATGAAGCGTTAAAAGCAATGCCGCATGGTGATAAAGCGCAGATTGGAATTGTGCATCAAATTATGCATTTTGAGCCAAAAAGCAAAAATAATAGACTACATAGGGGTGTTTCTAACTTTATGAACTATGTTTTTTGCCATGACGTAATAATGAAATTTTTCAAGGACGGTGAATTTGAATTTAAGCCAATGCGTGGTAAGCCAATTCGCTTTACTGATAAACGTGCGCCCAATAGTTTCGACTTTTTTGGCATGAGTATCTATTCTCGAATGACTATGGGCCCAGCACCAACGTGCCGCAAAGGCGAGATTATGCAGGATATGGTCTGGTCTATCAATCCACAAAGTATGTATGATGCGATTAAAGAAGCAGCAACGCTTGGTAAACCGATTTATGTAACTGAAAATGGCTTTGCAGATGCAAAAGATGATCGCCGTCCAATTGGGATAGTGTCATACTTAAACGCGTTAAAGCAGGCAATGGATGATGGCTATGATGTGCGTGGATATTTTCACTGGTCGCTCCTTGATAACTATGAGTGGAATATGGGGCACGATAAAAAATTTGGCCTATTTGAGGTGAATACCGGCAGCCCAAATCCTGAAGATAAAGAGCGTAAGGCGCGTCCAAGTGCAAAGCTCTATAAAGAGTATGTTAAAATCGCTTCATAGGAAATCGTATGAAAAAAACTGTATTTGTTTTTATTTATTTTGCGTTTTTAACGGGATTAGCTAGCTATGAGAAGCATGAGGGAGTTATAACTGCGGAAGATATTGCTTGTAGGAAGTTTTTTATGTCGCGCGATTTAGATGTGAGTGCAATAAGGGAGTATGCGCATAGTCATGATATGAATCAAGAAGGATATCCTCCATTGGGTCTAATAATAGAGCGATCAATAGAGCAGCCAAACCAGACAATGGTGCCACTCTTGCAAGCATGTATTGATTGTGGGGCAGATGTGAATAAGATTATCCTTTCGAAAGAAACGCCCTTATTCTATGCGACCAAGCGCTGCGCATGGGTTGAAGGGGTGGACTGTTTACTAAAAAATGGTGCACGAGATTTTCCAATTAATGGTCAAACGATAAGGGATAAAAAAGATCGACTCATAAGAGAGACTACATTTGAAGTAGATGTTCGGAAAATCATAGACATGATTAGTGCATCTGAGGAGAGGCACGAAGCGCAAGAGGATGTATCGGGACTTGAGCAACATGTTGAATTATTGGTTGCCCAGAGCAGAAGGTCTCGCCCGGAAAAAGCACAAAGTCAAAGAGAAGCCGCAGGGGCTGCAACGGCAGCAGCGCAAGCGATAGTAGCGGTAGCAACAGAGGCGCTAACAAAGGCAACGAAAGCAACTCAAGTAGCAGCGCAAGCGGTAATAGATGCTGCAATACAGGGGGCAGAGATTGCCGCAGCAGAGCAAGCAGCAGGGGTAGCAGGAGCTCAAAGAAGGCTTGATTTTATAAGAAGGCAGTGTGAACTCTATTCTCGATTGAGAAAAGAGAGGCATACGCCCCTGAGATAATTGACTTTTAGAGGGCAAATTGTCATAATTGATGGTGTATATAGGAATATACGAGTCTTTCTAGGCCTCTTCTTTTAGAGAAAATTCAATAAATTATGCCTCTTTTTAAAGGAAACGATTATGGCAACGAGTAAATCCGGTGGTAGTACACAGAATAATCGCGATAGTCAAAGTAAACGGTTAGGCGTTAAGCTTTTTGATGGTCACCAAGTAAATGGTGGTGAAATCATTGTGCGTCAACGAGGAACTCGTGTGCACGCTGGTCAGAATGTTGGCAAGGGCGGTGACGATACATTGTTTGCAAAAGTCGCTGGTTCGGTTAAGTTCCATTACGGCAATAAAGGCCGAAAATACGTTTCAGTTCTTTCGGTATAGTCGTAAGCATAGCTTGCGTTACGGTTCATTACGTGGTAAAACCTGCGTAACGTCAACCTTATAAATGTTTTGCACGCATATCCTTTCTGGAGAGATCTTCTATGATTAATTTCGTTAAATATCGCATGGCAACGGCTTTAGTTTCTGTTCTTTTAATTGGTAGCTTTTTTGGCTTTGCCATCTATAAAAAGCAGACAACCGGTGAGGTATTTAGGTATAGCGTAGATTTCACGGGGGGTGCGCAAGTGCTTCTTAAATTTTCACAGCCAGTGAGCATGCTTGCAGTGAAAGATGTGCTTGATGCTGCAGGATGGGATGGCGCGGCATTACGAGAGTTTAGTGAAGATGAAATTTTAGTTCGTATTAAGCTTGATCAAGTAAGTAATGAGCTTGGCCAAGTTGGAGAGCTTGTGCAGTCGGCAGTTCAAAATGGACTTCCTGATACGCAAGTAACGGTATTACAAAGTGAAAGCGTTGGTCCAGAAGTTGGTGAAACGCTCCGAGGCAAATCGCTTAAAGCGGTATTGCTCGCACTTCTTGCAATGCTTGCATATATTGCATTGCGTTTTTGGTCTTTTGGGTTTGCATTGGGTGCGGTTGTGGCGTTGTTTCATGACGCTATTTTAATGCTGGCCGTATTTCTTTTATTCGATAGAGAAATTTCTGTAAATGTTATTGGTGCGATATTGGCAGTGATGGGATATTCGATTAACGATACCATCGTAATTTTTTCGCAAATTAGGGACAATGCGAAAAAGATGTCGCATGATTCATTGAGCGCAGTCGTGAATGTGAGTTTGAATCAAACACTACGACGCACATTGTTAACAAGTATTTCAACCGGGCTTACTGTGGGCGCAATGTTTGTTCTTGGTGGTGAAGCATTACGAGATTTTTCTCTTGCATTGTTAGTTGGTATCGTTGTGGGTACTTATTCTTCTGTTTATATCGCTAGTCCAGTAATGATGCTTTTAAATCGAGAAAGCAGAGCTTAAAAAGCTTAATAATTGTAGTTAAGGTAGTGAAGGCATATCTTGAATAGACACCATGCGTGCATAGAGTGCTTTTTTTCTGTTTTGCATAACGTCGTTATGTTTGCAAAATTATAGAAAGATCTGCTGAGCTATTTCATACACATACAAGAAAATGATAACCGTCTTACAGGTTTTAAAATTATGTTATATATTTCTTTTCAAGGGGGACTTGAATGAAAGATCAGAAAAAATCTGAATCGATAGAAGCGAAGGTTACTGAAAAAAAAGTAGCTGCCGCACCAAAAGAATCCAAGGAAAAAAAACCGACTCGCGCACCAAAAAAGGCAAAAGATCCGGTAGTTGCAGAGCAGTCAAAAAAATCTGATGCGCCAGCTCCTGCAAAACCATCTGCGCCAGCAAAAAGCGTTTCCGCTTCCAAAGTTGAAAAAGCTCCGGAGCAAAAAAGAACGACAGAGCCAGTGCGAGAGCAAAATAAGCCAGCGCAAAGAGCTCCTCAAAATTCTCAGCAACACACTCAAAGAGCATCTCAAAATAATCAACACCATAATCGTCCTCAGCAATCACAGCATCAAAGGCACGATAGAAATGATGGGCATCGCCAGCATAATAGATCTCGCAGTAACCAACACCAATCTCCCCTCGATCGCCTTACATTAGATGAGATGACGCTTGCAGAGTTGAATTTATTTGCTCGTCGTTATGGTATTGTTGGTGCGGGATTAATGAGTAAGCCGATTTTAATTGATCGCATTAAATATGCACAAGAGCATCCTGATGAAGAGATGGAGGTTCGTGGCGTACTTGAAAAGCTTCCGGATGGATTTGGGTTTTTACGCTCTGCTTTATATGATTATGTGAGTGGCCCGGATGACGTGTATGTATCACCATCGCAAATTCGTCGCTTTGGATTGCGAACGGGTGATAGCGTTGTTGGTGTAATTCGCAAGCCAAAAGATGGTGAAAAGTATTTTGCACTCTTAAAAATTAAAAGCGTAAATGAATCTGATCCGCTTATTATGGCAGATCGTCTTTCTTTTGAGCGTCTTACTCCGCAACATCCAAAAGATAAATTTAATCTAGAATTTGAACCTGCTGCGATTGGCACTCGAATTATGGATATTTTTACTCCAATTGGTAAAGGTCAGCGTGGATTAATTGTTGCACCTCCAAAAGTGGGTAAAACATTACTTTTAAAAGAGTTAACTCGAAGCTTCATTGCAAACTATCCTGAAGTGAGTTTAATTATTTTGCTGATCGACGAGCGTCCTGAAGAGGTTGCTGATATGCGTCGTACCGTGAGAGGTACGGGTGCGCAAGTGATCAGTTCTACATTTGATGAGCCTGCAGAGCGTCACGTTCAGGTAGCTGAATTAGTACTTGAAAAAGCAAAACGAATGGTTGAATCAGGAAAAGATGTAGTAATTCTTCTTGATTCTATTACTCGTTTAGCGCGTGCCTATAATACAACTGCTCCCGCATCAGGAAAGATTTTAACGGGTGGTATTGATGCGAACGCATTGCAATGGCCAAAGCGATTCTTTGGTGCAGCACGATCAACTGAAGAGGGCGGCTCCTTGACGATTATTGCGACAGCAATGGTTGATACTGGCTCTCGTATGGACGAAGTAATTTACGAGGAATTTAAAGGTACGGGTAATATGGAAATGCATATGACGCGTAAACTTTCTAATCGTCGTATCTATCCAGCATTTGATCTACTTGTTTCTGGAACACGTCGTGAAGACCTGCTTCATTCGCCTGAAGATCTGAATAAAGTATGGGTATTGCAGAAATTCTTGAGTACTATGAATACTGTTGAGGGCATGGAATTCTTGATTGATAAAATGCGTCGCCATAAAACCAATCAGGACTTTGTAGAGTCTATTAATAGAAAGCCGTCGGGCGGCCAATAACTGATCTCTGTATCTATCTAAAGCGTGAATTAAAAGGGGTGCCAATAGCGGCGCCCCTTTTTGACAAAAAAGCTTAATATATTACAATAAGAAAACAAATAGATTCATTAGGCTGATGCCGAGGCGCTACAGGCGCGATGATATATGGGGGTTATTATGAAACGGTTATTATTTATAAGCATGCTTATTTGGATGCCATTTTTGAGTGCAATGCAAGAGACGGGGCCTCGCTTTGAAATAACGCAGGATAGTGTGTGGTTATTTAATGAAGCGGGTAGCAGTATGCCATTAACTCAGTCTCTGGTTGATGGTATTGGAGATGTAGTAAAAGAATGTACTGTTTGCTTTGCATGTGGCAGCAGGCGTCTTATTTCATCGAATAGCACTGCAGAGTTAGCATATTTTTTGAATGCTTTGAATCGTAAACAATATCCTGGTGCTAAAGTTATAATTACATTAACTGAAATGCCAGATTCGTCCTCAGATTCTCAATAACTTTTATTTTAAAATATCCAAATCTAAATCAGAAAACTTTTCCTGCGCAGCTTTATAGTTGCCAACGAATGCAATCATTGCACCATTATCGGTACAAAATTGTGGCGAAGGGAAAAAGAACGGTAAGTGGTGTGATTCAGCAATGGTATTGAGCCGTTTGCGCAAGTATTTATTACAGGCAACACCGCCTACAAACGTAATCGCTTTTACTTCCGGATACTTCTTTAAAGCAAGTGCCATTTTTTGTGCAAAAATATCTCCGATGCAGACAAGCAGCGAGCTTGCTACATTGTTTTTTAACTCTTGATCATCAGATAATAATTGTTTCGTTTTCATGTCGTACTGCTTACGCTTTACCAGATCATAGAGCACGGCAGTTTTAAGTCCGGAAAAACTAAAATCTAAACTTTTTGGATTATGGCGCGGATAGTTAAACGGATCTATAAAGTCGACCTTTTGCGCACGTTTTTCAATCTCGGGGCCGCCAGGATAGGGCAGATTCAGTAACTTGGCAATTTTATCGAATGCTTCGCCGGCAGCATCATCTTCTGTGTGGCCAATCAATTCGTAATCACCAAAATCTTTTACTAAAAAAAGTGCAGTGTGGCCGCCCGATGCGGTGAGGCATAAGTGAGGAAATGGTACATCGTTTTCCAAAAAGGATGAAAAAATATGCCCTTCCATATGATTGATACCAATCAGTTTTTTCTGCTGCGCCCACGCAAGTGCCTTTGCAAAGCAGACGCCAACTAAAAGAGATCCAGGTAGTCCGGGTTTATGTGTTACGGCAATAACGTCTACTTGAGAAAGCGTAATATTTGCGCCTTCAAGCGCTGACGTTACGATGGGCTCAATTTTTTCCAGTTGCGAGCGAGAGGCTACTTCGGGAATAACGCCGCCCAATTTTTTATGCAGTTCAATTTGAGAAAAAAGCGCATTGGATAAAAGCCCTTGCGTGCTGTGATAGATTGCTGCGCCTGTTTCATCGCATGATGTTTCAATGCCGAGTGTGATGTATGGTTTCATGAATGCGTTATCCTGCTGCTCGGACTGGGGGAGCCATAATGATTGTGTTGCCTACTTTTTTCATGGCTACCTCCTGTTTTTTGCCTTCAAATTGCTTGAGGTCAAGGCGGGCGAGAGCTATTTTTTCTAATCGCTCTTTAAATTCTTTTTCTGATCCTGCTTGCTTGATTAAATCATCTTTCATTTGCACCGTTGGAAAATTAAATCCATCAGTGGCAACTACGCTATCAACCCAATCAGGAACTGCATGCATAATCACTGCATCGTCAGGAATTTTACCGGCATCAGGAATACGCTCTTCTCGAACCTTCCATGAATAGGTAACAAGATTAATGCCGCTTGTATCCTTTTTGATTTCAGGAACGAGCATTAAATTAAAAAAGCGATATGCACTGCCAGATTTTACTTTATGATATGCCACGAGATTGGTGGTATCAGCATGATACTTTGAAGCAAGGGATACCGGCTCCACGTATTGCGGCTCTACGATAAGGAGTTTGAATCCAAATTGAGAGCTTTCGCGGGGGATCCAAAAGGTGATTGCATGATTTGTTTGGTCTATTTGAGTAGAGGCGGGATCTCCATGATAAATCACTGGCACATCCTGGATTCCTTCCACTGTTCGTGGAAATTGAATAGTACCAAGCAGAAGGCTGCTTTGAGAGGCGTGGCCTCTTGCTACCTGTGTGAAAATAAGTAATACTAAAAGGGTTTTAAAGGATCTTTGGATCATGGGGATACCTCCCTATTAAACAGTAGTTATGTATCGATAGAATAATACAAACCTTCTGGCTTTTCAAATATGATGATGTTTCAAGGTAGCTTGGCCAATTGGGCAGAACAACTATTCTCCCGTTTTTTGAGATATGAGCAGTGCGTTGATCGCTTAACGCTTTCGTTTTGTATGGGAGTGTACATCGCGTTTTGTCCGTTTGTTGGATTTCATACAGCGCTTGTATTTTTGTTTGCATGGCTCTTTGCGCTTAATTTTGCAGTAATGCTTTCTGTTTCTATGTTGGTTAATAATCCATGGACAATGGTGCCGGTATATGGTGCGGGGCATGTTTTTGGTGATTGGGTGTTATCTTTTTTTGGAATGGATCATTATGAATGGAATCCTTCTTGGATTACCAGCTTAAATAGCTGGGCGCGTGAATCTATTGGGCTGCACGGCTTTTCTTTTTGGGCATTTATGATCGGTGGCAATATTCTTGGAGTGGCATTTGGTGCGCTGTGCTATCCTCTCATTAAGCCTTTTTTTATTGCGCTCAAACAGCGAGGTGCGCAAAAAGTGAAACAAACTATGGATCAATCAAAACGGGCAGCAAAACGCCTCGCCCAAAAAGCACAGCCAATCATCAAGCGAGTAAAAGCTCGTGTTAAACAAAAAAGGCATCATGAAGATCATCACGCAAAATAAAAAAGCATTTCATGATTATGAGATTCTTGATCGCTTTGAGGCTGGTATCGTGCTAACGGGCGATGAGGTGAAATCAATTCGCGCAAGTAAAGTTTCGCTTGTAGGATCGTTTGCAACAATCAAAAAAGGAGAACTGTATCTGAATAACTGTCATATTACCCCGTATGATAAGGCGTATGAAAAAAAGGAAGATGATGCCACGCGCCATCGAAAGCTTCTGATTCATCGTCGTGAATTAAATAAGCTGATTGGCGATATGTCTACCAAAGGTGTTACCATTGTCCCGCTTAAAATCTATTTCAATAAACGGGGCATTGCCAAGGTAGAGCTTGGAATTGCAAAGCATAAAAAAGCTGCGGGCAAAAAGCAGCATCTGCGCGAACAAGATATTAAGCGTGAGACTGAGCGAGAGATAAAAGGCCGTTGGTAATAGTGCCTATCAGAGGGGTAATTGGACGTTTGACCGCTTCTTTGATGCTATGGTATACTAAAAGAGACCAAAAAAATCTTCATTGAAATATTCGGGGGCGTACTGGCTTCGACGTATTGTTGGAAGCTTTGAGTGCATGCCGAGCCGTGATGAAAGCTCGTTAATAAGATCATTACAAACAATAAATGACAACTCTTCAGTTGTTCCAGCTTTCGCCTAGTCGATAGCAGGCTTGTTTAATCAGACGTGCCTTTCAGTTTGATTAACTCGTATAATTAAGAGAGGACTCCCAGGTAAGGTTCAACATTTTTGTAGCCTGGTGCAGTATCACAAAGAAGTCTTTTGTAACAAGCTGTGTCTTTGAGGCGTTACATAAGTATATTCAAAGACTTTGCATGGAGTACTTGAGGTTTGTAGCTTTGCGGACATGGGTTCGACTCCCATCGCCTCCACCAGTCTTCGCTTAGTTACTTTTTATCTGAGAGTTTGTTAAAAATTTGGCTTCGTCTGGCTGGCGCCATTAAAAGAAAAAGCGAAGACTGCCCGAAAAAGCCGAAGGCGGCGACGGGCAAGAGTATACATTAAATCATTATTTTCGATTATTCATCATGTATTATTACGTTTATTTAATTCGTTCAATTAACTATCCTCAAACTATCTATGTTGGGTATACCACAAATGTTAATGAGCGTATAAAAACCCATAATTCTGGTGGGTCAATTCATACAAAAAAAGATAAGCCATGGCAGTTGGTTTCTTGTACCCTATTTAAAGATATGAATACAGCAAAACAGTTCGAAAAGTATTTGAAGTCACAATCAGGTCGTGCATTTATAAAAAAGAGATTTCTATAGATTTTGGCTGTCCGCCAGAGCTCTTGGCCGGCGTGGCTTTAGCGTAGATTACTTATGCATAGGCGGAAAAAATATATAAAAAGTTGGCTCTGGATATGCTTTTGCCAAAAAAAGATTATGGTAATTGGTATAAAAATACCTGGCACGTCTATTTTTAATAGTGCCACTAAACGATGTATTAATTTCATTAATAATGGGGGTTATTGTGAAAAAGTTATTTCTAGTGACGTTGCTATTTTCAGCAAGCGTTTCTCAAGCGTCAGCGTCAGAGCCTGATAATTTAGGTGTGGAGTGCTGTTTTTCAGAGGGTTCATCTCCGTTTGGAAGTGTTGATTGCAGTTCAGATGATTCAGGTAGTTCATATAGTTCAGATAGTTATACTGATGATGATTTTGGAGATTCTATGCTGCATCTATATAAAGAACCTAATGGAGAAATCACATTTTTGCCAACAGCTACAACGCAATCTATTGTTATTTTCCAAGCTCAAAATGGAGTATGGGCATATTTTGCAACTATACCGTATGCCACTTTCTGAAGGTGTGGGTCAGTAATCAATAGTTTTTCAAAATAGATATAAAGAGGCTGCTTTCGGGCAGCCTCTTTTATTGATATGCTTACAGTACATCAAAGGAATTAAGATGAAAAAGAATATCAAAGCGATTATTTTCGATCACGATAATACGATTGCCCATACTGAGCCACTTTGGGTGCAGTCGGTGGTAGAGTTTTTGCAAGAGCGAGGCATTCGTATTAAAGAGGATGCGCTGGATACTTTTTCAGATAAACTTTTGGGCTTGGGCCTTGTGCCAATAGCGCATCTTTTAATACAAAAATTTAAAGTAACGGATAGTTTAGATACGATTCAAAAAGAGTTATGTGAAAAAATACAACGAGCGTATCGTGCTGACCTTTCGTTTATTCCAGGATTTTTTGATTTTTTCAAGCGCGTGCAAAAAGCGGGCTTAAAGGCGGCTATTGCGAGTAATAGTGATCCCGGTTCGTTAGCACTCGCAGCGCAACGGCTTGGGCTTGAAAAGCTGTTTGGCACGCACATGTATAATGCTGCGGATGTAGCACGGCCAAAACCTCATCCCGATTTATATCTACATGCATCGAAAATGCTTGGCGTGCGTCCGGAGGAATGCATTGCGATTGAAGATTCATCTCATGGTATTGCAGCAGCACAAGCGGCAGGTATGTATTGCGTTGGTATTACTACATCTGGAAAGCGTGAGTTGGTTGCAAGCGCCGATTTGATTGTGGATTCTTACGATGAAATAAGACTCTAGCAGTTGCTTTTTTGTGCCTTATGCGGTACGAATATTTCAATGCATGAGGTGTGTATGTATATTCTTTTCTTACTTGGCTTATCAACAGTTTTTTCTGTAAATGGCGCTGCTCAGGTATGTGAAAAATCAGGTGAGATTGCTACTATTGGCGTGATTTATTCTCAGGAAACAGGCTATTTTGGAGAGGGGTCTCATTATCGGGGGAACCGCCGGTCACCTTTTGCTTGGCTTAACCTGAGAAAAGAACTTATCACTCTCTTTGAAAGATCTCAGAAACATTCCAATCCAGCTAATTATTTTGCAAGTCGTGTATTGCAATATGTCGATAACTCATTGTGGCAGAAAGTGCATACAAAAAAGAGAAGCAAAGACGATTTAAGAGAGTATTTGAAGAAAAAAAATAAGTTGCTTGCCGTGCATGAGCGCTATATTGCAGTAAAAAAACGCTCTGATGAAATTAGATGCGATATGATTACCGCCTTATTTGAGCAGGGAGGAACTCCATTGGTTGCTGGGCCAGATGCTAATCCGGATGCACTACCAGAAAAGGTACCAGCTGAATATTATAAAGACTCATCGGCAACGCCTTCTTCGGCCAGTTCATGCTCATTATTCGATGATTTTTAAGACCTCTCTTTACGCTCTTCATTTTTTAGATACGCTGTATCAAAAGCAGTGAACCTCTCAATGGAGTGGATAGTAGAATGCTAAACGCATATCGGCAAACCGTTTCTCAGATAGAAAAAGAATTAGAAACAAATAGCTCGCGTGGCCTTTCAATGGAGCAAGTGCAGCGTAGGCTTTCGCAAAATGGAAAAAATATTCTTCCGGAAGGAAAGAAAGATACGTGGCTTTCAATCTTCATCAGTCAATTTCAAAGTCCTTTAATTTATATTTTATTGATCGCTGCAGTGATCATTTTTGTTGTAGGCGAGCATCGAATGGATGCCTTTATTATTAGCGGTGTCCTTTTTTTTAATGCAATTGTAGGCACGATTCAAGAAGGGCGCACGAGCAATATTATGGAAAGTTTGCGCCGATTTATCACAACGAAATCGGTAGTGATTCGGGATGGAAAGCATGAAATTATTCCGGATGAAGATTTAGTGCCCGGTGATCTGATTGTACTCAAAGAAGGGGAGCGCGTGCCGGCGGATGCACGCATTGTAACAGAAGTGCGGCTACAGGTTGATGAAGCGGTACTCACGGGCGAATCAACACCTGTTTTTAAGGTGGATGATCCGATTGGTTCTGACACGCAAGTTTCCAATCAAAATAACATGGTATTTCGCGGTACGTCCGTATTATCAGGAACAGGGACTGCCATCGTGGTGGCCACTGGGGCAGAAACTGAAATTGGAAAGTTGCACAAAACGATCGAAGAAATTGATACCGATATTCCTCTTAAAAAAGAGCTGAATCGTCTTGCGTATTTTATTTTGACCGGTGTTTTAATTATGTGCGTTGGGCTTTTGATTGTTGGGTTGCTTTTTGGGCGTCCATTTCAAGAGCTTGCAGTGATGCTTACGGCACTTTTTATTTGTGTGATTCCAGAAGGGCTGCCGGTAGTGCTTACGCTGGTATTGGTAACGGGTGCGTATCGAATGGCGCAGAAAAAGGTATTAATCAGAAATCTGCAAGGAGTAGAAGCGCTGGGGCGTACGGACATTATTGTAATTGATAAAACTGGTACGTTAACGCGTAATGAAATGATGGTAACGCAGGTTATTACTGCATCACAAAACTATACGGTTTCGGGTGAGGGATATTTTCCTGACGGTGACGTATTTGATAATGGAAACGTAGCTGAGCTTTCCGGGCATCCTGCGCTTGAGCAGATGGGCATTGCATCAGAGCTTTTAAATACAACAGAAAGCTCTTTTAATAAGAAGGTGGGAGTGTTTGATATTAAAGGAGATCCTACGGAATTAGCACTTTCTGTATTTGCACAAAAGCTTGGCTTAAAAAAAGAAGCGCTTGAATCGAAATATCAGTTACTGTATGAAATTCCATTTGATTCTAAGCGAAAATACCATGCTGCATTTTATAAGTATGATGGAAAATGTGTGGTGTATTTAATTGGTGCGCCCGAAGTGGTCTTTGAGCGGGTGAGTGATGTTTCTGAGTTTTGTAAAAAAGGGGTGGACGAGTTTTTAAAAGAGGGACTTCGTACTGTGGCCATTGCTTCAAAAGCATGTGCATTAGATGCAATTCCATCGGGAACGTCTCAAAAAGAACAGCTTGATGCGTATGAAGCAGTGCTCAAAAACGGGTTGGGAATTCTTGGCTTGTGCGGTATTCAAGATTCCATTCGAAAAGAGGTTGCTGAGGTAATCAATAAAGCACGAAAGGTTGGCATGCATATTATTATGGCGACTGGAGATCATAAAGATACAGCATTATACGTGGCAAAAAAGGTGGGAATTTTTAGGGAAGGTGATGAAGTTTTAACCGGCAAAGAATTGCAAGATATGTCTGATGAGCAGTTATTGCAGCAGCTTAATCGTGTAACGGTGTTTGCTCGGGTTAATCCTGCCGATAAAGCGCGCATTATTGATTTACTGCATAAACAGCGCAAAATTGTGGCAATGACGGGAGACGGCGTGAATGATGTGCCATCGCTTTTAGCCGCAGATTTAGGCATTGCAATGGGAGGAATTGGCACAGAGGTAACCAAGCAAGCATCCGATTTAGTACTGCTTGATGATTCGTTTGTAAATATTATTAGTGCGATTGAGCAAGGACGCCATATTTTTTATACCTTGCGCCGTGTAGTACTGTATTTTTTTTCAACGAATATGGGAGAGATTCTCATTGTTTTAATTGCGCTTTTTACCAACCTTCCACTTCCGCTTATGGCATCTCAAATTTTATGGCTTAATTTTGTGACGGATGGTTTTTTAGATGTAGGGCTTTCTATGGAGCCACCAGAAGACGATCTGTTGCAGGCAAATTGGTTGAAAGAAAAAGTGCGACTAGTAGATGGAAGTGTACTTTTAAAAACAATCTATTTTGCCATTCCTATGGGGCTTGCTTCCTTTGCCCTTTTTTCATGGGCATATGATGGTACGCCTGCTTCAATCCCCTATGCGCGTACAATTACGCTTATCGCTATGGCGATGTTTCAGTGGTTTAATGCGTGGAATTGTCGTTCTGAGCAAAAATCTCTTTTTACAATTGGACTGTTTTCAAATAAATGGCTTGTTGCTGCAACTATGCTCGTTTTGAGTTTACAGTTTGTGGTAGTATATGTTCCGTTTATGCAATACCTATTTAAAACAACGCCACTTTCTGCATCTGATTGGGCATTGATTGTCTGCGTTACATTTCCAATCTTAGTGATTGAAGAAATTCGTAAGCTGATTTCGCGCTGGTGGTATGCGCGTGAGAGTTGACTATTTTTGAGATCAAACGTAGAGTAAACGAGGTCTCAATCGATCTTATCAACTTCCAAAGAGGAAATTATATGAAAAAGAAACTTATGTTATCAGTAGTGGTATTAGCAGCGTCTGCATTGTCTTTAGATGCAAAAGTGGCCGATAAGCCATTGAACATTGCGTTTGTAGATTCATTTGAAGCAATGAGAGAATGTGAAGAAGGTAAAAGAGTTGGCGCTCGAATTGATGCAATGCGCGATAAAGCATCGGCTGCAATCAAAGCTGAAGCAGAAAAGCTTGCGCAAACTGATGCTGATTTGAAAGCAAAAGCATCTACTATGGATCAGCAAGTGCTTGCAAAAAAAGGGCGTGAGCTTGATAAGCAACGTCGCGATTTAGAAGAGCGCGTTCGTGAAGAAGAAGAGACAATCAAAGTAACAATGCAAAAAGAAACAGAAGTGCTTGCAGAGCAAGTAGAAAGAGGAATTGTTGCTGTTGCAAAAGAGCGTGGCGTTGATGCAGTTATTGATAAAATGACTGGCCGTGTAATGTACACTAAAGATGAAAACAACGGTGACATTACTAAAGATGCAATTAATCGCGTTGATACAGAATCAAGAAAGCTTGCACAAGCTAACGGTGCAAAAGCTACAGCTACTGCATAAGTATTGATATTTTTTAAAAAAGGCCTGCTTTAAAGCGGGCCTTTTTAGTACCTGGTCCATTGGATAGAAGTATGAAAGCTATATGCATTGCGCTTGAAAAAACGGAATTAGCACAAAACATAACAGCAGCGCTTGGGCAGGAATTGCATCTTGCTCGTTATCGTCAATTTGCGGACGGTGAAATTACAGTATCGCTTGAGCATTCAGAGTATTATGCCGGCAAAACAGTTGTTATTTTGCAATCAACCGGCGCGCCGGTAAATGAACATACGTTGGGCGTTGCTTTTTTGGCACAAGAATTAAAAAATGCAGGAGCGCAAAGAGTTATTGCAGTGGTCCCCTATTTGGGATATGCCCGGCAAGAACGCAGCAGTATTGCAGGAAAGCCCGGCAGCGCGCAACTGATTGCAAAGCTTTTTGAAGCATCCGGAATCGATGAATTAATTGTGCTTGATTTACATGAACCGAGCGCCATTGAATTTTTTTCTATCCCGGTACACAATCTGAAAGCGCAAGCCGTTATTGCTGATCATATTAAAAAAGAGTTTTTATCGCTTTCAAATACCTGCCTCATTGCACCAGATAAGGGTGCATCAGACTATGTGCAGGTGGTGGCTGATATGATTGGGGTTGGCACGCTTATCTTTTCAAAACAGCGATTTGCTGCAGATCAAACGCGCATTCTCAGGCATGAAGGCGGTTGTTCTGGAACTATCGGTATTATGCTCGATGATATTATTGCGACGGGTGGCACTGCCGTGAATGTTTGTAATGCGTTGCCAGCAATGGGCTATCAAGAAATATATGGCTATTTTGTGCATCCTGTTTTGGCCGGACCAGCAATTGAGCGGATTGAAAAGAGCGCTTTTTTGAAACTCTTTGTGAGCAATACGCTTTCTCTTTCAAAGGAGGCTGCAGCAGCGCCAAAAATTGCAGTTTTTGATGTAAGCGGCATACTGGTAGATGCAATTAAAAAGATTATTTTGTGAATGGAGTTGCAATGAAAAAAGTACTGTTTTTTTTGATTAGTTTGTGTTGTGCACAATTTACACTGCAATGCGCTGAGGATGCAGCACTACCAGGTGCGCAAGCAAGGGTATTGGCGTTTTTTTTAGGCTCTCAACGCACTAGTGATGACGCTGCACAAACAGTTCGTGCAATGGATAAAGCGGTAGCTAAGGCGACTGAAAGCGTTAAAGTTGAAGTAGATAAAGATGAACACAATTAAAGCAATTATTGGCTTGGGTAATCCTGGCCCACGTTTTTCTTTTACGCGGCATAATGCCGGCTTTTTAGTGCTCGATGCATTAGCCGATCGCTATTATGGTACTTGGCAGGAAAAAGGGCCGATGGAGATCGCTGATATTACTATTGCAGATCAACGAATTCTTTTAATCAAGCCACAAACGTTTATGAACGAATCGGGCAAAGTAATTCCATTGCTTTTAAAGCAGGGCATCAAATCTGAAAATATACTCGTAGTGCATGATGAGCTTGAAAAGCTATTTGGCACGCTTGCATTTAAAGCGGGTGGGAGTCATCGTGGGCATAATGGGTTGCGATCTATTATTGGAGTGTGTGGCCCAGAGTTTAAGCGCCTTCGATTTGGCATTGGGCGTCCGGAGCGTAAAGAAGATGTTGCTGAGTATGTATTACAAAAATTTGATGCGCCAGAAGATCAAGTGCATGGGCAGGTTGATCAAGCGGTTGATATGATCGAGAGCGCACTTACAAATTCTGAGAAAGGATAATCGTGATAGGTATTTTTCAATATCTTTTTTTAGCGGCAATTATCTATTGGATAGCTGCGATTTATAAAAAACCAAGCAGTTGGACGTATTATTTACAGTTTATGCCATTATTTGGATTTATTCGTTATATGCGAATTCAAGAAATTCCTGCTGAAGCATGGAATACGGCGTTTACGTTTGGTGGATTATTGGCAGCGGGTGCGATTGCGATTTCAATACAGCAGCGCATTGTAATGAATCGCATTTATTTAGGTGCAAACGTTTATTTACTATTGGGCGCAAGCGCATTTTGGTTTCATCTTCCTACAGTGTTAAAATGGTATAGTTCAAGCCAGGGTGGTCCATTTTTCACCTGCATTGCCATTGTTGGATTACTGACAACGTTGTTTACTAAGACAGGATTTTTGGGTAAAAAGGGATTAAAAAAAGATGCGGTTCGGTATGGATCGTTTTTATTATTAGCGGCTACATTTGTGGCATTGATATGGTCCATCCAGAATGCATCGCAGGGAGTGATGGTGGCAGTTGTTGCACCATTCATTGTATTGAAATTTATTCAACGGCAAATGAAATATCATATTGGTTAGCTGCAAGACTGAAAAATAGTTACTTTAGGTTCTGTGAACACGTTTTTTTCCGTTCGCCCTGCCGTGCCCGTCGTAGCCTTGGCGTAGACTGGAGCTTGTCGAAGGGTTTCGAACGGCTTAATTAAAAATCAGATTGAATAAAAAAAGGATACATAGAGAAAAGTTAGTTCATTTTTTTAACATTTTAAACCCTTCGACAAGCTCAGGGCGAACGGAGAGAGCGATGAGCGCAGCGTTTACTGCTGAGTTTATCGAAGTATCAGGGCGAACGGAGAGAGCGGTGAGCGCAGCGTTTACTGCTGAGTTTATCGAAGTGAGCGGTAAAGGGTATTAGGAAAAACATGTATAAATATATCATTGCTTCAGTGATCGTAGTGGCAGCTCTTACAGGAACGTATTGCGTGGTAAGTAAGCGTTGTTCAAATCCTCTGAGAAAACAAACTGCTCAAGCAAAACAACCGGTAAAAAAAACAGTAACACAACCAATAAGCACTCCTCAGAAAGGGCAAAAAATGGAAGAATCAAAAAAGAATGAATTTGTAACACTTGATTCAGGATTAAAATACCTTGTTTTGAATGAAGGCAACGGCACTCAAGCAAAAGATGGCGATATGGCGACCGTGCATTATACCGGTTGGCTGTATGATGAAAATGCGCCAGAATTTAAAGGTCAAAAATTTGATAGCAGCGTTGATCGTGGCCAGCCATTCCAGTTTGGTATTGGTGCGGGTATGGTGATTCGTGGATGGGATGAAGGCGTAGCGCTGATGAAAAAAGGTGATAAACGCACCTTTATTTTGCCAGCAAATCTAGCATATGGAAGCAATGCAGTTGGTGGAGTAATTCCTGCGAATGCTACGTTGGTATTTGACGTAGAGCTCTTAAAGCTGAATTAAGCTTTACTAAAAAAACGATAAAAAGCCCGGTTTTTACGCCGGGCTTTTTTTATGTGAATTCATGTTCGTCCTAGTTGTTTTTGAGCCATTCGATTATTGCTTCTTTCCATTGAGGATCAAATTTGCCGCCAGCGCCTTGAAGGGTCCCTTTCGAGCCACCGCCACGCAAGCCAAGCTCATCTTTGATCCATGAGCCGAAATTTTTCAAATTAACGGCATCCGCATGTGAGGGGTCGAGGCTTACTAAAAATGACGTTCGATCATTGGTTGGGCTGACCATGAAATACAGCCCCGGTTTTTTTGCTTGCAGCATCTGCGTAATTGTACGCAATTCATCGTGCCCAGCGTTTTGGATGGAGGCAAATAAAAAGGGCACAGTGTTATGCTCTTCAACCTGCTCGAGCCATTGATTGCTTTGCGCCTGCCAGACTTGCTGCTTTAATTGCTTGATTTGTTTGTGCGCTTCTTTCAGCTCCTGCGTTTGTTTATCAACATACGTTTCAACCTCTTGCCTTTTAACGTTAAAGTGCAAGCTTAAGTTTTTGCTCGTGGCGAACGTTTCTTGGAAAAGATCAATTGCGCGTGGGCCAGTAAGCGCCACGATGCGTTTATGCCCTGCAGAGATAGAAGAGCAATCAGTAATTTTAAAGGTGCCGATATCGCCGGTGCGTGATACGTGCGTACCGCCACACAGCTCCATAGAAAACTCAGGCACGTTTACAACGCGTACATTTTCTGGATTGTATTTTTCACCAAAGAATGCGAGCACGCCTTTATCAATCGCCTTTTTGAACTCCATGTATTCAATGGATACGGGAATATTTGCACGGATTTTTGCATTTACTAAATCTTCAACCTGCTTGAGCTGCGAAGCCGTTAAGTTTTGATGGTAGGTAAAATCGAATCGTAAATAATCGGGATGAACGAGTGATCCGGATTGCTTGATGTGTTTACCAAAGAGTTCAATGAGTGCCGCTTGAAGTAAATGCGTAGCGGTATGATTTTTCATTGCATTGGTTCGCCATACCGGATCAACCATACTAACCACAGCATCACCAACCGTCAGAGCTACAGGCGCTTTGATTTTTACTGCAATGCGACCATTGATATAACGCGCTTGGCTGATAGCTACTTTTTTATCACCAAACTGCAGCCATCCCTGATCGGGCACTTGGCCACCACCAACAATAAAAAAGGGCGCTTTTTGCATAATGACGTAACATTCAGATCCAGCCGAGACAGAATCAACCGCTTTTCCATCTTGAACCAACGCATTAACTTTTGATGCGGTTTCAAGCTCATCATAGCCGGTAAAGGTGGTTTGCACAGAATCGGGCAATGCAACGTGATCCAACGGATCTCCCATTTTCTTACCGGATTTTGCTTTTTGCTGTTCCATCTCTTTTTCAAAGCCGGCAGTGTCTACGGTGTATCCTTCTTCTCGTGCACGTGCATGCACCAACTCAACGGGAAATCCATACGTATCGTACAGCTTAAATGCTTGCATGCCACTGATTGACTTTGAATCTTTAGATTGTTCAAAGTAATCTGCCAAAATATCTTGACCACGATCTAAATTGGTCGCAAATTTTTCAATTTCGCTGGTTAAAATCTGTATGATCAGTTTTTGGTTTTCGGCAAGCTCAGGATATACGTCTTTGAACTCTTCAATTACCACGTTTGCAAGCTGTGGGAAAATATTTTCTTTTGTGAGTTTGCGTGCAAAAAGCGCGCCACGACGAATAATTTTACGAAGCACGTATCCACGCCCTTCATTAGAAGGAGCACCCCCATCAGAAATAATCATAGTTGAAGATCGAATATGATCTGCAAGTACGCGAAATGCAGCTTTGATTTCATCAGACTCAGAGTATGATTTACCGGTTAACTCTTCTGTTTTTTTAATGATCGGCGTAAAAAGATCTGTTTCATATACGGAATCGGTTTGTTGTATCACGCTACAAAGCCGCTCTAATCCCATTCCAGTATCTACGCCTGTTTGAGAAAGTGGTTTCATCGATCCATTGGTTTGCTGATCAAATTGCATGAATACCAAATTCCATATTTCCAAGAAACGATCGCATTCGCATGCTGGGCCGCAGGGCTCTGCACACCCAAATTCTGGGCCACGATCAATAAAAATTTCAGAGCAGGGGCCGCAGGGGCCAACATCGCCCATTTGCCAGAAATTGTCTGCTTTACCAAGACGATGAATTTTTTCTTCCGGAAGGCCAATTACCGTTTTCCAAATATCGTAGGATTCATCATCAGTTTCATAGACGGAGGCATGCATCTCTTTTTCAGGTAAATTCATCTGCTTTGTGAGAAATTCCCATGCCCACTCAATCGCTTCTTTTTTAAAGTAGTCGCCGAATGAAAAGTTACCCATCATTTCAAAATAAGTTAGATGTCGTTTGGTGAATCCAACGTTATCTAAATCATTATGCTTACCACCAGCTCGTACGCATTTTTGAATGCTTACTGCGCGTGTATAGCTCCGTTTTTCTTTGCCAATAAAGAGGTCTTTAAATTGATTCATTCCTGCATTGGTAAATAAAAGAGTAGGATCTTGGGCAGGAATTAATGATGAGCTGGGCACTGCAGTGTGTTTACGTTCAGTAAAAAAATCGAAAAAGCGTTTACGAATTTCTGGTGATTTCATGGGATCCCTTATCTACCGTTCGCCCTGAGCTTGTCGAAGGGTTATGAACGGTCAAAGCTAAAAATTATTATTGAGAAAATAGGGTATTCTCAATCACTTTTCATTATTAAGATACTTTATATCGAAAAAATCTTAAACCCTTCGACGCGCTTCCAGGCTTCGCATAAAGCTACTCCGGACTATCGCAGAACGTGATTTTTGATATTTGAGACTTAGAATAGTGATCATTGCTTTCAAGATACCGGTTTTTTGCCGTTAGATCAAAAGTCTATTAATAAGAGTGGTTTGGGGTAAAATTATCTCTCACCTTCAGATTGTGTCTGGGCGAGCGTGGAAAGCAGTAGTTGTTCTGATACGGCTTTCATGGCTTCAGGATGCATAGAGGCACCCGAAGCTAAGTGCCGTATTGTTTCTTCTGTTAAAAAGTTTCCATTATAAACTTGGTTTTCAGTAGGAATTGTGCCTCCATCGCAAGCATATGGCGGCGTGCCATCCGAAGTGGTAGCATATGTAAGTTTCAATTGGCGAAAAGGGACAGCTTCACAGGGTGGTTGTGGAGGATAATCCTTGTAAAGGGTGTTATATAGTTCTTCAGCAGAAGTTGAAGAATCAGAATCAGATGCATCAGCACTCCAGGCATAGGCGCCTGAAAAAAGTAGAAATAAAACAAAATATAGCTTTTTCATAGTAACCCCCATTGATAAATATTCCATTTATCCTTATTATATCGCATATTCGAGGGTGTTGCAAAAGGCGTGGAGTGGGCTCGAAGGGCACTATTAGTTGTTTTTTGAGGCCCAAGTTATATAAGCACTTCCGTGGCGTTCAACGCAGTGAGCGCATCGGCCTTTATCTTTTGAACGGGCATGGAGCGATTCGATGCGTTTGCACCGTTTAAAAAGGCAAATGTTATAATATCGCAAAGATTTACTGAGTTGTTTGATCAAAGATGTATTATTCATGATGTATGAAGAAGTTTGAGATTAAAAAACCGCCATTTTTCCTTAATGTACCAGGTTTTTTACGATGATCAAGCTATCGAGTAGCCCAAAGATAGAGTGCAATTGATCCAGCGACTGCTGCATTAAGGCTTTCAGTGCTTCCTGGCATTGGCAGCGTAAGTGCTTCATCGCAATCCTGTATCCATTGCTCTGGAATGCCATGGGCTTCTGATCCAACTACCAAAAGAGCATTTTGTGCGGTGATTTCTGATGGAGTTTTGCCACCCGATACTACGAGCGCAATGAGTGCATGTTTGCCTTTTTGCTCTAAAAGCTCATGCCATTCCCATTGGAAAATATTCACCATGCCGATTGTGCCAGCAGACGATTGAATTACTTTTGGGCTATACGGATCTGCGCCCCCAATGAGTACGATTGATTTTTGATTGAGTGCAGCTGCCGTGCGAATTAACGTCCCCATATTTCCAGGATCGGAAACATCTGCAAGTACAAGACCAGAAGAAAGAGCATGTGCTGAAAGTATCTCCGGCGTTGCAAATTGGCCAATAATCCCGCTCGGCGTTGATGCGCTGCTGAGTTTTTCCATTACGAAATCAGCCACAATGGTAATGAATTTTTCATCAACCATTTTTTGCGCTGTATCGACGTGCTGCTCGGTTACAAAAAGTTGTAAAAGCTTTGTGCCGCTTTCAATCAGAGTTGTGCAGGTGCGTAATCCTTCGGCAATGAATTGCTTATGGGCAGAGCGCTGCTTTTTTTGATTGAGTGATGCTACGTGCTTAATAGTTTCGTTAGTGCGGGAATTAATTGTTTTCATACTTGTTATCTTACCTATTCGTTTTCAGCTTGTCGAAAGGTTTTTCAGTAGGAGGCCAGCGGATTGCCTTTTTTATCGAAATGGTCTGCGGCCAAAAAGTATCCATAAAAACATTTTCCAACACCCCGTTGGATTGCGGCGAGGCGCAACGAGTGTATCGGTTTGAAGCGCTGACGCTCCAGCAAAAGTGGATGATTTCTTTTTTACCGCGATGGCTCCCGGATCGATTGCAGGGTATTCAGTTATGGTTTCGATAGTAATTGTTCCCCTATTCATATTCAAGATATATCGATGAGATTGGTCGATAAATACGACAGTATGATCATTAGTAAAATAGCATGCAATAAGGGGGGTTTTGCTGACTTTTTTTTCAAAAAAGCCCCCTTCACCTTCAAGAGATATGAATGTTGCTACTCCATTTTTTCGACACAAAACAATTTTATCTCCATGGCTGTCTATACCGCTAATAATGCTTTCGCTTGCTCCTATCAGCTCGATTGGTACAGGAGCGTTGCGTGGAGGGGGGCCAGCTATAGCAGTTTCTAGGGTATTTGGAGAAAGGAGTGTGACATGCTGAGGGCTAGAATCTCCAGAGAAGTCATCAGGGAGAAACTGCAGATTCCATCCATTTTCAAGCTGATATTTCTCGGCAGGATCAATTTGTTCAAATTCAGGCGTTTGATTCATAGCCTGCATCGATACGCAGGCAAATATGCTGAAAAGAATTGTTTTCATAGCGGACTCCCCTTTTTAAAATCCCCGTGTACTAGATCATACTCAATTGATCGTGAATTTTAAATAAACCTTTATTTTTGTGCAATATCAATTATTATTTCAAAGCTGTTTTAATAGTTTCATCAACCAAGGATTTACATGAAAAAAAGAATACTGACTCTGTTAATGTTCATACCGTTAGTAAGTTTTACAGCCGAAGATGATGCGGCGGGTGCTGCTGCTTCAGGCGGTGCAGCGGCGGAAGTTGTTGCTGGTGCTGCAGTAGAGGCGAGTAGGCAGGACTCTGGTGAGGTTACGCAATTACTTGCGAAAGTAACCCAGCTATTGGAAACTCAAGAAACGAGGCTTAGGGCACTAGAAGAAGAAGTGCGAAGGAATGATTCAGAAAGGTATCGTGGTTTTAGTGGTGCGGCAGGCGCTGGTGTACAAGATCGGGATATAGGCAAGTGGAAACGCTTACTGCTTGCTTTGCAGGTAGCGAGAGAGTTGCATAGTTCAGGTGCAGATAAAAGCATTGCAATGTTTTTACCGAATCGGGGATATGAGGGGGGGCATGATACAAGGCCACGCCTTTTTATGGAGAATGTACAGGAGGAATTGTCTAAATTTGTAGAAAGAGACTTCCAAGTGGACGGCTTAGACGGATACCGGTATCGAAGGCGATAGTATTCGGATAATACTAATTTAGAAGCATTTCCATCTTTTTTGATGCATTTTTTACCCCTTACCGGGACTTCAATTTCCTGTTATACTGGGCCCTATAGGTCGGAAAGGGCATTTTATGGGCAAAATTCTTTTATATTATAAATATACCGAAATTCAATATCCAAAACGCATTTTAAAGTGGCAAAAGCAGATCTGCACTGATTTAAATCTCAAGGGCCGTATCCTGATTGGAAAAGAGGGAATTAATGGTACTGTGGGCGGTGAAGATAAGGCCATTGAGCGCTATATGGCAACGATGCGTAAAAACGAGCAATTTGCAGATATTGATTTTAAACTATCTGATGGCGATGCAGACTATTTTCCTCGCATGGCAATTAAGGTGCGTGATGAGATTTGTGCGCTTGGCGTTGATCCAGAAAAGCTTACTGTGAAAGATGGTGGGGTGCATTTAGAGCCAGAGCAAGTGCATGAGCTTCTTTCAAACAAGCCCGATGATTTAGTGATTCTTGATGCTCGTAATAATTTTGAATCCCGTATCGGCACGTTTACTGGATCTATTACACCGGATATTTCCAATTTTCGCGATCTTCCAAAATTCATTGATGAAAATCCTCAACTATTTGAAAACAAACAAGTATTGATGCATTGCACGGGTGGTGTTCGCTGCGAGCGAGCAACGGCGTATTTAAAAACAAAAGACATTGCAAAAGAGGTATTTCAAGTTAATGGCGGAATTGTTCGATACACTGAAGCCTTTCCTGATGGCCATTTTCGCGGAAAAAATTACGTATTTGATCGTCGCGTTGCTGTGCGTATTACTGATGACGTATTGTCTGAGTGTGATTTGTGTGATACTGCATGTGATACCTATACCAACTGCGTGAATATGAAATGTAATGCTCATTATATTTCTTGTGAGCTTTGTATTACAAAAACTAAAAATACCTGTAGCGCCGCGTGTATGGAGTTGGTTGCTTCAGAAAAAGTTCCGGTGCGCGTTCCATTTGCAACCGCTCCCGAGCAGCGCGTAGTTGCAAAAAAATGAACGTTCAATCAGCGCAGCAACTTATTTATGAATCATGTTTAATAGAATCGTCTGTATCTCTTGCAGATAAAAATTGGTTTGGCACGGGTGGGCCGGCAGAATATTTTTGCGAGCCACTCTCTGCCATAGAACTGCAAGATGCAGTTCGCTTTGCCCATACTCATGCAAAAAAGATTACGCTTTTGGGAAAAGGTGCAAATACTCTTATTTCCGATGACGGTATTGAAGGGATGGTAATTAGTCCACAACTCAAAGAGATCAGTTTTCGTGATGGTGGTGATGCAGTTGCATTTGTAACTGCCGGAGCGGGAGTATCGCTCGATGATTTAATTACCTATTGCTTTGCCAATAATATGCTCGGTCTTGAAGAGTTTAGTGGCATTCCAAGTAGTGTTGGTGGGGCTGTATATATTAATCTGCATTACTTTGAGTTTTTATTATCGCAATTTCTTGTGCGAGCGACTGTGCTTGATATGCAGAGTGGCCAACTGCAAGAAGTTGATAATAGTTGGTTTGCGTTTGGATATAATACGTCAACATTGCATAACGGACAGCATGTTTTAGTGGATGCAACGTTTCGAGTGTATAAAGCGGATTCTGCTCATGATCTTTTTTATGCGCAAGGGCGCCGAGATGAAATCATTAGACACCGTGAAAAGCGCTATCCATCACGCAATACCTGTGGAAGCTTTTTTAGAAATTTTCATGAAGATGAAGTGCAGCATGAAGTTAATGGCCGTAAGGCAATATGGGTGGCATATTATTTGGATAAGATTGGCGTGAAAGGTGAGTTGCGTGTTGGCGATGCGATGGTATCCCATCAGCATGCAAATATGATTGTTAATGTCGGATCGGCAACATCATCAGACATTATTGGCGTTGCACGCCAGATGCAGAAATTGGTACACAAAGAATTTGGTATTATTCCGCAGCCTGAATGCCGCTTGGTTGGCTTTAAAGACTATCCACTTATTCGTTCGTTTCCTTCGACAAGCTCAGGACGAACGGAGGGGGTCCCCGTGGAGCGGGGTAAAACGGAGTGAGAAATGAGCGCAGCGTTTACTAGTGAGCCCGTCGAACTGTCAGGACGAACGGAGGGGGTCCCCGTGGAGCGGGGTAAAACGGAGTGAGAAATGAGCGCAGTGTTTACGAGTGAGCCTGAAGGAACTTTGATTGAACACTGATCATTTTTATTGAAACGAAAGACAGTTTTG
>JAJCZE010000019.1 GCA_029262555.1 Candidatus Babelota bacterium | reverse complement strand
ATAAAAAAGCTCGTTCAATAACGAGCTTTTTTTCGCAAGCACTCTCTGCGATACTTACTTATAATTTAGATAGAAATAATCAACTTTTAGGCCTTGAAATAGGCGATTTACCTATCAGTTTAATTTCCTGATTCGACTATACTTTATAAAATTCTATTTCAGAAAAACGAATAAATCGCTCCAAAAACCTCTTCTTTTCACCCTTTCCAGAAACTATAGACACCGTAGTTGCATATACTTCTATTAGCGATCTATAATGATGCCCTGAAGCAAAAAATGCTCCTTTTTCTAAGCATCCTATATAAGCTAAAGAGTCCTCACACACCCTATGCATAACCTCTTTAGCAAAAAGCCCCTCATTTGAATTAGGAAAGCTAATCTCTTTGCTATCCAAGAAATCCCTTAATTCATAAATAACTTCTTCGAAGTTAAGAAATAGGGGATAATCGTAAAGCTTTTGTTTTAATTTTGCGTAATACTGTTGTCTTTTATTCTGCGAATTCATAAAAACCACTATTTAAAAGTTTGATAAGATGATCTTGCCAGAAGAAGTTCCAAAGGAACGAAGACTGGCGGCCCTTGCGTGACCAGTTTCTTAACGCTCTAAATATATATACTTCCTAGCCCAGACGATAAATACGGTGTTTTCCTACTTTAATCGTCATGCCGGATTGCCATTCAATTTCAGCTTTAAAGTCAGAAATTGGCTTTTCATCAACTTCAACCGCCTTTGATTCGATCAATCGTTTACCCTCAGAAGAGGTTTTGATTGCGCCAATGCGCTTTAAAAGCTCCACAATCCAGATAGGATTAGGCGTATCGGAGGGCACTAATACTGATTGGGCTTTTGAATAATCTTTCTTTTGAAATACCGCTTCAAACGCATCGCGGGCTGCATCCGCCTCTGTTTCAGACCAGAATTTTTCTATAACTTGATGCGCCATCTCTTTTTTGAGCGCCATGGGATGCAGCGTGCCATACGCTATTTTTTCCTGCATTGCGCTCAACTCAGAATGATCTTTACCCAACAGCAATTCAAAATAGCGCCACATTAATTCATCGGAGATAGACATTAATTTGCCATACGCCTCGTTTGCAGGCTCTGCTAATCCGATTGCATTTCCATAAGACTTAGACATTTTTTGCACACCATCAAGCCCTTCTAAAAGCGGCATCGTCATTACCACTTGCGGCTCTTTGCCATGCTGCTCTTGCAAGAATCGGCCCATCAATAAATTAAATGTTTGATCAGTGCCACCAAGCTCAACGTCTGCATCAAGCGCTACTGAGTCGTAGCCCTGAAAGATTGGATAGAGTAGCTCGTGAAAGCTGATTGGTTGCTTTTCGGTAAGCCGTTTTTGAAAATCTTCTCGCTCGATTAACCGCGCAACTGTTACCTTAGATGCCAGTTTTACTAAATCTGCCATGGAAATATTTGAAAGCCATTCAGAATTATGCCGCACTGTTACTTTATCTGGATCTAATAATTTGCCTACTTGCTCAAAATAGGTCTTCATATTTTGTTCAATTTGCTCATCTGTAAGCGCAGGGCGCGTTTTTGATCGGCCGCTTGGATCTCCAATACGAGTTGTAAAATCACCAATTAAAAAAATAACTTCATGCCCCGCATCTTGAAAATCTTTGAGCTTTGAAAGTACTACCGCATGGCCAAGATGAAGATCCGGAGATGTTGGATCCATTCCAAGCTTTATTTTTAACTTTTTACCCGATTCTAATTTCTTTTTTAACTCATGCTCTGGAAGTACTTGCACGCTGCCTGCTACGAGTTTTTCAAAATCTGTTTTCATTATATAATCCAGTTAGGCCAAGCCTATTGCTCGGCTCATTGCAAAACCTGCCTGTGCAATCAGTTCAATTGCTACGATGCGCAAGGGCTCTGAGAAGAAAAAAATTAATGCCATAGGAATCAATATCACTATGTATTGATTGATTTCTTGATATCCATTTGAGCGATCCGTGATGATAATCATGCCAACACTACACGCATTCATGATCAACGTAAGAACCCCTAAAATTACATTCAAATAAACAAACGCTATTACTATGAAAGAAAGTGTAAGCGTTAATGACGGTAAGTGGGGAAAGCTTTGTACTAAAAAAAAGTGAGACATTGCACTTCTATGCCGAATCATTTGCTGCGCAAATAAAAGCATGTGCGGCCCAACAGCCACAATCAAAGCCACAATGCCAATCAGTGCAGAAAAAAAGTGAATCGCTGTATCAGAAAAATATGCCGCTGCAATTTTTAATCGACGATAGGGATCTTCAATATTAAAGTGATTAATCGGTACATAGCGTCCCCATCCAAAAAAGAAAATAAAAAGAAACATCAGACCGAGCATATCAATGTGTATAAATGGGTTTAATGATAAAAATCCAAGTGCTGCGCCCGTTTCGTCTCCCATTTTTTCTGCCACCCATGCTCGAAACGAGCCAGACAGAGTAACTGAAACTAAATACGCAAGAAAAAAAGTTAATGTTGTGATGAGTAATTCTGTGGTTTGCATATTCAACATAATGGCCTTTATACACCCTGAGCCGTTCGCCCTGAGCTTGTCGAAGGGTAGTTAACAATCTGATTCAAAATAATACCCAGATAAGCTAAAAAATTTTTGCCACCGCGGTATTATCGTTCAATAATAATCACCCGCTCTAAAAACCCTTCGACAAGCTCAGGGCGAACGGGACTGGTCGCGATAGACATAAAACTTTTATTTCTAGCCTTATTTCTCCTCATTGCAGTGTACGGAAAATCAATCGCGGGGTCAATCAACCTGCAGCTACACGCTCCTTTCACAAAAACTATTGGTTTGCTAGTATAGGGCGTCAAATTAAAAAAGTAGTATGTGCAAAGGAGAATAATGGAACAGCATAAAGTAGAGCAAACGCCTCTCATCTATCGTATTATATCAGCCACTCTTTTAGCCTGTATTACCGGGCTTACTTATTTCAAATCTCTTACATATGACTTTCAATTTGATGATATTGCAAATATCACCAAGCATTTTCAAATTCGCCACAACAGCTTTTCAAAACTCTTTTTTTCTGGAACTCGCTGGATAAGTTATTGGCTCAACTCACTCCATTATCAATATGGTCAATTTAACCCATTCTCATATCGAGTTGGAAACGTGTTGATACACACAATAAACGGATTGCTCGTTTTTTTCCTGCTTTTAACGATTCTCACACGATTGCCGCGCAAAACTTTTTTTAAACGCAACGCGTTTGGGCTTTCATTTTTAACCGCGCTTTTATTTCTGATTCACCCCGTGCAAACGCAAACAGTTTCATACGTTATCCAAGGGCAGCTCGAAGGGCTTGCTGCGCTTTTTACCCTTTCTATGACGCTGCTATTTCTCACTCGATCCTATACTCAAAATGCACTGCTTAAATGGGGAGCAACAGCGCTTTTTTTTGCGCTCGCAGTATTAATTACCGGCACAAAAGAGATTGCTATTATAACTCCATTTTTAATCATGCTCGTGGATTGGTTTTTTGTAGCGCGTGGCTCATGGGATTCATTTAAAAGCAGATTATGGCTCCATGCTGCCAATAGTGCAATCATAATTGGAATCTACATCTTCTTTATGAAAATGGATTTTTTCATTGAGTTATTTAGCTTAAAAATGGAAATGGGTAACAATCTTGGAAACATAATCACTGATGGCCCACAATCTAAAATTAAACCGTTCACCTTTTTCATCTCACAATTTAAAGTAATTTTACATTATCTTTGGATGTTTATTTGGCCATTCAGCATTAGTGTGGAATACGACTGGGTGCTGTGTAAAAGCATTTTTTCTGCCGATTGTTTTTTTCCATTTTTATTGCTTGCATCAATTGCATATACGATATACAAACTACTACTGAAAGATAAAACTAACGTGATCGGGTTTGCAGCACTATGGTTTGCAATCGTTATGGCACCACGCTCTACTATCATGCCGTCGCCAGAGCTACTCGTTGATTATAAAACCTACCTAGCATCGTTTGCATGGCTTTTTATTTTAAGCGCAGGAATAATCAAACTCTATGAGTGGATTCAAAAAAAGCGACCAGCATTCAAACTCTTGTCTCAAAAATACAAACTCAACTATGCACTCCTTTCATGTTGTGCACTTCTTCTATCATATGGCACCATTACTCGAAATAAAATTTGGAGCTCAGGAGTTGATTTCTGGGGAAACATTGTAGAAAATGCTCCCGGCAAAGCTCGTGCACATAATAACTACGGTGTTGAGCTTTCGCAAAAGCTGGGACGATTTGCAGATTCAATTCAATACTTTACTCATGCGATTGAAATGGATAAAGAGTATCGAGATCCATACAATAATTTGGCAGTAGCCTATGCTGCTACTCATCAAATTGATCGCGCAATCGAAACACTGCAAAAAAGCTTGCGTATCAATCCATACTATCCAGAGGCGTATAACAATATGGCATCATTCATGATTGAAAAAAAAGACCATGAAACAGCCGTTCGAGCACTGCGTAACGCGATTCAACTTCGTCCCCATTATGGAAAAGCGCACTTTAATATGGGACGCGCATTGATGGAATTAGACCAACCTGAAAAAGCATGGGAATCATTTAGACGTGCATGCTTTGAGGCTGATCTTGACAATGAAGCCGGCTTTTTTGGCTACGCTCGCGCAAGTTTGATGCTCGAAAAGTATGATGAAGCGATTTTTGCATTCAAAAAAGTATTGGAATTCAATCCGGAAAATAATGAAGCGGCTTTTACACTCGCAAACGTCTATTATCAATCCGGAAAATATGATCAAGCAGTGCAGGCATACTCAGGAATGATTCAAAAAAATCCAAGCGATGGGCGATTGTGGCATAATTTAGCAGAAGCTCATTTTAGCGCGGGAAACACCGCAGATGCACTCAAAACGTTTGAACGTATAAAGCAATCACCGAATGCACATCCCAATATTTATATGCGCATTGCTGCCTGTTATGAAAAACTTGGAAACCCACGAATGGCTCAAAGCTCTCTCAAGGAGCTCTTACGCCAGCCAATTCCAGAGGATGCTAAGCAAACAGTTCAAACAGCACTTTCGAAAATAAATCAGCAATATCGCCTCAGCTAGCCTGAAAGCACTGCGTTTGTTTGGCCAAAAAGCTCTTTTTTTTGTAAGCTGATTGAAAGCAAGATATTCAAAGTGTAATTTGGTTGGAAACAAGTAATGGATAAAAAATACAATAATAGTGCCGCCGAAACTCAGCTTCCTTCTCAATGGGAACAGGATAGAACGTATAGCGTTGAAAATAATCCTGGAGAGCAATACAGCATCGATACACCACCGCCAACAGTATCGGGATCTTTGCATATTGGGCACATCTTTTCATACACACAAACTGATATCACTGCCCGCTATAAACGAATGAGTGGCTACTCAGTATTTTATCCATTTGGCTTTGATGATAATGGCCTACCAACCGAAAAGTACGTAGAGAAAAAAACTAAAGTGCGCCCGCATGAACTCGGCCGATCAAAGTTTATTGAACTCTGCCTTGAACAAACACAGGAAGCTGAAGCTGAGTTTAAATCACTCTGGCAGCGCATTGGCTTATCAGTTGATTGGAAGTATTGGTATTCCACTATCTCAAAAGAAACGCGACGACTTTCACAGCTTTCTTTTTTAAAGCTCTATAAAGATGGCTATATTTATCAAAAAGATGAGCCTGCTATTTATTGCCCTACCTGCCGCACCACTGTTGCGCAGGCTGAACTTGATGATGTAGAAAAGCCATCATTTTTTAATGACGTAATTTTTAAAACTAAGCAAGGCGATGAGCTAATAATCGGCACAACGCGCCCTGAACTTTTATACTCCACCAGCGCATTACTCTATCACCCCGATGACTCACGATACCAACACCTCAAAGGCAAAACTGCAATAGTTCCTATCTATGATCGAGAAATTCCAATTCTGGAAGATGATCTTGTTGAAATAGAAAAAGGGACCGGGCTCGTGATGGTATCTACGTTTGGTGACCAAACAGATATTATTTGGTATAAAAAGCACAATCTGCCACTACGTCTTTCTATTGGACTTGATGGCAAATGGATTCCAGAAACGGGTATTATTGCCGGATTACGCGCAACAGCAGCTCGCGAAAAAATAATCGAAGAGTTGAAAGCGCAAAACTTGCTTACCAATCAAAAAGCAATTACTCACTCAGTTAACGTGCATGAACGATGCCGAAAAGAAATTGAATACGCAGTACTCACGCAATGGTTTGTAAATATCTTGGATCATAAAGAAACGTTTTTGAAACTTGCCGATGAGATCAGCTGGAATCCTGCGTTCATGAAATCTCGGTACATTAACTGGGTGGAAAACGTAAAGTGGGATTGGTGTATTTCTCGCCAACGATTTTATGGTATTCCATTTCCAGTATGGCATTGCAAAGGGTGTAACGAAATCCTCCTTCCAAGCGAAAAAGATCTTCCTATTGATCCGCAAGAAACTACATATCCTGGTGGCAGTTGCACATCATGCAATAGCAATGATATCGTCCCGGATACAGACGTAATGGATACGTGGAATACTTCATCGATCACGCCCTATATTTGTTATAATTTATTTTCAAAAAAAGAGGATCCTTTCTCAAAAGACGCTCTCGAATTTATTCCTATGGGCATGCGCCCACAAGCGCACGATATTATTCGAACATGGGCCTTTTATACGATCATAAAATCATGGATGCATTCAAAAACAATTCCATGGAAAGAAATCGTAATCTCTGGCCACGTTTTGAGCAGTGAAAAAGAAAAAATTTCAAAATCAAAGGGCAACAACCCCCTAGATCCTCACAATTTGCTGCAAAAATATTCTGCGGACGTGATTCGTTATTGGACAGCCTCAGGCACACTAGGGCAGGATGTTTCATTCTCAGAAACGCAGCTTAAAATTGGCCAAAAGCTCGTTACAAAATTATGGAATGCGTTTCGATTTGCAGAGCCTCACTTGCAAGACTTTGATCCCAAAGAGCAGCCTGAAACGCTCGGGATTGTAAACGAATGGCTCCTAACACAAATCAGCAACACATTTACAAAGTATCAATTATACTTTGCAAAACATGAATTTGGACTCGCACTCCAATCAGCTGAACAGTTTTTCTGGGCAGATTTTTGCGATAACTATTTAGAGCTGATTAAAAACCAACTCTTTAATCCAGAGCAATATGACCCTAAAGACGTATATGCAACTCAATGGACGTTGTATCACGTTGGGCTGCGTATATTGCAACTGTATGCGCCATATCTGCCATACGTTACTGAAACGATTTATTTAGAGCTGTATAAAAAACATGTTGGTATCGGATCTATACATCAGACTAAATTTGAAGCTATACAAGTTCCTCATCAGTTTGAAAAAGCCAATAGCATCATGCAGGCAATCAATGAAATCGTATCGCAGGTAAGAAAACTAAAAACAAACCTGCAGCTTTCACTCAAAACGCCTCTTGCTGCGCTTACCATTGCATCAAACGATGCCGTACGTGAAGAATTGAAGCATCATGAGCAATTACTCAAGGGGGTAACGCAAGCTGAATCAATTACGTATGCAACCCCGTCTGATTGTAATACTGAGCTTATTTCAAAGGGTGATCTATGGCATGCAACTATTCTTTTGGATTAATAAAATATATATCGCTTGGCCTTCTATTGCATTGCACAATTCCATGCAATGCCGCTGCCCCATTGGAATCGAGTAGTGGATTTGATGCGCCGGAAAATCCAATAGTGAGTGATGACGAAGATTCAGATAACAAAAAAGCAATCACGATTGATAGCGCTCCTCGAGAATTATTACGATCAAGTAGTGGACTAGGCGCAGCATTAGCAGCTTCGCCATCACCATCTCCCGCAGGATCAGCAGGGATGAGCCCTGCGCCGTATAGACCATTTAGACGACAAGTATTACAGGAGTGCATAAAGGCTATTCAATGCAATAATCCCGATATACTCAAGGCTCATATACCGAAGATTTTACAAAGGGAGATTTCAGACCTAGAGCGCGAGCATAGAGACCTCGTAACACAGCTTGCCCGGCAGGCGGTGCATCCATCTAGCTCAGAACATGAAAAAGCCCTCCTGATTCTTTCTCACATTTTAGAAAGACAAAAACAACTTGAACCTCAACAACAAAGACAACAATGATTGCACTCACCAATAATCAAAACCTACCATTCGACTCAGAGCAATTTAAAAAAGATGCGCAGGCAATCTTAAAACATCTTGGCTATGATGATTTTGATTTGGGGATTTTAATCACGGATAATAAGTCTATCCATGCATTCAATTCAACGTACCGCGAAAAAGATAAGCCTACGGATATTCTTTCGTTTCCTTTTTATCCTGAACTAAAAGCGGGTCAGCGCATTGAGCCTGAGACTGAAGATGATAAAAATCTTGGCGATATTATCATCAGCCCGGAATACGTAAAGGCGGATCTTGAGCGCTGGGAGCAAACGTTTGAACAACGCATGCGCGTACTTTTAGTGCACGGCATATGCCATCTTTTAGGATACGATCATATTAAAGATGAAGATTATGAAGTTATGAAAATTAAAGAAGCCGAACTGCTTGCATTACTTTCTTAACTGCAGCACTTCTGGACGTCGATACGTAAGAATCATGATACCAATTAAGTTTGGTACTGCTACAAATATTACTAATGTGTCGATAATATCCCACAGCAATTTCATCGGCACAAGCGCACCCGCAAAGATCATAAGCACAGTAAACGCCATATAGCAGTTCATATAAAAACGATTATCTTTAACTAAAATTCCAAAACTTTGCATCCCATTCAGCGTATTTCCCATCGCCGTGGTAAGCACAAAAAGCGTCACGCTAAAAAGTAATACATATTGCCCTATTCCTGGCGCTTGCAGTTTAAACACTTCATAAATAAGCGTGCTTCTGAATGCTCCCAAGCTCCAAATTCCAGTTACAAGAACGAGCATCCCTGAAAGAACTGAAAGGAAAACATCTGCAAGAACTGATCCCATTGCAAGCACACCTTGATCCGTTGGATTTTTAGTATCGGCAAGAGAGTGGGGAATAGATGACGTACCAAGCCCTGATTCTGTAATAAAAATTCCTCGAAACATTCCTTCTCTCACTGCACGCAATACCGATGCGCCCAAAAAACCGCCCACTGCCGCAGCCGGGCTAAACGCGCTCTGAAATACCAATCGCGCTGCTGCAGCAACAGCTGAAAGATTTTGCAATAAAATAGAAAGAGCAAAGGTTACGTAAAGTACAAACATAATTGGAACAAGCTTACTTGCAAAATCACCAACTCGCTTTGCGCCACCACTCAGTGCAAGAAATACAAATCCTGCAAGCGAAGCACCAACTATCCAATGAGGCACTCCTTCAAGAGCCATAATATTAGCAAGCGTATTTGACTGGCCGGAAGACCAACTAACCACCACAAAAATAATTAAATATCCATACCAGTTAGCAAGCCAACTTCCAACTGTTCGCAAGTATTGAATTGGACCGCCTAAAATAAAACCATCTTTTAAATAAGCACGCGTATCAAGCGCATATGAAACTTCCACATATTTTATTACTGATCCAAAAAGCATGTACGTAACAAGCCAAAAAAGTGCACCTGGGCCGCCAATCATAATAGCCAAAGAAGGGCTTACTACATTCCCCATACCGATAGTAGTAGCCATCGCTGCAAAAAGCGCATGAAAAGGATTAATAGTTTCTTTTTCCTGTTTTTTCATCTCTTTCACGCCGCCAAAAATCAGATTAAAAAACCGAGGAAGTCCGCGCACCTGAATAAATCGAGTTTTAAAAGTAAGATATATACTCACTCCTAAAAAAAGAATAATCGAAGGGGCTGCAAGGATATAATTATTAAGCCAATCAAAAAAAAGATGCACGTCAAACATTGTAAATACCTTTAACTTGAACGAACTATTATAAATAACTTTTGACCCCACAACCGTTCGCCCTGAGCTTGTCGAAGGGTTAAAAAACACTCAAATAACTATTGAACTACTTAAGAAAATATTTTTTCATATTTCACAATTCATATATCTCTTTTTAATCAACCGTTCGACACCCTTCGACAAGCTTCCAGTCTTCGCCAAGGCTACGACGAACTTTCGCAGGGTGAAAGCGGGAAGGTTTTAGATTGTTTTTGATAAATAAGAAAGCGCTTGGCGCATCAGCTTATCAAAGGATTGCGTATCATTTGCAGGTTGACTGCGCACATATTCAATAGCCTGAGTAACCTCGGATCGTGAATAATTAAGAGCCTTTAATGCATCAGAAACTGTTTGGAAATGCATCTGATCTTTTGGCACTGGCGTGACTCCTGCATCTATCATTTGTTGTACTTTGTGTTTGAGCTGTACAATCATCTGCTCAGCTTTTTTAATTCCAATACCACTCACCTGGCTGAGCATTTTTTCATTGCCCGTTTGAACAGCTTCTATAAAACCACTCGCCCCTAAATCGGCAAGTATTGCAAGCCCAAGCCGCGGCCCAACCCCAGAACAACTGGTTGAAAGAAGAAAAATCCCTTTATCAGCTTCTGCAGCAAATCCATACAGTGACGGCCCTTGTTCTTGGTTCCAATGCAAGTGAGTATATATCGTTTTTTGACTCCCCACGGGAAAAAGTGATTCATCCGGAACCATACACTCAATCCCTATCGGCCCCATAGAAATGGAAATTGATTGTTTTTTTTGCGATAAAATAGCACCAGAAAGCGTTTGAATCATCCGTTTCCTTTATATATAAGCCAACCACATACACTGTACCCGAAAACACCCCTTCCTTGCAAGTGGGGCCCCAAAGCAAGAAACGCGTATAATTCGTTGACAAATAAGGCCATCATGCTACCATTATCTGTGTCTTGAGAGACAACAACAGTGCGGAAATAGCTCAGCTGGTAGAGCGTTGCCTTGCCAAGGCAAAGGTCGCGGGTTCGAATCCCGTTTTCCGCTCCAGACTCCGTCAAAAGGCTTTAGCTGGTGTGACTATCAAAAAAAACCCTTCGACCAGTAGTTATTCAGAAAAAATAATTTTTTCCTCATAAAAACTTCATTTTCCACACAGTAAGTAGGATTCAGGCATATGAAATCAATCATGCAAGAGGCATCATCAGTCAGTAAAGCGATTGATTTAGCCTGGAATAGAGCAGACAAACCAAGTCAATTTTCAGTAAAGGTTCTTGAAGAGCCTGAGCACAATATGTTTGGTTTAACAAAAAAATCAGCAAAAATTGCACTATTCTTTGAAGAAAAAAGAAAATTTGATTCATTTTCTCGACAGCCCGATCGGCAACGCGCTCCACGTCCAGAGTCGCAAAGACGCCCTCAAGAACAGCAGCCTCAACGGCGCGTTCAAGAGCAAGCACAGCCGGTAACTACAGAGCAAGCGCCAAAAAGAGTCCGCCCTGAATGGACAGACGCAATGGCACAAGAAGCGCGAGATTGGCTCGATCAGACTCTACAGCTCATTGGCGCATCTAACGCAACGTATAATTTTTCTCATTCAAAATCTGCCGTTAAAGTTATTTTTGACAAGTCGGTTACTGGCTCAGAAGGCAAAGATCGCATGCTTTTTTCAAGTTTTGCGAGCTTAATTCTTTCTACGCTACGACATCGCCACAAAAAGCAATTACGTAACCTGAAGGTGATTTTGCTTATTGCATAGTTATCAAAAATGGGGGTATTAGGGTTATGGCTTTACATATACAAGATGAGCAAACTATCGTTGCGCAATGCAGCCCAAAAGGGGCCGGCGCAATTGGCCTCATTCGTATTTCTGGTGTCAATGCCGTTCACATTGCAGATAAAATAAGCCAATTTTCTGGTACAAAAAAACTATCCGGTCAATCATCGCATACTATTCATTATGGTAAAATCGTTGATCCTCAGGGATCTACTATTGATGCCGTACTATTTCTTTTAATGAGAGCACCTAAAACATTTACGGGGCAAGATACTGTAGAAATCACCTGCCACAATAATCCATTTATCCTTGAAGCAATCATTGCGTGCACCATCAAAGCGGGTGCTCGATTAGCTGATGCAGGAGAATTCACAAAACGAGCAGTAATCAATAAAAAAATAGACCTTATTCAGGCTGAAGCAATTAAAGACCTTATTCATGCTAATAGCCAGGAAGGGCTCAAGCGGTCCTTAGCGCAGCTTGAAGGAACACTTTCTCACGATATTCATTTCTTTGAGCAAGAATTGGTAAAAGCGTTAGCGCTTTCAGAGGCAAGCTTTGAATTTATTGATGAAGAATCAATGGAATTTGGCATTCAAATTAAAAAATTGATTTCAAACGTTATTGCACAAATAGCTCAATTGCAAAAATCATTTGCACAACAAAAACAAATCCGCGAAGGAATTCGTATTGCATTGATAGGATCGGTAAATGCTGGTAAGTCGTCCCTATTTAATGCACTCATTGGATCTGATCGGGCAATTGTAACTGATCAAGCAGGCACTACTCGAGATGTTATTGAGGCGGGACTTTATAAAGACGGGCTTTATTGGACCTTGATTGATACGGCAGGCCTGCGCAAGACAAGTAACACTATTGAAGCCGCTGGAATTGAACGATCATACAAAGAAGCGCAAAAAGCGGACATTGTTCTTTTAATTATTGATGGAAGCGTCGAGCTCAGCACCTCAGAAAAAGAGGTGTATAACGATTTGCTTTCGCTTTATGCATCAAAAATTATACCCGTTCATAGTAAATCTGATATGCCACAAATAGATCATGCTCTTTTTCCTGATTACTTAAAAGTGAGTTCGCATCAAGACGATTCTATCGCAACGCTTGATCAAGCAATCAAGGCAAAAATTGCTGATATTTTTACACACGATGGCTCAGCTCACCTTTTAACTACGCGGCAGCATGGGCTTTTACTTGCTCTTGATCAAAAACTCAATGAAATACTGCCCCTTTTAAAAGAAGATATTGCCTACGAGCTTGTTTCGCACCATCTACAAGAGGCCCTTTCAGGGCTAGCAGAGCTCACGGGAAAGAGTATATCCGAGCAAGGAATGGATGCGGTTTTTCGTGATTTTTGTGTGGGTAAGTAGCCACATAGGATAATATATAGAGATTCAAGCCCCACTATGATATGCTAATAGAAAACAAAGAGCCAAAATTTAGGCGGGGTAAAAGGGAATTATGAAACGATTAATTGCGGCTATTTTCGCTATTCTTTTTGTCGGTGGCATTCTCTTTTTTTATTTACTGCCTCCATCAAGAGAAATCATTGAGACCGAATCTCCCTATTTAGTAGACACCTGTAATAGAGATAAGAAAAAAATTCTTATTTTTTCAAGCGGAGGAGGCGGAGGACACACTTCTGTTACCCGTGCGCTTTCTGAGTACTTGCAAGACGATTACTGTATAGGAAGCACATTAATGTTTACTAACGTGCTTAAAGATCTCGATATTTTTCAAAAAGCTTCAAACTCAAAAGTTTCTTTTGAAAGTTTTCATAATTGGTTTGCAAAAAAGAAATGGTTTCAGCTTTCAAATGCGCTTGAGGGAAGTCTGGGACTTTGGTTTTTTGCACTTAATCGAAAAAAAGGCGAAAGGGCGATAGAAAAATATATAAAAAAATATTCGCCCGATCTTATTGTATCTGTGATTCCAGTAGTAAATGGCATGGTGTTATCAGTTGCACAAAAGCTTAATATCCCGTTCTTGCTTGTGCCTACAGATCTTGATGCCTCATTTGCGCTCAATCAAATAGAAGCTCCAACCTATGATAAATTTTATATTGCCCCGTCATATAATACGGACATGATTAAAAAACAATTTAGTGCAAAACAAATTACCGAAAAAAATATTACATATACCGGATTCCCTATAAAGCGGGCTTTTTTAGAGCCACACAATCAAAGAAAAATAAAAAAGCAATTCGATATTCCTACAAATACTCCGGTAGTCTTATTGATGATGGGAGCGCTTGGATCGGATGAACTGCTTCGCTTTACAAAACAATTAGCAAAGATCACAATCCCTGCGCACATTATTATTGCGATGGGGCAAAGCGAACATTTACGCCCACAACTCGAGCGAGTTCATTTTCCAAAACACGTTACTAAAACTATTTTAGGATTTACCAATCAGATGCCAGAAATTATGGCTATTTCGGATCTTTTTATTACCAAATCAGGATCGGTAAGTGTTAATGAAGCGCTTTATAGCGGGCTTCCAATGCTTCTTGATGATACTATGGGATCACTCACATGGGAAAAACTTAACCGTGAATTTGTAACTGATAATAGATTTGGAGACATCATTAAAAAATACTATCAGATTTCCCAAATGGTAACCGACCTACTCAGTAATAAAAGAGAGCTTGCAGTGCTTAAGAAGAATATTGAAGCATTTCCAAAAAAGAATCCGGAGCAAGAATTCAGGCTTTTGGTAAAGCGAATTTTAAGCAAGTAGCTATCTCCACTCTTTTATGTCTTTCATTGCGTATGATCGCTCAGCATTTTTTTCAATATCCCATACCTTCAAAAGCCACTGCTCTTGCTTGTGCCACTCTGTAGAGCCCCAGTAAATCTCTATTGGCTTAATAGTTCGCTCAGCAGTCTCTCCGCGCCAATTTTTATACACAACTATAACTTCTGCACCCATCCCTTTTGGCACTTGCTGAGCTTGAACTAACGTAACCATAAAAACGACTCCTACATATACTAACTTTCTCAACATAAATCCTCCGATATTCTGCAAGGAAAATTAAACCTATGTTAAAAAACTACTTATTTATCTGATAATTTTTTCTTCACAAGGTCGAGCACGCAAAAAAAGGGAACCGAAGTTCCCCTTTTTCATTTTCATAATCTATGAACTATACACGAAGTACGTGAAGTTCAACTCGGCGGTTTGGCCATTGTTGATCTCTATCACCATCTTCAACTACAAGCATTTCGCTACCGCGTCCAACTACTCGCAATGCTTCGCGATCCACACCTGCATCTACAAGAGCTTCAGCTACAACTTCTGCACGTTTTTTTGAATATGCAAGATTGCGCTCCGGAGATCCTGCTGAAGCGCAAGCGTGCCCCTCAACTACAAGTTTTGCATCGGCATCTTCAGAACGAACATCTTCAAGAAGCTGTTTTGCGCGCTCAACGTCATATGCAAGTTTTTCAGCTTGCCCTTCATCAACCTGAGTTTTTGCAAACTCAAAGTAAAGAGGCTCAAGGTCATCCGCCTCAACCCATGCAAATTCATCAGCTACGCGTTCGAGCTCTTCATCAGATAGCGCTGCGAATTCGTCCATTCCTGCAAAGAAAGAAGCAAGGTCTTCATCACTTAGATTGGCTGCAACAGCCATTTCAGCATCTGCATCAGCCTGAGCCATTTGTTGGCCTTTAGTCATAGCTTTATCTTTTTTGCTACCGCCACACCCTGGAAGGCCAGCAATAAGAGCAAGAAGAAGGAGAGATAATCCTGTTTTTTTCATTACAAATCCTTTCGATTTGGTTATTTAAAGAGACACTTACCCACTTTTATCCAGGAGAATCTACCATATATTTCCCTCTATTGCTACTCATCTTTGAAAATATTCGGTATAGTAAAGAAATAGGGAGACTGTGGCTTATTTAAAGCTATGTGAAAAAAATTAGGCTAAACGCATGAAAAATATCTTAATCAACGATAATTTATGGCAAACCAGAGTAGCCATTACGCAGGACGGCGTCTTGCAAAATATCTATTTTGCTACTCACAATCAAGAGAGCTTAGAGCGCTCCTTTTTTAAAGGAATGGTCACTAAGGTATTGCCTGGTATTCAAACAGCATTTGTTAATATCGGCCAAGAACGAGCCGGATTTCTTCATATTTCAGAAATTGATCGCGAGCTTGCGATTGAAAATATGAATAAACGCGCTCAAGTGGAGTATGACGAACAGGGCGCAAAGCAAGAAGAACCAAAACAAAAGACTCTAAGGCAAAAACCGAACATTGCAAAAATCGTAAAAGAAGGCGATCCAATTTTAATTCAGGTAAGTAAAGAACCTGTCTATGAAAAAGGAGCAAAGCTTACTACCTGCTTTACGCTACCGGGACGCTTTTTTGTGCTCACGCCAAATATTCCACGACTTGGCGTTTCTAAGAAAATTGAAGATCGCGATGAGCGTCATCGACTCAAAGATATTGTGCGAAACAATTTACCTGAAGGAATGGGTGGGATTATCCGAACTACCAGCGTTGGCCGTACCGAGCAAGAGCTTGCAAAAGATTTACGCTTTCTAGTTGAAACCTGGCAAACCATTCAAAAAAACTTTAATTCTGCTGAGCCAGAAGCAAAAATTCATGAAGATTTTCCTCTTTCGCTTCAAGTGGTACGAGATCATTTAGATGATGATGTTGAAGCAGTAATAACGGATAGTAAAGAGAATCAAAAAGAGCTCTATAAATTTATAAAAACAATCGCTCCCGAGCACTCAATGAAGGTGAAGCTTTATACTGAAGCGGTCCCTCTTTTTAAAGAATATAATATTGATTCGCAAATCAAATTAGCGCTCGATAAAAAAGTACCTCTCAAGTCTGGTGGTTCTCTTATTATTGAGACCACAGAAGCAATGGCTGTAGTTGATGTTAATACTGGAAAGTTTACCGGTAAATCAAATCTTGAAGACACTATTTTCAAAACCAATATGGAAGCTGCACAGGAAGTTGCACGGCAATTACGATTGCGAAATATCGGTGGACTGATTGTAATTGACTTCATTGATATGGCTAGCTCAGGTAATCGCTCTAAGCTTTTCAATACGCTTGAAAAAACATTGCGTGAAAAAGATAAGTTTCAATCCGTTGTATTAAAAGTTTCTGAGTTTGGCCTTGTTCAAATGACGCGTAAGCGATCAGGAAAAACTCTTACGCAGCAACTCATGCAAACATGCCCTTGCTGCAAAGGTATTGGCCATATTTCCTCCATTCAAACCAATAGCTATACAGTGTTGCGCACGTTGCAAGAAGAGTTGCAACGTATAAATGGGCAAAAAGAAATTACAATCAACGTAAACACCGAACTATTTGAATATCTTTCTTCAATTGAATACAATGCGCTCTTGGCGCTTGAAAAAGAATACAAAGTTAAAATCACGCTGATGACTGATCAAAATATGGGCCCAACGCAATACAAGATCAGCAAAAATTGATATACTAGTTTCTCCTTCTCCGTTCGCCCTGCCGCGCCTAGTCGTAGCCTTGGCGTAGACTGGAGCGTGTCGAAGGGTAACATTTTTCTGAGATAAAATAACATGGCATGTGTCGATGCACACGAATTTGATAAAAATTTTTCTTTTATAGTAATTTGATATTTAACCGCTCGAAACCCTTCGACACGCTCAGGGCGAACGGTTGGAATTTTAAATCTAGTGCAATAAAGCATTAGTAAGAAAATTATTAAATATAAATAATAGCAACCAGAAAGGCTTTTAGTGGCACGTCACGCTTCAATTATTGATAACTATCCTGAGTACGAAGCAACAATTGGTATTGAGGTTCATGTTCAGCTTACCACTAAAAGTAAAATGTTTTGCGCATCCGCGCGGCAAGTAAGCGAGCAACCAAACGTGCATATTTGCAATGTTTGCACAGGGGCTCCAGGCGCTTTGCCGGTGGTAAATAAACAAGCGGTTGATTTTGCTATTCTTGCAGGATTGGCAACAAATTGCACCATCGCAAAAGAATCTGCATTTGATCGCAAGCATTATTTTTATCCTGACCTTCCAAAAGATTATCAAATCACGCAACAATTCAATCCTATTTGCTTAAACGGATCTGTAGAGATTCGCTTAGAAGATGGAAGCCGTAAAACTATTCGCTTGAATAGAATCCACATGGAAGAAGATGCAGGAAAAAATCTTCACTCTGGATCAAGCAATGAGAGTTTTGTTGATTTAAATCGTGCAGGGACGCCGCTTTTAGAGGTAGTAAGTGAACCCGATCTTAAAGATGCGCAAGAAGCAAAAACATACCTCAAGACACTGCGCAGCATCGTGCAATATATTGGCATTTGCTCAGGAAATATGGAAGAAGGTGCATTCCGTGCTGATACTAATATTTCAGTGAAGCGAAAAGACACTGATATTTTGGGTACACGAGTTGAACTGAAAAATATCAACTCATTTAAATTTATTAGTGATGCAATTGAATATGAATTAGGACGCCAACTTGAAATCATTGAAGAAGGCGGATCTGTGCGGCAAGAAACTCGTCTTTGGGATACCAAAAATCAAGTGAGTGTACCAATGCGCTCAAAAGAAGATGCTGCTGACTATCGCTTTTTTAACGATCCAGATCTTCCGATTATTCAAACTAATGATGAGTGGGTTGAGCGTATGCGCGCTCAACTTCCTGAACTACCTCATCAGAAATTTGAACGTCTTACAACGCAAAGCGGCCTTTCTGAATATGAAGCAGATATTTTAGTAGAAGATATTGAGCTGGGTAATTACTTTGATGCAGCGCATAAAGTAAGCCAAAGCAAACAGGTTATTAACTTAATTCTACGGGATCTGCTCGGCCATCTAAAAGAACACAATCTTACGCTTGCAGAGTGCAAGGTTACTCCTGAAAAGCTTGCAGCAATTGCACAGCTTATTGAATCTGGAGCAATTAATAATCGCGCTGCAAAAGAAGTATTTGAAGAGGTTGCGCAAACGGGCAAAGAGCCGCAAATTGTAGTAAAAGAAAAAGGGCTTGAGCAAATTGGATCAGCTGATGAGTTGGAAGCTATTGTAAAACAAATTATTGCAGATAATCCTGCAAACGTTGAACAATACAAACAAGCGCCAGATGATCGCAAGCAACGATTAAGTGGATTTTTTGTTGGCCAAGCAATGAAAAAAACGCAAGGCAAAGGGAATCCAAAAATTATCCAAGAGCTTCTTAAAAAACATTTGGGGTAACTATGAAACGTATTCTTTTTATTCTAATTATATTTTTAGTAATGCCATCCTTTGTAGCTGCAGGAGATCCCGACAGATCATCAACGTGCTGTGTGGCCCCCCAATATGAATGCGGCTGGAGCAGGTGCGCATGCTCAATCAACCTTTTATCAGCCATCTAAGTGGACAACAGTTGCTACTCTCACTCCTGCCGATATTTTAGATACATTAAGAATTATTAATGATGAGCTCTCGGAGGCTCAAGCAAAACTTGATGCGCATGATGCGAGTATTCCACGTGATAAAAAAACTGCTATCGATACCCTATTGGGACATTTATGCCCCCTTGCTCAAGTTCACATGGAGCAAGTTCAATACCATTCAAACTGTGATGCAGCATTACAATTTATCGAATCACATCAAAAAATCGAAGGTGCTATAGCTGCACAAGTCGCTGAAATAGAAAGATTGCTTACGGCATCACAATCAGCTGATGAATCTCTTGATGCCCTAATGGCTGCACTTACTATTGCGCCAGCGCCTGATGGGGATCTTGCTGCTGCTCTAGGCGATGCTGCTTTATCATAGATAAAGCGATCATTATTAACTCATTTATATCTTATTAATTTAAATACCAAATCATACTGTTTAAGTAGATTGCAAATGCACACCATACTATGTATGGCGCAAATAACAATGCAGTCAAAAGTGAACGTTTATAGACAAGTGCTCCAAGAGCAATCGTAATGATCTCTAGCGTAATCGCTGTAAGCAATGCTGCTCCAATCAAATGGTTTCCAAAAAAAAGAACCGTCCATAACACATTCAGTGTTGCGTTCGCACAAAAAAGCCCTATAATTGCCCAAAAAATTCCGTTGCGATCAAATCTATTCCATACAATAAGTGCGGCTACTGCTGTGCAAAAAAATATAACATTCCATGCTATTGGAAATACCCAATCTGGTGGAGTAATTGCTGGTAACTGTAATGATTGATACCATATCCAAGAATCACACGCTCTTGTGTTGCTTTTGCCTAATAATGCAACAACTATCGTAAGTAATGGAATAATTATATAGTTACTCTTGAACTTCATACTAACTCCTTGAATACTAAAATTTTAACGTATTGAATCATAAGTGTGATAAGGAACGTCATGCCAAGTAAAGAATACAAGAAGGCTCTTTTTATTTTTCGCAGAGATTTAAGGTTGCCAGACAATACTGCACTCAATGCTGCATTGCGCCAATCTGAAAAAGTAATCACTCTTTTTAATTTTGATCCTCATCAAGTTGGATCAAAAAATGAATATCGAAGTGAAAACGCAATTCAATTTATGATTGAATCTCTCAAAGAACTGGAAAAAGAATGCAAAAAAAACAATGGCAGATTATATCTTTTTTATGGTGACACGCTTAAGACAATATCTCACGTTATTTCACAAACTAAGCCTGACGCCCTTTTTATAAACTATGATTACACCCCATTTTCTAGAAAAAGAGATCGAGAAATTAAGGCTCTTTGCAAAAAGAAAAACGTAGACTTTCATGGATTTCAGGATCTTCTTTTAATGGGCGATCCAGAATCTATCGCAACGGGATCAGGATCTCCCTATAGCGTATATACCCCTTTTTGGAGACGCGCATCTCAAAAAGAAGTACCCACTCCAGAACGTTTAGCAAAGGGTGACTTTTACACAAGTCCTATCGCAAAGAGCGAAACAAGCGCTCTCTATAAAAAAATCCTCAAAAAAGAGAATCCTCAGATTAAGGTTCATGGTGGTAGAAATAATAGTTTAAAAATTTTAAAAAAACTTAAATCTAACCAAGCTAATTATGGTAAAGATAGAGATTATCCTGCTCTTGACGCTACAACTCATCTTTCTGCGTCACATAAATTTGGTACCATTTCAATTCGTGAAAGCTACCATGCAATAAAAAAAGCGCTCGGATCGCGAACACAATTATTAAAAGAGCTTTATTGGAGAGACTTTTATACTTACGTTGCATATCATACGCCATCTGTATTTGGTCACCCTTATAAAGAACAATATAAAAATCTATGGTGGAGCAAAAGTCAAAAAAATTTTGAAAAATGGTGTCATGGAGCAACAGGCTTTCCGATTGTTGATGCAGGAATGCGTCAATTAAACACAACTGGTTGGATGCATAATAGAGTACGTATGATTGTTGCATCTTTTTTAACAAAAGATTTACACATCAATTGGCAATGGGGTGAAAAATACTTTGCACAGCAACTTGTTGATTATGATCCCTGCGTTAATAATGGAAGCTGGCAATGGGCGGCTTCAACTGGTTGTGATGCACAACCTTATTTTAGAATTTTCAATCCTTGGCTTCAGCAAAAAAAATTTGATCCTAAATGTGAATACATTAAAAAATGGGTACCAGAATTAAAAAATATAGATCCTAAAATTATTAATGGTTGGGAAAAAAAATCTCAAGAGATTGAAATCAAAGGCTATCCAAAACCAATAGTAAATCACAACGAGGAGCGTAAGATCACACTCCAGGCATTTAAAAAAGTAAAATAGGAAAGTATATATGAAAGAAGCTATACTCATTTTACCGAACCAATTGGTATCGAATCACCCTGCATTTGAAAAAAATAGGGATATTTATCTTATTGAACATCCACGATATTTTACGGACTTTGCATTTCACAAACAAAAACTAATGCTGCATCGTGCAAGCATGAAAGAGTATGAAACACTTTTAAAAAAACGAAAATATCGGGTCCATTATCTTGAATACAAAAAGGCAAAAACCCTTTTTTCTCTCTTAAAAAGAGATAGCGTAACTTCGCTACACTGCATAGACCCTGTTGACCATGCTTTAAAAAAAAATTTACTCAGTGAAGCGCGCAAAAAAGATATTGAAATTACTATCTATGAATCACCTCTTTTTTTGTGTGATACCCAATGGATAGAAAAAGAGTATGGTAAAAAAAAGAGCTTTTTTATGCAGCCTTTTTATGTAAAACAAAGAAAAAGATTAGGTTCTGTGAACAAAAATTAAAAGAAGCTTAAAAAAAAGATAAGCTTCCTTCAAAAAACCGACGAAAGTCCCAAGAAGGAAGCTGTAATGCATTACCTGGTTAAAGATACAGAATTTGAAGTGATTTTTGAAATTTTA
>JAJCZE010000018.1 GCA_029262555.1 Candidatus Babelota bacterium | reverse complement strand
AATAAAAAAGCTCGTTCAATAACGAGCTTTTTTTCGCAAGCACTCTCTGCGATACTTACTTATAATTTAGATAGAAATAATCAACTTTTAGGCCTTGAAATAGGCGATTTACCTATCAGTTTAATTTCCTGATTCGACTTTCTAATACCATCTTTTCAGATTCCTCCCATTAAATACGATTAACACTCCATTGCAATTACTGCTTGAGTCGCTAAAATAGTGCAATGATTTAATACACCGCAATTCACAAAAAGGAATGTTGCATGAAGCGTATTACTCTTTTCGCGCTCGCACTTTTTACGCCCTCTTACCTTTATTCTGATATTGAAATTAAAAACGTTCACCCTCTCACTTGCGACCTACCAATTAAATTTGGAGGGTTTATAAAGGCTGAATCTTTTTGGGATACTCGCCAAGTAATAGGGGCCCGAGAAGACCAAATACTTCTTTATCCGGAACAAAAAGAACTCGATGTAGATTGCAATGATATTAATGCGCAAGGACAATTTACATCGGTTGCTATTCAAACACGTATGCGCCTTGAAATTGATGGGCCTAAAATAAAAAAAGCCGACAGTAAAGGAATCATAGAATATGATTTTTTTGGTAAAGATGGCATTCCTAACATTATTCGCATGCGTCTTGCTTATTTAAAGCTAGACTGGGAAAAAGCACAAATACTTGCAGGGCAAGCATATCACCCCCTCTATATTCTTGGCGTCGATCCACGAACAATATCCTTTAACACCGGTATTCCCATAGAAGCATTTTCGCGAGACCCCCAATTTAGAGTCACCTATATACCAAACAAACATGTCAGCTTACTCTTTGCCGCGGTTGCACAACTTGATAATCTAAGTGATGGTCCTATTGGACCCAGCAGTACCTACCTGCGAGACTCGGTGATACCAATGCTTGATCTTCGCCTTGATACCTATCTTGGAGACCATCACATTGGAGCAGACATTGATTTTAAACGAATTCAGCCTCGTCTCAAAACAAACACCGGATTAAAAACTCGAGAACGCCTCAATAGCGCTATTGCAACAGTATATAGCGACTTAAAGTGGGATTCTGTTGATACGCGAACAAAAGTTATTTTTTTACAAAACGCTACCAACCTAAATATGACTGGAGGATATGCCGTAAGCTCCGTTGATTCAACTACAGATAGGCGAAAATATACCAATCTTAATGGAATTGCTCTCTGGAATGATACCCAAATAACTAAAAGTAAGACCTTTATTCCTGGATGGTTTATTGGAGTTATTAAAAATTTAGGAGCACGAGAGCCAATTATTCAAAGCATCACAGATGCAAATGACGTTGTAGAAAAAACAATCTATGGAAATGGAACAGATTTAAATTATGTATTTCGAGTCTCACCACGCTTTCAATGGAAAACTAAAAATTTCACATTTGCAGTTGAGCTAGAATATACCCGAACTGCATATGGAACTATTGATTGCGATGGAGACGTAATAAATACAACACCAGTAGGCAATACCCGCATACTTACTAGTTTGTTTTACTACCTCTAGAAAGATCTATCTTTTCCCAATGAGACGAATCTGCATTAAGCCATACTGTATGTAAAAGCGTTCTTGTTTGTTGATCAAATTTTAAGTAAAGCCCTTTATAATTTACACCATCCATTGCTGCAAGTTTTTCTAGCATTTTATTTCGAGTAACCGGAGGATCTATCTCTTGCAACACATGCAATAGCAAATCTATGCCGATATAGGCCTCAAAACTAAATGGGCCAATTTTACGTCCCTGATTTTTTGCGGCATCTCGATATTCTTTTGCTATCTGAAGCTCACTCGTATGCGGATTAGGAACTACGCTGATACTCATAAATGGAATCGCACTTTGCCTTATATAACTTTGGAAAGAAAATTCTCCTAAGTCAGAATTGCCCAAAAGATGTTTTTCTTTTAATGCATCTGCTCCAATTGCTAGTAATATTTTTTGTGCCGCAATTGCCGTAGAAAAAAATAATAGTGCATCTGGATCAAACTGTTTAATTCGTTCAGCTTGCTTTGAAAAATCTTTCTCATTCCTATCGTAGGGAACTTCTAGTATTGTTTTGATACCTTTTTTTTCAAGTAATGCTTTTGATGATTTGAGTAAACTTTTTCCAAATGCATCATTCTGATAAAATAAGGCCACTTTTTGCGCCTTCAATTTTTCTAACGCATACTGCGTGAGAATAAGCCCTTCCGTTGCATATGATGCACGCAAATGTACCATATTCGATAAAGAAGCTGTTCTAAACTGTGGTGCACCCGTTATTGGAAAAAGCACCGTAACTTTTCCGTCCTTAATCAAATCAATATACGATTCAAGCGTAGCGCTCCCAGTTGGCGATACGATTGTATAAATTCCGTTCGCAATAAATTGATCAATGATACTTCGCGTCTGACTTGGAGTATACGCATCATCTTCAATAACTATCTCAGGTACAATTGGCATTTCTTGATTTTTTGCCTGCTCAAGCCGCACCTCTATACCCTCTTTCACCGCTTGCCCTTGCAAGCGTAAACCCTTTGAGAGATCCATTGTAGAGCCAAACTTCAAACCATCTGTATGAGCCGCCCCAATAGACGCTTGCAAAGAAGGCGATACTCTTTTTTCAAACGGCTTTTCAACTTTTCGTTCAATCCATGGCCCAACCCCTGAATCAATCCACAACGTATCAGAAAGCTCTCTTGTCTGCGGATTAAAGTTCAATTCAAGTCCCTTAAATGGCTCATTTTTAAATTGCTCAGCAATGGCAATTATTTTATCGGCAGTTATGGGGCCTTCTATTTTTCGTAATATATGAAATAAAATATTGGCATTAATATATTGCTCAAAAGAAACCTTATCATATGAAACATTTTTCTTATCAGCCCACTCTCGATACTCTTTAGCAATTTGTAAGTCACTCGCTGCTGGATCTGGAACCATACGTATCAATGTAAAGTTCAGTCCCTTATCTTTCAAAAATCGCTCAAATGCATCTTCATATACTGAAAGCCCGAGCAATTTTTTACTTGCAAAGTATTGCACCCCAAGCTGACGAATAAGTCCTCGAATGGCAGGAGAGTTGGTAGAAAAAAGTATTGTATCGGGATTGAAGTCTTTGATTTTTGCAGCTTGCACCTTGTAATTCAATACGTTTCTTTCGTGTGGCACTTCAATATAATCGGTAATACCAGCGGCTTTTAATGCTTGGCGTGCACCCGCAAGCGCTCCTCGCCCAAACGCATCATCCTGATAGAATATTGCTATTTTTTTCGATTTTAAATCTTTCAATGCATAATTAATAAGCTCTTGCCCTTCTCGAATATACGAGCCGCGATAATGTATTAAATGTTTTAAGTCTGGCTGCCTAAAAAGCGGTGATCCAGTAAATGGAAATAAAACAAGAAGCTCTCCTTGCTTAATCAAATCAAGATAGGATTCAAGAGATGCGCTTCCTTGAGATCCAATAAATACATCAATCCCCTTTTTCATCATTTTTTGCACCATACGACGCGTCTTTATCGGGGTATACTCGTCATCAACTACCGTTATTTGTGGCACCACATCAGAAATTGAACCGGTTGCAAGCTCTCTATCAAAGGCCAGCTCAAGTCCCTCTTTTACTTTTTTTCCAATCGGACTCGCCCCTTTTGAAAGATCCATCGTCGCGCCAAACTCTATCTCTAAAAGCTGGGCTTGATCATCTTTTGTAAAAATTTCTCGTCCGGTAACCACGTTATAAACCGCATCTTTTTTAAACCCATCAAGCTCAGGAACTTTTTGATTAAAAAGAGAAAGCGTCCAAGATTTAACTCCATTAATTACGTCTAATTGCACGAATGCATCATAAAAAAATTTATAGAGCTGCTGATTTCGCTCAGTTGGCGATGAAAATATAATCCAACGAGTTGCACCTTCAAATGTGCCCGCAGCAGTAAGTCCATCACTCAGTCGATAACTAAGAGAGCGATCCTCATTCGTAATAAATGCACGAATCTCTACCATTTTTTTTGATGATTGAATCTCATTCTTAGTATGCTTACCCAATGTAAAAAACGATTGTTGTTTATCATGCGATAATACCTGCGAAAGATCATGCTGTTTAAGCTGAGATATTGTTTTTTCATTAGCACTAATAATCACAACTTGAATAGTACTATCCTGATCTTGCGTAAGATAGAGCGCAATTGGCAAAGAAGCAAAAAATAGATTCAACTCGCTTCCAAATGGCACCGATTCTGAAGAATGCGCAGAAGCGCGAATCTTTAATTCTTTCAATAGTTCAAAATTATGCCATCGCTCCTTCATTTCATGATAGCCACGAGTGTAAATCACTTGATTTGGATTTGCCTGCATAAGCTGCAATACAACTGCCAGAGCTTCAAGTACATACGGAGATCCATCAATTACATTGCCATTAAATACAAAATAAACATTTGGATCTTTTATATGTAAATACTCATCAATTACACCATCCGCATGCAAAAAAGAAAGATCTCGTACCAATGAATGAAATGCTCCAAAAAGATCTGCCCAAATTATAAATCGATCATTTTTTGCCGGCTTTATTTGTTCTGAAAAATAACCTTGAGGCTCCTGCTGCACTCTTGATTGAGTAACCTCTTTAAGCACCGCGCCAAAAGAAGCAATATCAAAGGATCCGCCATTGAATCCAAACCATTGCGTTACTCGCTCCACCCAACTAGGAGTATTATTTTTATGAAACTCACTAAAGTCTGGATATATCCAATTGCTGTTGGTGGGCTGCACATTTTCTGGATTATCTGCGGCATACGCCTGCATTTCAGATAGCGATTTAAATGCTGCGCTACTCGTTACAAAAGAAAGTATCAATAATAAAACTACAAATCGACGATTCATCACTCTCCTTATATCCACCTAAAGAGCAAAAAATACCACATGAGGATAAATAATATATGAAATAGAATAAACGCTAGACCTCGAGCAATTATCATTCCCGACGTCATAGATCCACGCCGCACCCATAAAAGCGCCAATACAAAACTCGCAAAAGCTAATGCCAAAAAGAACGTGAAAATGTGGTCACTTAATAAAAAATAGCCTTCTTTTGGAGACATGTTCTGAATCACAAATCTATAGGCAATCAAGGAAGTAATTGCACTAGTAGTAAGCGCCATGATCGAGGTTCTTTCATCTGGTTCAAAAGTAAACCAAAAAAGACTCAGAAAAAATATCAGAAATATCGGAAGAAATATTAAAAGGATAAGACTAATACCAGATCGAGCAAAATCTAAAATAAAAATAACCCCGGGATATCGTACCGATTTACGTTCATCAAACTTGTCAAACAACTCTCTTGCATAACCAGCTCGAACCCCCTTATCCACTTGGTACCATGCAGGAATGTGAATCCGATTTGAAGTCTCAAAATCCGATTTAAATGACCGAAATATTACTTCACTCGGCGTTACATAAGTATTTACTATCGTGATGAAAATGCGATGATCATCGAGTGGAAAAAAGCGATAGGTAAGTGTCGTTGCAAACTTAAGCCTAATCTTATACTCAACGAATAGCTTTCCATCAATAAGCTTTGTACTCGGTTCCGATTTTTGAACCAACTCTCCTTTTAAAAAAGAAAATTTACTAATCGTGTCTAAAGAAATTAAAGCTGGATCAAACTGAAACCATATCACTCCATCAAACACAAATTCATTATCTACCATTTTAAATTTATGCCAATTACTGATATACAATCCAACATCAACAACAACAGGATCTCCCCCCCATTGCCGTATTTTTTCAGGAGTAATTGATTTCATCTCAGGCGCTTGCTCAAATGGCTGAAAGCGACGCATAGCATCACCACCCATAAGCAGCACTATAGAGGCAGTAACCAACAGCGCCACCACCTGAAACTCAGGGCGAACAATATTTCGGCAAAAGCTCTCTAGATAGTTTTTTTTCATAGATTGATACTCTTTTTACAGTTTCCCCTATGATCTTGATTTTGAAGGCCAAAAGTCAAGCCATCAATCCTTTTTGCATCGAAATATTGCAATTCGAGCCATTAAGAAGCTAATCTATAAGAAAAATCTTGAATTATTAGGGGAGGATCTCATGAACATGCCAACGCTTTCAAATACAGTTAAGGGCATCCTGTTTATGATCACTGGTGCAATCTTATTGCTGAATATTTTAGGAATTACCACCGAATTGATGCATAGCATAATTCTTTTTGGCTCAATAGGGATGATCGTAATTGGATTTTTTATGGCAGGTTTTCATACGCGAATCATGTCTCTTATCCGAAAAAAAGAATCACCACAAACTCCGGCTGATCGTAATTCAACAGAAAATCGACCAGAAGAGCACACCAATGATCAGACTTCAGGTTCTGAAGATGATCGCAACGACCACCAACAATTTTAAATTTATTCGCCTGGTTTCATTTTAGAAACAGTTGATGAAGTTCCCCTTCCCCGTTCGCCCGGGGCGGGTGGTAGGGGTTATAAACTTTAACAACAAATAAAACTTTTTAACTTGAAAAAATAAATTAAAAATTACAATTTAAAAAAAATTAAAAAA
>JAJCZE010000017.1 GCA_029262555.1 Candidatus Babelota bacterium | reverse complement strand
AAGTCGAATCAGGAAATTAAAAGCTTGAAAAAAAGTTGGGATCATCGTATAAAACTCCAAAATTCCGATCAAAAAATCAGGAGTAAAGATGATCCCAAACTTAGAAGAAATTTACTGCTTAATTGATAATCTAACAAGTTTAATTGATAAAAAAATTCAAATTTCAAAAATTGGTCGTAGAAAAAAGCTCAGCCGCTCTGAGTTTTTAACGATAGCAATAATCAAGCAAAAGCTTGGAATAGAAACGAATAAACAGCTTTATCATTTGATAAAGCAATGCATGAAAAGCGAATTTTCTGAGCTGCCAAGCTATCAACAATTTTGCTATGGGCTTCAATCAAACTTTTTGCATTTGGGCATGATGAACACAGTGCTCTCCCAATTTAATAAACAAAAAAAGTCTGATTTTTACGTGATTGACTCAACGCCCCTACCTCTTTGTTCGGTTGGTTATCGATTCAGATCTCGATTAGGAAAAGGATTTGCAAGTTCGGGGAAAAACATGAATGGCTGGTACTTCGGATTTAAATTACACCTTATAATCAATCAAAATATGGATATTATTTCATTCAAATTCACAAATGGATCAACATCAGATATTGCTGCATTAGATGAAAAAATGGTGAAAGGCATAGCAGGATATTTGATTGGAGATAAAGGCTATCTTGGAATTAAAAAGGCGAAAGAATTAAAGGCCTGTAAAATTACTTTGATCACAAAAGGAAGAAAGAATATGAAAAAAACACCCATTTCTAAAAAGATTTTAAGAATGTTAAGGCGCAGGCAAATTGTAGAAACTTCCTTTAGTATCCTCAAAGATCGCTTGCAAATTATTAATAAAAAAGCTCGTTCAATAACGAGCTTTTTTTCGCAAGCACTCTCTGCGATACTTACTTATAATTTAGATAGAAATAATCAACTTTTAGGCCTTGAAATAGGCGATTTACCTATCAGTTTAATTTCCTGATTCGACTAATACTAATTGCGCTGCATTTTCACGGCTCATACCATCATCATGAATAATCATAGAGCCATGTAATTGATACGTGCATAAAAGCAACAATGCCAATGTATATTTTTTCATAAAAAACCTCTCATTAGATAAATGTATGTAAAATAGTCTTTTCGCTAAACGGAACTTTTTGATCCCTAATAATTTGATACTCGTCTGGCCCTTTGCCAAGTAATGCAATAATTGATCCAGCTCGAGAAAGCGAATACGCTTTTTCAATTGCGCGCGCCCGATCTGGCTCAACGATCACTTTACTGCGAGTACGTTCTTCAATGCCCCCTAAAATATCGCTCACAATGTTATCAGGATTTTCATACCGAGGATTATCGGTGGTGATAATGATAGCATCTGCGTATATTGCTGCAAGTCTGCCCATTTCTGGACGTTTACCAGAATCTCGATCGCCACCCGCGCCAAAGACTACAATCAAATGATCGGTATGCGGGCGAACCGTTTTAAAAAAGGCATCGTATGATTGTGCATTGTGCGCATAATCAATGATGGCTGTTGCCCCATTGGAAAGAGCAATACGCTCTTGCCGCCCTGCAATTCCTGCAAATGTAGCAAGATGCAAAACGCTTTGTTCTACAGCAATGCCAATCGCATGAGCAGCTCCAATTGCAGCCAAACAGTTGGAAAGATTATATTCTCCTGCAAGCGTGCGGCATTCAACGTCGTACTTTTTTTCTTGAAATTGAATCTGTGCTGAAAGATGAAATTGGTTTGTTTTTTGCAAAGCGCCTGCAATATCTGCACTTTTTTTGCACGAAAACCAACGCGCATAAGATGGAGTAAGTCTTGAAAGCCATGCATCATCTTGATTAATCCATACGGGTGCATTCACTTTACAATGATCAAGCAGTGCAACTTTATCTGCAAAGTATGATTCCATTGAATCGTAAAATTCTAAATGATCCCGATCAAAGTTGGTCATTATAACTGCATCAAACTCTAATCCCTCAATACGATGCAATCCTACCGCTTGAGCAGCCACTTCCATTACAATCCAGTCGCAATTTTCTTCAACCGCTTTTAAAAAAAATTGATGCAAATAATCTGGTTGTGGCGTGGTTAAAAAAGCGGGCAATTGCAGATTATTAATGGCATTGCCAACGGTAGAAATCAATCCCGCTTTCATTCCTGCATTTTTAAGAATGTGAAACAAAAGGCACGCGGTGGTTGTTTTACCTTTTGTGCCGGTAATACCGATTATCTTCAGTTTTCTATGCGCATTGCCAGAAGCCTGTGCGCTTAGTTGCGCTAACGCTTTTCGCGCATTATCAACACGATCAAGCGTTGCTCCATGCTGCGCAATGAGGGAGCGCAACTCTGATGAGAGCTCTTGGTCAACTACTATCAGAGAGGCACCTTTTTCGAGCGCACGCGAAATATGATCAGAGCCATTGTGTGCAAATCCATGAATAACTACAAACGTGCTTCCAGCGCCAACATGATCCGTATGGCTTGTGACTGGATAGATCGCTGGCATCATAAATGCTACGCTTTTTTCGCTTCAGACTCTTTCACGTACCCTGAAAGACGCGGCGTAAGTAATAAAAGTCCCGTTAAGTTTATTGTTAACAAAATGCCATTAATAATTGTGACAGCTCCCCACACAATTGAAGGATCCACAATCGCCCCTAAAAATGCCGCGATAGTATACACAAGCATAAAAGCATTCTCAAATCGCCCGCCGGTAACTGAAAACCATGCAGCACGCGTAATATATGCATACGCAACTACCACTCCTGCACCAAAGCTAATCGAAAGAAAACTGACAAGAAACCCACCCCACTGTCCAAACACAGTGTTAAACGCTGAAATAGTTAATGCAGAACTTGCAAGTCCAGAATTCCAAACACCACTAATCACAATGCAAAGCGATACTAAAAAGCATACCAAGCTACTAATCAATGTACTCACCATGCCCATAAGACCACTCCGCAAAGGATCGGTGCTTCCGGTATACCCAAAAAGAATTGCAGCCGTACCCAAGCCTGATTCAGTAGCAGTTACCGATAAATTCATACCTGCCTGTACTGCTTGCATTACTGAAAAGCCAACAATACCTCCCACAAATGCTTGCGGTTGAAAAGCGCTTTCCAACATTAACTGCAATGCATCATACAATACACCGCTGTGATATCCGATTAGAATCAAAGATGAGCCAAAAAAGACAATAACTTTAACCGGCACAATAGCATCAGAAACGGCAACGATACGTTCAGCGCCACCTAATAAAATATACGCCATAAAAAGAGTAATGAATCCCGCAATAATATAAGAGTCTATCCCCCAGGTAGTCGTAATTGCATAACTAATTGAGTGAATTTGCATTGCATTACCAACAGTAAGACCAAATAAAAGGCAGCACACTCCATACAGCATAGAAAGAAATGCGCCACCAGGCACCTGAGTAAGATACAGCATTGGGCCGCCGAGTACGGCGTCTTTTTTCGACTTCATGCCAAACCACGTACTCGCATATACCTCGGCAAAGCGAACCGCCATTAATAAAATACTTACAATCAATACCCAAATACCAGATCCGGGACCACCCGCAACAACTGCAGTAGCCGCACCAACCACACTGCCATTGCCAAGATTGGTACTCAGTGTATTAATAAATGCTTGAAATGGAGACATCTGCCCCGTTTTTGCTTTCACTTTTGCAGGAAGAAAGACTGCCTTAAAAGAATCTATAAGAGAACGAAACTGAATAAACCGAAACGCTATAGTACACACAGCACTAATCCCTACTGCGTATAAAATAAGCAGTGTACCCAATAACCAATTAATCTGCGCCCATAAGACAGAGATATCCATTCAGTTTCCTTTACTGTAAGGGCAATATGATTTATAAAACCCCTCTCCGTTCGCCCTGAGCTTGTCGAAGGGTTAGTTCGCTTAAAATTTAAAAATACTTATATCAAAAGATATTGCTATACTTTTCTATTCAGCAACACACTTTTATATCTACCGTTCAAAACCCTTCGACACGCTCCAGTCTACGCCAAGGCTACGACGGGCACGGCAGGGCGAACGGTGGGAAAAAATGTTATAATTGTAAGCTTGCTTCAATGAAGAATGCTCTCAGTATACCGTTTTTTAAAAGAATTTATACCGCCAAAGGACCCTATGAAACTATTAGCGCTTGATATTGGAGACGTATGGACAGGTATCGCAATCTCGGATGCACTCGGCATAACAACGCGACCCTATAAAACTGTTAGCACCCCGCAGCTTCTTAAAGAGCTGCAAGAAATTTGCGAACTTGAACCAATTAAAACTATTGTAGTTGGCCATCCCAAAACAATGAAAGGCACCAAAAGCGCACAAACTCTCAAGACTGAAGAAATGGCAAAAGAATTAGAAAAAAAATTACCCGATAAAGAATGGGTCCTTTGGGATGAGCGACTTTCAAGTAAACATGCCGCACGACTCACTCGTCCAAAAACCAAAGAGAAAAAATTGGAAACGCATTCAGTAGCAGCCGCTCTTTTTTTGATGAGTTACCTCGATTCACTTAAATTTCAATAGGTACTTTTTTTTGCTTCATTGACAAGAGTTCAATTCCATGATTATTTTGTAAAAGAAAGGGGATAGGGATAAAAAAAGTGACCATGAAGCAAGTTTCATCAGTTGAAAACGCCGCAATGCTTTGAGATTTCGTGTTTTATTAAAAAAGGGAGCACGTAGAATGAATTGTAAAAAGTGTGGCGGCTTAATGGTACTTCAGTCGTTCTTCGATCATTTTCTTAACTTTGAGGGATGGAAATGCCTCAACTGTGGGAAAATCATCGTAAAAAAAGAGAAGACCATTGAGTATGATTCATTTAGTATTTTTTATCAGCAGCAAAAGTGTAAAAATCGCAATTAATAACTAGGCAACACGATGTACTCCTTAGCTATTCAGAATAATTACGATGAAGTGCAATTCGCGCTCATGCAAGATACCACTCAAATAAGTTACGATTCTATTTCTAAAATGAAAGCAAGCACTCAACTTATTCCCCATTTAAATAGCATGCTCGCAACCAACAATATCTCTCTTTCAGATCTTTCGTATATTGCAGCCAATTGCGGCCCCGGGCCATTTACTACTTTGCGTGTAGTGATTACCACCGTTAACGGCATTGCGTATGCAACAAAAATACCCCTTATTGGTATTAATGGACTTTTTGCAGCTGCGCAAGAATGGCAAGATGAAGCATATCCGCTCACTGCAATTTTTTTTAATGCCTTTGGCAACGACGTCTATACATTGGTTACAAAACAAAACAAACAACTCATGTATGGCGCATATGCTATTACCGATATTCTTTTGCAATTAAAAAATGAATCCGGCACTATTCGATTTTTAGGAAATGGCACTACGTTGCATAAAGACCTCATTGAATCAGAGCTTGGATCACACGCATATATTCCTGAAGTAATTCCTGCTTATTGCTCACTTGAAGCAATTGCACGTATGGGATATGAAGAGTGGAAATCAAAACAATCGGGCGTATCTGAACTCATGCCAGTCTACCTCAAACAGCATCCTGCAGTTCGTTAATGATCGCGTAAAATTCGTTCAATTTCATGCAGCCCCTGCTGAGTGGCTATAGAAAGCGCAGACCCAACCGATTCATGCTGAACATGCTTTGGATTAGCCCCCACTGCAAGCAGTGCACGCACCATGTCTTTATTACCCGCTTCAACTGCTCTAATGAGCGCAGTACGTTTACCATCATCGCTTCGATGTATTTCCGCACCAAACTGCCGAACCAACAATGGTACAAATTTAACGTTACGCTTACCCGCAACTATCTTATCCAAAACGATTGTCGCTTCTCGCGGTTCAAGACGAAGCCCTTGCGTATAAAGATCAGTCAATAACTGCACATTATCTTGAGCCACCGCATACGCCGTGGATGCATATCTCCACTTTCTAAGAAGCTTTTCGTTTGCACGATCATTTTTTGCCCATTCAATCAACGATCCAACAATGTGAGGATATTGAGTAGCAATTAATGCGAGCACGGGCTGATCTGGGAAACTTTTTTTCAATAAAGCAAAAAGAGCTGCTCTTTGAGAGGCATCCTGCGCATACGATGCAAGCGCTCCAATAAACATAATTTTTTGTAAGTCTGTGAGTGCAATCCTATCTCCCTTGATAACTTGCTGTAATACTTTCAATTGTGCAGCAGAATCAAATTGCTGCAATGCGATTGCAGCCTTATCCATATTATCTGAAATAAGTTGAGGAAACAGCACATCAAACATATCCTGCTCAGAAAGGGATACTGATTTCGTATCAGAGGCGGATATAAGGGAAATCTTAAAGCCATGAGAAAGTCCGATACTCGCACTAAAAAGTACCAAAACCATAAGTAACAGCGAAATATCAGATTGTTCTCTCCTCATGTCCCTCTCCTTGCCCTAAACGGTGAGTACTGTTTTTATTACCACCGTTAGTCTACTCAGGCTCAGAAAGTAAACGCAATAGATTATGTTCTATTTGTATCGGAAATTTTTTATTCCGAATTTGAAAAGACTGTTCGAAATAGAGAAGAAATGCAGAAGGCGGCTGTTTCTGCCCGTAAAATAGTAGGTGTAAGCTTCATCAGCTTGAAAGAGTTCAATCGTAAAAAATCTTTTTCTTCAACTGATAGATCAGCTTCTGGGCCACACGTCAGTATAATCTGGACTGGCGTGCTTTGTGATAGAATCTCTGAAAAAGAATCCCCCTCAGGATTTGCAAGGATACGCACACTTTTTTCTGGCAATTCACTCACAGCCTGTTCGTATGAAACAGGATCACTGATCACAGGAAATGCAAAATGTTTTGATTGCTCGGCAGCGGCAATTGCAACTCGATTCAGTCGCTCTTGCTCTTTTTGGCCACCCCACGCTCGTGGCTGATGCTTTGTTTGAATAAGTTTGATTTCATTCACTCCCGCTTCAACCAAATAATAAACTGCCGCTGAAAGCGCATCTCGCTTTAATACGGGCAAAAGAAACGTAATGTATGGAGAATAGATTTTGTTTTTCTCAAAAGAAAGAATCTCGACGAGTATTTGTTTTTTATCCATGCTTAAAATACAGACTTTTGCATGCGATTCACGATTAAAAAGAATACACTGCTCGCCTTTTTTGAGCCGTAATACCCGTTCAATACGATGTATAATATCTTTATCGGAGATATGTACAGTATCTGAAACATCGAGCGATTGCGGTAACGCATCATAATACAGTGCAAATTCATGCGCTTGAGATTGTTTTTTCACGATTATGCTCGCTGCGCTCTATGCTTTTTAAAAGGTACTCGTTTTGCAAGAGCACGAATACACCGTCGATACTTCATATACCAACCCAATACTATACCCGCATTTCGTGCAGCCCATTGCTCAAATGCAGAATGTTTTACTTCTGGCATCTGCTCTAATGCGTGCAATTCTTCATCGCTCATTGCATCGTCATCATCATCTAAAACGCAAATTGCGCCATGACGAGAGCTAATATCTGCATGCACATATCCATGCACGCTCACTACCAATAATCCAAGCAATACCATTATTTTTTTCATACAAAATCCATATTCAATACGCTAAAAAACTACTTATTCTTTCTAGTGTGCGTTTTTTTTACCGTCGTTGCAAACGGCGCCGCAATGATTGAAATACTCTTTTTACGCAATTGCGCGACGAAGCTTCACCTTCATCACCTTGAGCAAGAATAGCGTTCATCTCTTTTGTATGCTGCGTTATATGTAAAAGCGGCGTGCAGGTAGCACACGGCATCGATCCGTCAAACAACTGTGAAGGAAGTTCTGATTTGGCAATTTTTTTTTCAAGGGGAACCACGACAGCACGGTTATAAAACTCCAAGCGCTCAGCGCCCAAACCAACTGGCATCGCCTGTCCTGCAGTATCATTGATTTGAAGAAAGGTTTGAAAAGCAGGAAATTGCGCCAGTATTGCATCTCGCCTTTCAGCAGGTAAGGCTAAAAATTCTTTTTCTGTTTTTACTATTCCAGAAAGCAAAAGTAATTTTTCTTCTTTAAAGACAAATCGCAGGGCGTGCACTTGAGAATCGCCATCCTCAAAAACCCTTCTATCTTCCCATGAATCATCGCCACTTTCATCACTGGAGGCGCCAGCCCCGGCTCCACCAGCCACTAGCATATAGTCACCAGCGCGCAATGCACTGCAATTAAAAGAAATTGCTGATACCAAAAGTGTGCTCAATAAAATCTTACCGCTCATTTTTTATCCTTTTCCATGCAATGATATACTTAGCTTACATTACCAACATCTTGCGGCCTTGCAATATGATGAAAGGCAATAACAAGCGCATCCTGTGAAGCTGCCTCTTGTGGCGTTAAGCCTGCAACGAAACGTCTCTGTATCCTTCCATCAGCGCCCACCGCATCTATAAACTCTAATACTCCATCCGTGCCTGAATCAGCCAGCGATGCTTCATTCTCTTGCTGCGCGTGCAGACAACAGCAAAAGGTTTTTTTAAGCCACCGCTTGATATCTGCTGAGCATTCAAATGAGCACGCAAGCAAAACGATTAAAAAGAGCATTCGCTTCATCATCAGACTTTTTCACTATGCATTATTCAACTCGCCATACATTGCCGCCAAAATAACCTTTATTAACAGCCTGGTCATAAGGGATGCCTTCAACTACTTGGAATCGAGGCACCCACTTTCCATCGGAATTAAGAACCCATATTTTCACTCTCAATCGATTCGTTGAATGATCTGTCTCAAATCTGCCTGGTAATTCTCCAGGCACCTCCATGTCTCCTTTTGGTAGCAAAAACTGTCGCAGCACTTCTTTAAGGCCAGCCTTGCACTGCGCACTAACAGATAAAAGAGACACAACTAAAAAAACTGTTTTATTCATATACCATCCCTTATTGATTTACCCATATGATTGCCCCTACACTCTAAAGAGCGTATCGATAATCACTGATAAAGTAAAAAAAGGAGTGGCTTATCATGACCAATTCTACAGTGACAATGCTGGTAATACTGGATGGATTTGGATGGCGTGAAGAAAAAAAGCACAATGCAATTGCATATGCAGACACTCCTCATTTTGATGCATGGCTTTCTGAGTATCCGCACGCTTTTTTACAGGCTTCAGGTTCTGCTGTGGGGCTTCCAGAAGGACTTATTGGTAACTCTGAAGTAGGCCACCTTACTATTGGCGCCGGGCGAACAATCAAAAGCCCTATTTCACTTATTGATGAAGGAATTAAAAATCTTACCTTTCTTTCTAACCCCGCATTGCTCGATACGCTCGAACGAATAAAACAAGATGATGGCACGTTACATATCATGGGACTTCTTTCTGATGCAGGAGTGCATGCTGATATTCATCACTTACACGCATTTATTAAAGCTGCTCATAATTTTGGCATTCAAAAAATAGTACTTCACCCCTTTTTAGATGGCAGAGATTCTGCGCCCAAAGTAGCAATACAGTTTTTGAAAGATCTTGAAAATGAAATAAAAGTATCGGGTGCAATCATCGGCTCTATTCATGGCCGTTCTTACGCAATGGATCGTGATAAAAACTGGGAGCGTACAGAGCAAAGCTATCGCACGCTCACTGAGCCACAAGAAAGTAAATACAGCACCTGGCAAGAGGCGATCAATGATTATTACAATAAAAATATTACTGATGAATTCATTCCACCCACGCAACTTACCAAAAAAGCCGTTATAAAAGATAACGATGCAATCATATTCATTAATTTTCGGCCCGATCGCGCGCGCCAACTGGCCGCTGCATTTACCGATGATCATTTTGATGCATTTAAAATAAATCCACTCAAATTGAATGGATTTGTAACCCCTATTTCTTACGACAAAACAATCAAAACAGACGTGATGTATCCAACCCCAGTAATTACCAATACACTTACTCAAGCACTCGCTGCACATCAAAAAACTATTTTCACTATTGCCGAGACAGAAAAATATGCCCACGTTACCTACTTTTTCAACGGCGGCAAAGAAACACCCGAGGCAACAGAAAGCCGTTCATTAGTCCCTACGCTTGATACAGAAAAAACAAAACAATCTCCCTGTATGGCTGCCGATCATATTACTCACACAGTAATCAGCTCCCTCCAGCAAAATCCCTGCGATTTTTATCTTATTAATTATGCCAATGCAGACATCATCGGGCATACGGGAGATTTTGATAACACGGTAAATGCCGTAGAGTGCCTTGATAGAAAACTTGGCCAACTCTATGAGCAAGTAGTAGAAAAAATGGATGGTACGCTTTATATCACAGCGGATCACGGAAATGCGGAAGATATGTTTGATGAAAAAACAGGCCAAGCCCGTACAGCGCATACGACCAACCCTGTACCTTTTTTATGGATCAATAAAAAAGAGCGTGGAAATGATACGCAGCTACCATTACAGCAGCTGCGTGATGTTGCACCATTTATTTTGAAAAACATGAGCGTACCTGTACCCAAAGAAATGGAAAAATAGTTATATTAAAAACATTCTTCGTCGTGGATATCCAATTTTTTTTCTTTTTGCAGATTCAATTTTAAACCGCCTTATTTTTTCCGGTAACGAACGAATATATGGATGATCCGATCGAGCTCCATACTTGAACAACAGATAAGCGATTTTTTTCATATTACTCTGTTTAGCATCCATAACATGCTCAAGAATACGATCTTTTGCGTCTTGATCATAAGGCACATTACCCAATAGAAGCTTAATGGCGTTATAGTCCATATAAGCGAGTGTATCATCCTCTGCTGGCTTTAAAAACAAAGTAGCATGTTTAAATGTGCACGTTTGCTGTGCATCATCGTGGCCCTTATATTTACCCATTTGATCATCTTTATATACATCAAAAATAGCTTGAGCAAAAACATATGAACGTAATTTGAAAGCGAAAGCTAACAAATTACTCATCCTCAAATCAAAAGGTTTATCTTGGCCAGTACTAGAGTGAGGTTTTCGCATCGCCAAAAGGCCTTGCGTCGCTTGCTCTGGCATGCCCGACTCTTCACAATCTAATCTCAATTGTTGAACAGTTACTGGACCGCTTGCGGCGGCAGCACTTGCACTATTATCTGCAGAGAAAAGGAACGCTGTCCCCAAAAAAGCACTTATCAGTAAAAACCGTGCGAATTTCTTCATCATAACCCCCAAATCGCTATAAACTTATTATTTCTTTAGAATAGCAAAGCGGGGTAAAAACCGCAAAAGGCCCGCATTTTTCGAGCCTTTTACTTATCATTCAATCTATCTGAAGGCTATTTTGGCATCATTTCAAGGAGCTCATGCGCTGCTTTTTTGATCTTTTCATGGCCATACTGCCCAGCGCGTTGCTCGGCTGCAATCACGCCACTACGAAAGATTTCTTTAAAGTTGCCGATAGGAAATTCATAGCGCTCTTTGGTATTTGGATCTGCATCCATGTTTACGCCCAAAAACCAGTTGCCATATTTTTCAAAACCATGCTCAGCGATATACGCATCACCATCTTGCGGGGTTGGTTGATTTGATGCCCAATCGCCTACTAAATCAAATCGTGCCTGCTGAATGAGGCCACGCGCAAATTCTGCACCTTTTGCATGTAATTCTACTGCCATTCTTAATCCTTTTTTTTTGAACAAATAAGTAGCTGAGAATCACCCTAACAAAAAAGGAGGATCAAAGTGCAACTACTTACGCCGCCTTTTTAGAGTATTTTTTACATCAAAAGGATTTGCTACTGGCAGTGATTCATTTCCTGCTGGTAGAGTTACATTTCCATTCTTTATGATATCACACTCAAATTGCGCTACATATTCTGGATTTACTCTACACTCCTGCGCACCCTGCATATACATACCCGAACACCCAACAGCATCATAACAAACCATATCAAGTGGCCCAAGCCAATCAGCTTCCCCCACGCATCGAACTGCGCAATTTTCACCATCAAAATAGGTTACCGCCTGGAAAAAGGGTGGCGAGTCTTTAAAAAAATCGGTTGAGCTTGAAAGCTCAGGAGCACTATTTTCTGGCAGCGGGCATTCTGCATTCGAACTATTCAACACTTCAGCAGCACCCTCTGCCCCCTGCGCAGCAGCAACCACCGCACACCATGCTGCTGCCAACTTGCTCCATCTCCCAAGCGCAATGCTCTGATTGGTCATTGTTATCGTAACTAAAAACCCTAATAAAATTTGCTTGCTAACCATCTCAATAAACCCTTTCGTTTTGCATGAACAGTGCATTTATAATTTTCAGAACCATCACTCCACGGCTCTTCAGGCGGCGGTTCTGTAGGCAAGGCATAACAAGGAACCACATACGAATCATATGCACGAGCGCCTGTTGTAGAGCATCCTGTCCAACTAGAATTTACTATTCCAGCTATCGAAAGTGGTTGCCGTTCACCCTCCAGGCATACCGTTATATTTCCCGAATCAGCGCACCACTTTCCATACTCATCTGAACCACCATCAACATCTATAACGAAAAAAAGAGTTGGCCTTCTCTGAAATGGTTCACTCTCTAAAATAACGGACCCTACCGCACAGCACGCAGCCGCAATTTTGCCCCATCGCCCAAGCGCGATGCTTTGATGAGTTATCGTAGTAGCAAGTAATAGTAATACTAAAAATTGTAATTTTCCTGCTTTATTCATGCAGTTCCTCTTTGTTGTTGATTATTCAGAAACACAATTCAATCGATCAAAAACATCCGGATCAACGTCGCATTCTGTTGCAAGTGCAATATATCGATTGCACAGAGATTGCGATCTGCATACCCAGCCACGCTTATCTGGCCCTGATTGCTGATGCCGCGTCCCTTTAAAGCACCGCACTGCACACTCTCCAGACTCTCCTGAATCATCCCCTACCATGAGCTCTAGCATTGGAATTCCAACTGGCGCTGTGCAATGAAAGCCATTCAGGGCAGATTTAGTAGTAGGCTTACACGATACAAGTGAAGAGAGTTGTAAAAAATAAGAACACCCCTGGCCAACTTCTTGAGCTTCAAACCACTTATCATTTGGATTAAAAGTGGCAATCCCTACTGCCTGCATACCTCGAGATGGAGATTCCTGAGCACACAAAACAACGCGTCTATTTGCAAGTTCGGTATCAGGAACTACGGCAGTATCATCAGGCTCTACACCAAAATCAGAATACTTTTCATAAAGCGCATACCCACTCGCTGGCACCAATCCTGCAATCAATAAACCAAGCGCACAGCCTGCTGCTTGCCGTGCACGCTTTTTTGCAATTTCTGTGCCATTTCTCCCAGAGCAATCGCCAGCATAGACGCCATTACTGCTCAATACAATTGAAAACACAATGATCTTTGATAATAATGTATGCATTGTATCCACCAGTTTTTAATCTTGAACACAATTAAATGATAGCATTAATCTCCAGACCCCTCAGAATGACTTAATTCATCTATCGGCCCTGTCACATTAAAAGATTGAAGCTCTCGCGCATCGGGATCAGCTATACATGGCTTTGGTTTACCGTGCAAATCAGTATCTGTAGCTAAATAGCGTTTACAATCTGCTTTAGTTCTACATTTATTCGCCTTCCTATGGGCGGGATTTACGTGATTTGGATGCCTCGCACAAACCATTTCTGATCGCCCTGTTTCTGGGACAATCGCCACAAATTCAAATGGCGACACGTGATGAACCTTGAAAGGCACATCACACTCAAATGGCATTGATCTCCGAACGTTATGCTTAAATTCCGGATCAATCTGCGGCTGGTACTGAAAACGAACAGGACAATCCAAAGAATCATCAACTTCCCAACCTCGAACTGATCTGCTTTCCCAATCAACTGCGAGCGCATACCTTATACAACAAGAAGCATACTGCTGTACTCTCCCAACCAGTATCGGCACATCATGTAATCCATGAGGCCGTGGCAAATGAGTTGGATGAGAAGGCGGCAATGGATGCTCCGGCAGCACAGGGAAGGTAAGATTTAAAGCAGGAAAATTATCAAAAGTAACGGGATCACTACTATCCGCATCTTCACTCATTGCATATGCAGCATATCCAGTTGGTCCACCCGTAAGAGCAAGAGCACCTAACACCCCTGCAATTAATCTTTTTTTTCTTTGTGCAGGATCTACCTCTCCTGGGGCATCTTCAATATCGACTCCTTTTGAAGGCCCTTTCATTGTAGATAACACGCCTTGTGCCAATCTGGCTAATGCAAATGCATATTGAGAAACGCTTCCACCTGACTCATCTTTCTTCATAGCAATACAATCAAAATTGGAAAATGAAATAGCACACAAAAGAAGCAGTACATAATTCTTACGCATAAAAACTCCCGCGATGAAAAATGATTTTCATTACGGGAGAGCATACTAAATTACAGACTAAAAAACTATTACGGATAATACTCTAAATGGACCTGTTTGCCTTCAGTTCCTTTTTCGCGCCAGCCCATTCGATTATAAAACTTTCGCGCTCGAGCATTATGCGTATAGGTTACCATTTCTAACTTTTTTGCACCCGCTTTGATCATCTGATCCATACCATGACGCAATAATATTTCTGCATACCCTTTGCCGCGATACTCAGGATTTACATCCAAAAAGTTTAAAACCCCAACGTCAGCACTCTTCATATACCATGCTACAAATCCAATAAGTGCATCATTATCATCGCGCATTACTTTTATTTTAAGCCGCCCTGCATAAAGTGGATTTTGCATCGGAGCACGATATGCCATCATTAATTCAGGCGAAAAGCTATCTCTCCCACCCGGAATCAACCAATCCCAATCACGATCATAAATCGCCATAATATCTTTGCCATCACGAGCAATATCAAATTCTATTACCTGCGGGCCTGCTTGGCGCACAAAGAAAAACCATCCCGCTGCGGCAAAGGCAAACGCAAAAAGCAAAATCGCTACTATTTTTTTTATAGTTTTTTTCATAAGCAACCTCTCATTAATTTCTATTAACTGTATACTCAATGCCCCACAGCATCAATCCTTTAGCAGGAGCCGTAGGAAGCTGGCAATTAGTGTGCCCTGTTTGCAATGCATGCACAATATCATCAAGCGATAAGGTATCTCGCTGGGCTACTGCCAACGATGCTCCAATAATACGACGCACCATATGACGTAAAAAAGATTTTCCCATTACTACTACTCGATACCTACCAGGATTAGATAGATCAAGCCATATTGTTTCAATAATACGCGTGCTATCATCCCGATCATCACCAGTATAAAATGCTTTAAAATCATGCGTGCCCTCAAACAGCCGCAATGCTTTTTCAAACAAATCCCAATCAACTGCACCATAAACGTGCGTTCCATATCGGGATATAAATGGCAATGGCCGATCTAAAAAAAGATCGTAGTGGTACGTTTTTCTGAGTACATTACCATGCGGATAAAAACTATCATCCTGCTCAAGCGAGCGAATCATAATTGATTCAGGCAACGCATTATTCCAGGCCCATCGCATTTTTTCAGTATCTATTTTTAAATCAGTTTTAAAAACAGCAACTTGACCATACGCATGCACGCCCGCATCTGTCTTAGAAGCGCCAAGCAATCGAATTGATTTTTCAAATACACGCGTAAACGCATCTTGCATTGTCTGCACTACTGACGGCTCATTGGGCTGCTGAATCCACCCGGCATATTCAGTGCCATCATAAGAAATGATTAGTTTATATTGTTTTTGCATCATAAGATAAACGCCCGCATTTCTGCGGGCGCCTCGTATACTTAACTATACTGTGCAATATATGGAAGTAATGCCATACAACGAGACTTTCTTACTTGCTTAGAAAGTGCACGTTGGTGCAAATTACAGTTTCCAGAAATACGTGATGGTAAAATTTTACCACGCTCAGTTAAAAAGCCTCTCAAAAAGCCTGCGTTTTTATAGTCGATATCCGCAACAAAGTTTGGGTTACCGCAAAAACGACATTGCTTTGCTGATGAAGAAGACGCACGACGTGTACGTTTTTTTACTAAACGAGCACTGATTTTTAATTTAATTTTCTTAGTCATAGTAATTCCTATCCATTATTCAGCTGAAGCTGATTCAGATTCTACTGATTCATCTTCAGAAACAGTTGCCATATCAACGTCTTGCCCTGGCGCTTCTTCTTTTTTATCTACAGAAGAAAGCAGTCCCTGCATTTTATTCTTTTTCAAAAAGCTATCCATATCACGTGATTCTGGAGCTTCTTCCAAAGATTTTGGACGTTCATACGCAAGTGATTCACCTTCAAGAGCAGTAACAATATGACGTACTACAAAATTGTTGAGCTTAATTCTAAACAGCTCATCAACTTTTTTAGTCAATGCTTCTGGCGCTTCAAAGCGGATTAGGAAATACACGCCATACTCATTGTGGCGAATTGGATACGTAAGCTTGTATTTTCCCCAGCGCTCAAAAGAGATTACTGAACCTTTTTCAGAAACAATCAATTTATCAAGCTCAGTTTCAAGCTGTTTCATCTCATCCTGAGTAACTTCAGGAACGGTGAGGATCAATACCTCATAACGATGTGACATAAAAAACCCCATACTAATTGGAAGTAATGTGACTATAATGAGGACCACCCTCATTATTTAGTATGCCCCTCTCAATGGAGGGATCTAGAAATAAAGATACCAAAAAAGCCAGCTTTTACCAGCCCTTTTGGCATCTTTTCATATTCTATAAATCTTACGCAAGCTTCTGCTGGCGATGGATCACTCGGCCAATAATCCGGAAATGATCCTTTCCACGAACAAGCGCAATAGGCGGCTGCTTGTGGTTTACTGATTCAAGCACGATGAAATCTTCAGTATACGTCACCTGCATGATAGCTTTAACCGGCGTATCGTTACCATATTCTACGGCAGCTACATCGCCAGATCGCGTCCAAATCTCAGGAGAAATAATCAGATAATCACCCTTTACAAAGAAAGGAGCCATCGCATTATTCTCTACACAGAGAGAAAACATCGCATTATCGTTTGAATTTAAAACAGGAACAAAGACATCTTTGTACCCAGTAGTAATTTGCATTAATTGATTATTATACGGAGAAGGATTTGAAGGGATTTCGCCCACCACAGGAACAACCTGCACCTTTAATTCTACGTCGGATTGCTCCGGCATACTTACATTTTTATCAATATTATCGGTGCGTTGACGGCGTTCTGCAAAAAGCTCGATCGGGCTGAGTTCGAATGCGTTTGCCAATTTGCGAAGAGAATCTTCGTTCCAACGGCGAGTACCATTCTTGATGTGTGTCAAATAACTCTCAGACATACCAGTTTTTTCTGCTAAAACCTTGGTTGTCCACCCTTTTTCCCTGAGAAGCTCTTTGACTCTCAGTTGAGTCGAAGTTGCCATAGGAAACTCCTCTTACTAAAATAAGATAATTATAAATATGGTTAAGAACTGCTATATTTTCTAATTGTACGCATTTGGCCAAAATTGTCAAACGAAAGCCTCTCAAAAACTATGAATAAACACAGTATTAAAATAACTAAAAATTTTTACGAAAAGAGCCTCTGGAAGCAGGAAAGGCTCGTTGTTGGCATTGATGAGGTGGGCCGAGGCTGTTTGGCCGGCCCGGTAGTCACTGCGGCGGTGATTTTGCCAATTAATAAGACGTCTCCTTTATTAAAAGATTCTAAAGCGCTGACGCTCGAGGAGCGCAATAAAGCGTATGAATGGATCATTCGAAACTGTTATCATCAAATTGGAATCGTGCATCATCGGCTTATTGATCAGCATAATATCTATCAAGCGACTAAAATCTGCATGAAACGGGCTCTCGTCAATTTATTGACACACTGTAATGTTGAGATCGGTGCAATTGTAATTGATGCAATGCCATTAACCCTGGATAAAACAGGCTTTGGAGCTCTTCCGGTATATCATTTTTATAAAGGGGAAACGAAATCAAGTAGCATTGCAGCCGCTTCTATTATTGCAAAAGTAACCCGAGATCGCATGATGGAATCATATGAAACCGTTTTTCCCGGATATGCATTGGGTACACATAAAGGATACGCTACCCCCACTCATCGCCACGCTATTCAAACATTACGACAATCCCTCATCCATAGAACCACATTTTTGGGTGCATTTTTAGATAAAGGAACCGATGAAACAAAAAGCCAACAAACCCTTTGGTGAGGTTATCGAAAGCTCTCTTCAAAGCTTTACCGCGCAAACCTGGCAATGGGACGATTTTCCTGCGTATGGATCTCTCGTATCTATTGAGCAGCCAGAAGGCACATATATTGGATTAGTGTACGAGGTATCAACGGGATCAATCGATCCGTCTCGATCCCCGTTTGCATATCAAAAAACTGAACAAGAGCTCAAAAAAGAGCAGCCTCAAATTTTTGAATTTTTAAAAACCACATTCAGCTGCATTACTCTCGGATCGATTACGCAAGAACGTTGCCACTATACAGCGCCTGCCCATCCGGCCAAAATTCACAGTTTTATAATGCATACAAACAGCACAATTTCGTATCAATTTTTATCAAAACCGCTTTGGATTCAGCGCCTTTTTGCTCTAAGTGGTATCGTTGCCAATGTGGATGAACTGCTTTTGGCAGTGTTTTCTCAGGAAAAAAACAACTATTTTGATGCACCAAAAATGCAAGAAATGATGCAGACGTACTCTCTTTTAACGGGCAATGATTATCGCAGAATCAAACTCTTTTTAGGACGAGCTGCCCCATTTATTTCACAATAGAAATCAAGTATACTCACAAGACATATCCCTTTTTCAATCAGCAGGAAATACAGCATGTTTAGTTTTATAAAAAACAGTCTCAAAAAAATCTACTCCGGCATTACATCACAACTCGGCACATTGTTTGGCAAAAAAACAATTGATGAATCCGCACTCAAAGAGCTTGAAGTGATTCTTCTTTCTGCTGATACCGGCGTAACCACTACCCGCTCTATCATTACGCAATTAAAAGAGCTGCATGCATCGGGGCAGATAACCGAAGGGGAATCATTACGCCAGGCACTGCATGAATTATTGTTGGCCACCCTTTCCAAGCCGGCTGAACCAAAGCAAGGAAACGTTTTTGTATTGGTTGGTATTAATGGTAGCGGTAAAACTACCTTTGCTTCTAAACTGGCACATCATTATCAATCATTGGGCAAAAAAGTATTACTTGTTGCAGCCGATACCTTCCGTGCAGCAGCAACGCAGCAGCTTGCACAATGGGCAGAAAAAACAGGCGTTGCTATTGAACAAGGAACCGAAAGCCAAGATCCCGCATCGGTGGTATTCAAAGGATGTGATCGCTTTGAAAAAGAACAGTTCGATATTTTAATTATCGATACTGCCGGCCGCTTGCATACCAAATCACATTTAATGGATGAGCTTGCAAAAATAAAACGGGTCATTGATAAAAAACTTCCATCGCAATCGGTTAATACACTGTTAACTATTGATAGCATGCTGGGGCAAAATTCATTCGAGCAGGCAAAGCTTTTTAAAGAGTGTACTCAAATAGATGGAATTATTCTCACGAAAATGGATGGGACAGGCAAGGGAGGCATTGTCTTTGCCATAGCTGATGAACTTACGATTCCAATATGGTATCTTACGTTTGGTGAACAAGTTGAACAGTTAAAACAATTTGATAAAAACGAATACGTTACAAATCTTTTACAGGCGTGAGATCTATGAATAAATATATAAAATCGACTCTTATTGCTCTTTGTATTGGACTCGTAATTTTCGCTGCGTATTATTGGTTCACCCGTATTCCAGATACAATCGTTGAAAGTAATCGCATTACAGATATTTATAACTATATTGCACCAAATGAGTACAATAAAGATCTGCTCGTTATCTTTGATATTGATAATACAATTGGCAAGCCTCCTACTGAACTTGGAAGCGATCAATGGTTTTATGCAAAAGTAAAACAGTTTGAATTGGCTGGTAAAAATATCGATGAAGCTATTCAGCTCACCCTTCCCGAACTGTTTCATATTCAGTTTCATAGCTGGATGGAGCCGGTAGAAAAAGATACCGTGCAGGTAATAAAAAACTTGCAAGATAAGGGAGTCACCGTTATTGCGCTGACTGCTCGCTCCCTTGAGCTCACGCAACGCACCATTGAGCAGCTTCATCGCATGGGAGTTTATTTCACTAAAACTGATCCATACGAATGCCCGCTCACGCACGGCCATGGGCATGGCAAAGCTGGCTTATATATCGATGGAATTATTTTTAGCGGTAATCACAGTAAAGGTGAAATGATTGTAAGCTGGTTTAATCAAATAGACTATCGTCCGAAAAAAATAATCTTTGTTGATGATAAATTAAAAAACGTCGAATCGGTTGAAAAAGCGTTACACAATAGAGACTATCCGTTTATTGGTATCCGTTATGGGCACGAAGATGAATTGGTGAAAAAGTTCACCCTTGAATCGGTTGCCGAGAAAGAAGCAGCTTTTTTTGCAAAACACCCGTTTGAAGGCACAATGATAGAAGGCGCAGTTGCAGCTCACTAAAAAGAAAGGGCTCATAATGAATACCGATCTTCCCATTGCCACTCTTATCCAAACCATCAGCCAAGAATTACATCGTAAATACCAAAATGAACTTTTGTGCACGCAATATGCGTGGTGGGTATTGGAGGCAATTACCCAAAAAAATAAAGCAATGCTTTTGGCACACGATTCTATTTCACTGACCCATGAGCAGCAAAACACATTAACCAACTGGATTAAAAAACAAGTAGAAGATAATATTCCGCTGCAATATCTTATTGGATCTGTGCCTTTTGCATCGTGCGATATTTTGGTAGAACCGCCAACACTGATTCCTCGCCAAGAAACAGAAGAATGGTGCATTTCAATTATTGAGCAATTAAAGCAGTTAGGCGATCAGCCATTACGTATTCTTGATGTTTGTACCGGCTCTGGATGCATTGCGCTTTCACTTGCAAAAGAGCTTCCACATGCGCAGATTTATGCATCAGATATATCGGACACTGCCCTTGCATTGGCACAAAAAAATGCAGCCCATAATCAACTCAAGCAGATCACCTTTCTCTCTTCCGATTTACTCCAAAATATTCCAAGCGATTTACAATTCGATATCATTATTTCAAACCCTCCTTATATTTCATCTCAAGAATGGCAAGAGGTTGACGCTTCTGTGAAAGAGTGGGAAGATCCTATTGCATTACTTGCTCCAGATGAAGGCTTAGCGGTTGTTAAACAACTCATTACACAAGCAAAAAAACACCTTAGGCCCAACCCAGCATTGCAAAAATATGGAATACCACAGCTTATTATTGAAATTGGATACCAACAGGGAGCAGCAGTAAAAGCGTTGTTTGAAAAAGAAGGATTTTGCAATGTCATTGTTAAAAAAGACATGCATTCAAAAGATCGCATTGTAGTAGGATGCATTTGCAATGATAAATCGTCAGGGCGCGCATGAAGCATTTTCTGTTATCTTTTCACCCCGCGCAATAACGGGTGTATTTCTCACACAAAATCAAAGCAATGGCTCGCTGCAGCTCAAATCTCTCCATCATAAACGGCTTTCAAATCTTGAGCTTGAGCGGCTCACGCTTTTTAATCCAACTACCATTGGATCATTAATCAACCAATGGTATACCGCCAATACGCAAACTGCGTTACTTTCTTTTGCATTGCATGGGCCCACGCTGGAAGAGCATATGCTATTACTTCATACAGCGCACCCAACCACCGCACAATTTCCTATCTCACACGCACCTGAAATGCACTGGAAGCACACCTATCTGTATTCATTTGATCATCGTCATTGTTTTTATTTGTGTGGGATTCCCAAGCCATTATTGTTTCAATACCAACTCATGGCAATTACGCACGAGCTCCCATTAGAACTTTTAACAACCGAACGCATGGCGCTTGCACATTGTTATCGCGCAATGAATGGCACAGCCTATCGCCCTGCCCAACTTGCACATGCAATGCAAATGCATGGCAATCGAATTGAACGGCTTTTTTTTAAAGAGGATCTTTCACGCCTTCTTTTTATACCATCTCATATTACAGTTGATGACGATGCTCGCCTTGCGCTTTTAACTGCATGCGGGCTTTTTGCAATGCACGGAGTATCATGAAGCAGATTAATTTCGTTACCCCTATTTCAAAACAAACAAAATCGGAAGTCTATCGCTGGATAGTGATCAGCGGGCTCTTAACGCTTGCAGTTGTATTATTTATTGGAATTTCAGTATTTGCGCAATGCTATCACTACTCACTTTTACGAGCAGAAAAAAAACAAGTTATGGCTGATCACTCTCAATGCACACTCGTATTGCAAACGCAAAAAGAAAAAGATGAGATAAATAACTCTCGATCAGAACGGCTCACCCAGCTGCAACGGTATCAACATCAGCCGGAATCTATTACTCGCAATCTGCGATCATGCAATCAAGCTATTGGAACGGGTGCGTTGCAATCATGCACTCTTTCAAAAAAATCAATTGAACTTGCATATAAAAGCGCAACCATTTCTCACGCACAAAACATAATACAGAAACTACAAACGGTGCCCAGCATCTCCAACTTGCAGCTTGTTGCATTGCAACGGCAAAATAATGGAGTTATGAGTACCGTTCGTGCAGAAGTTAGTGGTTGATTTAGTTATCTGTATCCTTAAAAATCATCCGATGCATCGCTGAGTACTCGTTGATATGTATCAAAATCGCCAAGAATTTTTCCAATACCACGCGCTACGCTCGTAAGCGGTTCATTTGGCACCGTTACTGGAACGCCAAAGCGTTGCTCTAGTTTTTCTTTCATTCCCGGAATAAGTGCACCACCACCCACTAGTAAAATCCCACTTTGAGCCACATCACCACTCGCACGATGTGGAAGTTGGCGCATTACCGCGTGTGCGGCATCAAGAATTTGATCCGAGCATTGCTGCAATGCAGCTACAATGTCTCGCGTTGAAATGGTAATTTTTCGTGGAATTTGTTGCAGCATGTCCATGCCTGCTATTTCTAACTTAAGATTCTTATCTTCAGCATCATCACCTTCATCAAGATACACTGCACCTATTTTGCATTTTACGTATTGTGCCGTTTCTTCATCAATTGAAAGTTGAAATTGAGCGCGTACGTAATCTAGAATCGCTTTATCCATAGCATCGCCCGCTATCGTAACTGCAGATTGTGCAAGCGTGCCATACTGGGCGACTGCAATAATATCCGTAGTGCCACCGCCAATATCAATCACCATATTTACACGATCACCACCAATATTTAATCCCGCATCAACGGCCGCAGCAACTGGCTCTTTTACGAGCAATACATCTTGAGCTCCCAATGCACGAGCGCATTTTTCTATTGCCACGCAATCACCCGCATTCACGCCACACGGAATTCCAATCACCATTTTCATGCCGGTTAATGGCCCTACTGATATTCCTGCATCGCTCAGCATTGCCTTAATCAATGCATGCGTAGATTTTAAAGAATAGATCACACCGTTTTGAAGTGGCCGAACAGCAACAATATCTTCAGGAGATTTTCCTATTTTTTCTAATGCTGATTGGCCATAACAAATTAAATCTCCCGTATCACGATAATAGCAAACAGCTGATGGATGATTTGAAACCAATTGTACTTTTCCCTCAGTATTCAATACTACAATCGAATTACGCGTTCCTAAATCAAGCCCAACTAATTGCGTCCACAGTGATGGCATTGAAAAAGCATGCAGTTGCGTAATTGTTAGAGCTAAAAAAAGTGCATATGCAAAAAACCGTTTCATAAAAAATCCTCGCGTTGTAAGTAAAACCGGTGAATTTCATTGCATTAGAAGGTAGTGGGTATTGCTGTGTTCGTCAATTCCATGCAATTACATGACACGCATACAAAATATCTGTACAGTAACTACATACTGAAACTTTAAAAGTGAAAAGAAATGGCAAAAATAAAACAGTTATCTACGCATGAAGCGCAAAAAATAGCAGCAGGCCAAGTAGTAGAGCGACCAGCAAATATCGTTAAGGAACTTTTAGAAAATGCCCTTGATGCTGGTGCAGATGCTATTTCTTTATATATCGAAGATGGCGGAAAAGAACTGATTCGAATTGTTGATAATGGCTGCGGCATGGATAAAGATGATGCGCAATTATGCTTTGCAAAACATGCTACCAGCAAAATTGCATCGGTTGATGAACTCACTTCATTAACTACATTTGGCTTTCGCGGCGAAGCGCTTGCAAGTATTGCGGCAGTCAGCAAAGTAACGTTACTTACCAAAGAAACTGATGCCCTTGAAGGATTAAAAGTAATCGCACAAGAAGGTGAAATTACTGTTGAGCCGATCGGCTGCCCACAAGGGACTGATATTATTGTGCGTGATCTTTTTTATAACGTTCCTGCACGCGCAAAATTTCTAAAAAAACGAGAAACTGAAACACGCCACATTATTCAAGCAATTCAATCGATGGCATTTGCGTATCCCCATTTGCATCTACAATTATACGTTGATGGTAAACAACTTTTTAACTGTCCGTCACAAGAGACAATGATCCAACGCACTGCCCAACTCTGGGATGCAAGCACTGCAAAGCATATGATGCCAATCGAAGCCACTCGCAGCGACAAAGGAATTTCACTGTGTGGCGCAATTTCTAATCATCAATGGTTTCGCTATGATCGGAGTGGTATTTTCTTTTTGGTTAATAATCGATGGGTAAGTAATAATGGCCTGAGCCGCGCGCTGCTAAAAGGATATAATAACGTTATTCCGAGTGGACGGTATCCGATGGCTGCAATCTCTATCATGATTAATCCTGCATTGATCGATGTAAATACCCATCCGAAAAAACAAGAAATAACGTTTGCGCATCCACGCACTATTGAACAGTTAATTCAAGAAACAGTTCGCGCCGCACTTGAATCGCACGTATCAAAACAGATCAAAAAAGATGTTTCGTTTTATCAGCCATCGCAAACAATGCCGCAATCTGTTGAATCAGTTTCATTTACTCCGGCAGCGTTTGCATCAGACGTAAAAGACATTTCTGCATTCGATGATATGCCCATACCTGAACCCCGCACTGAAAAATCAATATCATTTGCACCCACTACGCAACCTTCCTTTGTTAGGCCACAAGAAACTGCACAACCAATGCCAATCATAGAAACACCAGAGCAAATGCATGCCGTCATTGGGCAATTTGCAAAGACCTATATTTTGATTGAGCAAGAAGAGGGACTATATCTAGTTGACCAACACGCTGCGCACGAGCGTATTTTATATGAGCAATTTTCAAAAAACTTTCAAGACATTCCAACGATTAATTTAATGTTTCCACAACTAATTAATTGCTCACAAGAAGATCGCACGCTCATCGAGCCGCATCTTGAACTTTTTGCACAGCATGGCATTACAATCGAACCATTCTCAAAAGAGCAACTCATTATTCAATCAACACCCGTACATCTAAAAAATGCACCTCTGCAAGAAATAGTTCGAACTGCAATTGGATGGATTAAAGAGCTCCAACACGTTGACACAGAGCAGTTTCATAAAACAATTCATGATAAACTGCGCGCACAAATGGCATGTAAGGCTGCCGTAAAAGCAGGCGATGTATTAACGCTTTCTCAGATGCAAGAACTGATGAAAGATCTGCATAACAGCCCAAATCGATTTTCATGCCCACACGGCCGCCCAACCGGCTGGATGCTTTCGCTTCATGATATTGAAAAAACGTTTCGACGAAAAACGTAGGGTTATTTAGTCGTCATCATCCCCTGAAGATGCAGTTGAGTAACTTTCCTCATCGTCTGAGTCACTTCCTGATTCGCTAGATAAACTATAATCAGAGTTTGTATATCCTGAAGATCCCGATGATCCTCTTACTGCAAACGATGTAACCACCATTGGTCCACCCCTTCTTCTTCGTGGTGCACTAGAATGACTAGCAGGAGCACCAGAATGTATCGCACCGTATATTGAAGGTGGACTTGCTGGATCCTGTAAATCTCTCACTGTACGAGTTCGATGCGGCGTGCCAAACAATTCTCTTGCTTTTGCTCGAGCTGCATCATCAGTATAAATACCAGTTACTGAATCCATACTTTCATCGCTCAGAAAAAATTGCGCTAACTCAGCTCGTTTAATGGAATTCTGTGCAATCTCAGAACCTGAAATAAAACTCAATGTTACACTATCAACAGCATCCGTATCTGTAACGAGACCCTTAATAAGGGCTATAAGATCCTGTACATCACCATCTTTATTTTGCAAAAATGCTTGTATAGAGTTGGGTTTTGGATCTCGGTCGCTATCATTATAACCACCTTCGCCTTCACTACTACTCGATGAAGAGCTATAACCACCTTGTGGATCCACCACTAATGAATCTCCCGCTGGCGTTCCTTGAGGTGCCGCAGCATCTTGTTGACGTGCACGCAATACCAAGCCGATAGCTGCGATCAATGCTACGGCAGCCGTAGCGATTACTGCCTTTTTATTTGATTTAAGTGCTTTTTCAAATCGCTGCTTTTCAATAGCAAAGCGTTTAACGGCAGTTTTATAGTCAACTGATGGCATGCTTACTTTCGGCATACTCATTTTTGGCACAGATGGCATATACGATTTTACTCGATCATACATTGCATTTACAGGCATTCCTGCACAGAGAGTCAGTGCACAGAGAGCGTGCAATATCAGCTTCTTCATACTCCATTTCCCCTATTTTATTTTTTACTCAACAACAACCCCTTCAAATTCTACCTCTTCATCTTCGTCTTTTTCTTGACCAAAAAAGAGATCAACTTCTTCACCATTTATCGCAGCATCAATATCAAGCTCTAAGTCTTTATTAAGGCGCCCTTGAGGCACTTCAAAAAAAGCAAGCAGTTTATCTGCCAATCCATCAACTCCCGTTACGCGAATAGAAGTAATCGTTAGCTTTTTTGATTTAAACTTAAATGATTTATCTTGATCAGGTTTAAGCAAGTACGGCTTTCTTGCAAGCTCATTATTAGAGAAAAATTGAATACGAAACGATGTTGCGTTTCCATATTTATTTTTCGTTTTATTATCAATTTCTATTTTGTATGCCTGCATGCTTGCGCATGATGCAATAGCAAGCAATGCAACTAATGCTTTCTTCATTCCATTTCTCCTATTTTTAAATAAGCCGCCCAGAAAGGACGGCTTATTGTTTTTACTCAGCAACAACCTCTTCAAATTCTACCTCTTCATCTTCGTCTTTTTCTTGGCCAAAAAAGAGATCAACTACTTCACCATTTATTGTCGCATCAATATCAAGCTCTAAGTCTTTATTGAGGCGCCCTTGAGGCACTTCAAAAAAGGCAAACATATTATCCGCTAATCCATCAACGCCTGTTACGCGAATAGAAGTAATCGTTAGCTTTTTTGATTTAAACTTAAATGATTTATCTTGATCTGGTTTAAGCAAATATGGCTTTCTTGCAAGCTCATTATTAGAGAATAATTGAATACGAAACGACGTTGCGTTTCCATATTTCTTTTTCGTCTTATTATCTATTTCTATTTTGTATGCCTGCATGCTTGCGCATGATGCAATAGCAAGCAATCCAACTAATGCTTTCTTCATTCCATTTCTCCTATTTGAGTAATAACTACACTTCTTTTACCACCTTCAAGGTAGCAAAAAGCGCAATCAAATCGCAATAGTTGGAAAAATGATAGGATCTTCAAAAGGGGCAATGCGCCCTTCTGGAGGGAGAATGAGGCAGATAAAAAAGCCCTTATTATGAGCGGGTTTTGACCTTTACATCGATCACAGCTGGCTGAAGATAGGCCTTAAGCACCGCATGAAACGGCTCCCAATGGCAATGATCGCCACAAGTAAAGAGATCTACAAAGCAGGCTTTGTGTTCTGGATACGTATGAATAGAGGCATGACTTTCAGAAAGAATAAATGTCCCAGTCGTGCTATCTTCTGAAAAATCAAAAAAATCATATTTCAAAATTGTCGCGCCACTTTTTTCTACCGCCTCTTTAAGGACCTCTTTGAGTCTCGTTATATTTTCTAATGCAGCAGTATCGCACTCTTTATAACTTGCAAAAAAATGAGTCCCACGAAATTCATATGATTGTACCTGAGAAACGATACACAATAGTGCACACAAAAAAACTTTAACCTTCACGGCGCGCCCTTCAACCAATTCCATTAAAAATAATGTTTGAATGTTTGGAAAAAATTCCAGAATGTAATACGGCAAAGCATACTTAAAGACAGCGCATTCATCAAGGTATCCCGCTCGAGTTTTTTTCAATAGATTGTTTTTTGATTGGGCACGCTGTCACACTGAAATTATATATGCAACACCATTTCAAGGAGCAGCATGAATAAAATCGGCTTGAGTATGTTTATTTTCTTAGTAGGAAGCGCAATGGCACAACCACTCCCTTCAAAAAAAATTGCACATTTTGCAGGCGGATGTTTTTGGTGCGTGGAAGCTGCATTTGAAAAAGTGCCGGGCGTGATTGACGTTGTCTCCGGCTATATGGATGGCACTACAGCCAATCCTACTTACTCAACATACTCAAAATCTGGCCATGTTGAAGCTGTTGAAGTTGCATATAATCCCGAAATAGTCTCGTACGAAAAATTACTTGATGTCTTTTGGCGTAACATTGATCCAACCGATGCTGAAGGCCAGTTTGTTGATCGAGGGCCGCAATATCGATCCATTATTTTTTATGAAACTGATGAACAAAAAAAACAAGCTGAGAAATCAAAACAAGCGCTCGAGCAATCAAAACGATTTGCAAAACCGATTGTTACTGAAATAAAAAAAGCATCCACCTTCTATAAAGCAGAGCCCTACCATCAAAATTATGCAAAAAATCATCCATGGCGCTATAAATGGTATTATTCGCGATCCGGGCGCCCTTCTTTTTTGAAAAAAGCATGGAAGCAAAAACTACCAACTCGCTCACAAAAAGAGGCGTTCACAAAACCTACACCTGCAGAATTAAAAAAGAAACTCACTCCACTACAATATAAAGTAACGCAAAAAGATGGCACAGAGCCTCCATTCAAAAATGCGTACTGGGATAATAAAAAACCGGGAATTTACGTTGATATCGTTTCTGGAGAACCGCTCTTTAGCTCAAAAGATCAATACGATGCGGGCACTGGATGGCCCAGCTATACCAAGCCACTTGTGCCAGAAAACATTGTTGAAAAAGAGGATAATAGTTGGTTTAAAACACGCACAGAAGTGCGCAGTAAAAAAGCTGACTCCCATTTAGGGCATGTTTTTAAAGATCCAAAAACGCCCACTGGACTATACTATTGTATCAACTCTGCTGCGCTCAAGTTTATCCCCGTGACTAATTTAAAAAAAGAGGGATATGATCGGTTTGAAGCGTTATTTAAATAGATGGTTTGAGTATAATGGCCCTGCAACCTCTATTTTTTCCACCAATTCAAGATTAAATGTTTTTTGAATTTTGCAAATGGGAATCCGATTGAGTGACTGTATAAGTATGTGATCTCGCGGCTCATCATCTTTCAGCAATAAAAAAACGGTATCACCACCATTACAATATTTTTTCCTGGCATAACAAAGCGCGTCCCACAGATCTAATACATTTTGCTTATGAACAAAACAAGGCCGCCAATCATAAGCAACATGTTGATAAAGTTTATCAATATCAATAATGTCTTTCATGGCTTTAGCATCTACATATATTACAATATCATTACCTGAAAAATCGTTAGCTATGCTAAATTCAGTACCATCTTCAACAACAACCGCACTAAGATCATATTGCATTATACACACAAGCAAACACACCAATCCAACTACTTTTTTCATACTGTTCACCCTCCCTAATAAGGCTTACCATATCCATCAACCCCTTTTTGCCTACAAAAAAAGAATAGTGAATGACAACGCAATACTCCATATATTCATAAAAAAAACCTTATAGGAAAGCCCTATAGCGAAATATCATGTTTTTTTCTTATTTTCTCTCAATAGATGGCCCAAATAAATATCTTTCCATCATAAAAAAGCTTTAGTATCTTAAGCCCGCTTTATTAACAATAATCCAAAAGGATGATTCATGCTGCATTTCTCCGTTGCCCTATTCTCGCTTTCGCTTCTTTCTTTTTTCACCTCAATTGATAGCACTCCAAGAATCACTCTGGGGTTTAGCTATAACGATGTTTTACTCACACCAAAACATTCCAGCGCAAATTCACGATCAGATGCGGATACCTCTACAAAGCTTTCAAAGCGAATCTATCTTTCAACTCCTATAGTGAGTGCGAATATGGATACGGTCACAGAATCACGTATGGCGATTGCTATGGCGCAATGTGGAGGCATCGGTATTATTCATAGATTTAATTCTATAGAAGAGCAGGTAGGGCAAGTAGAAAAGGTAAAACGCTTTCGAAGTGCTGTAATCGCATCCCCCATTACTATTAGTCCAGAGGCAACAGTATGCCAAGCTCGTCAATTAATGAGAGAAAAAAATATAACTGGATTGTTAGTAACCGATAGTAATAAAAAACTACTTGGTATCTTCACCTCTCGAGACATGCGCTTTCTTCCTGATAGCGAAACTCCAATAAAAGCATTAATGACGAAACGGGAAGACATTGCTACCGGAAATAAAGATATATCTATTGCAAAAGCAAAAGAACTACTCATGAAACATCGTGTAGAAAAACTGCCGTTAGTTGATGAAAATGATTGCATCATAGGGCTTATTACCAGCAAAGACATTTATCATCGAGCAGAATACCCTCACGCATCAACAGATTCTCAAGATCGTCTTCTTGTTGGTGCAGCCATTGGAGTGAAAGAAGATTCTATTGATCGGGCAAAAGCACTTGTTTCTGCAGGAGCCGATGTTTTAGTAATCGATATTGCCCATGGTGATTCTGACCTTGAAGTTAATACACTTAAGCAGATCAAATCTCTTTTTCCAGATGTAGATGTAATCGCAGGAAACGTTTGCACCCCCGAAGGAACTCAAAGACTCATTGAGGCTGGTGCAGACGCAATTAAAGTTGGCGTTGGTCCCGGATCAATTTGCACTACTCGTATTGTAAGTGGAAGTGGATATCCTCAACTTTCTGCCGTTATTAACTGTACTCACGTTGCTGATGCGTATGGCATTCCAGTTATTGCAGATGGTGGCATTCAAACATCCGGCGATATTACTAAAGCAATAGCAGCTGGCGCATCGACCGTTATGCTTGGAAGTCTATTGGCAGGAACAGATGAAAGTCCCGGCACTCCATTCTTAAAAAATGGAAAAAAATTTAAAGTGATTAGAGGAATGGCATCCTTTGGAACGAATTTGAAGCGAGCTGATACAACTAAAAAAGAAGCGTATGTGCCTGAAGGCGTAGAAGCAATTATTCCCTATAAAGGATCTATGGCAGAAACAGTGCACCAGCTCATTGGTGGCCTGTATTCCGGCATGAGTTATTGTGGAGTGAGCACCCTATCAGAGTTACGAGGTAACGGCGATTTTGTTCAGATCACTGCTGCAGGAATGAGAGAAAGTAGAGCTCACGACGTACAAGAAATGGCGTAGTATTTCTTTTAAACTCTAAAATAAAAAAAACGGATATGGAACAATAGCCATATCCGTTTTTTTATTACTTTTTATATGAGATTTTATCCGGTAAAGCTTGTGCCGCCTACTCCGGAAATGCTTGATAAAAAGTATTTTATATCATCATCGCCAAATCGTATACCTGCACCAAAGAATACGCTCGCATTTTTCTGACTCACAAAGTCGTCAGCGCCAAACGTAGTGAAGATATTACGCAGCAAGAATATTTTGTTGAGCCATTTAAAGTGTGGTCGGCGATCTTCGATTCGACGATTACGCCCACTCCAATCATACGCCTCAAACGAGGTTACCCAGCGGAATTTATCGGTGCCAAATGGAATGTCTACATCCACTGCAGCCCCAGCAGATCCTTCAAAGAGCCCGATTCGAAGTGCGATATCTTTATAGATCTTTCCAAACTGGAAGTCTAATTTAAACGCATCCCGATCTACAGTGGTTTTGCGAAAATCTTGCACAAATGCCAACCGCGTTAAATCATCAATATTGAGTGGCTCATTCTGATTAAATGGACGATCTTGAATCTTCGTTGTATCAATTGGCTTTGTCTCTGAATCAAAGTAATCTTTCTCGATAAATTTACGTTTGATATAACCCTTTTGCGATGAACTGATTTGAAGCAGATAAAAGTAATCTTCTCGTGGATAAATACGCATTCCAAAGAATCCTTTTGAATCTTCCCACTCAAAACCTTCCGCTTTTCGTATCATAGATTCAAAGTGGCTATCAAATACAATTTGCATACGATCAATTTTAGTCAGATAGTTTTTAAACCCTTCTACTGCCAATTTCAAATCACGATAGGTTTCATCTTCATTAACCAATTTACCCAGAAGCCCTCTGCCTTCATCGATTTTTTCTGCTACCGAACTCACACTGCGCAGGCCATCACGCGCTTGCAGTGATGCATCCTCTAAAGCACCCGCAGTGTTTTCAAACTTAGTAGCTACTCGATTAAAGTCTCTATCAAATACATTCGATATTTTATCAAGACTTGTCTGGAACGTGGTACCAATCTGCATCATATTATCAATATGATCTTCATTGCGTACCAACGCTTTATCAATTACATCTGCAACGGAAGAAAGCCTCTCTGCTGAGCTTTGCACATTATCAAATATAGACTGCAACTGCTCTCGCCCTTCATCTCCGCCGACTACTTCTTTTACTGAATTAGTAATCTCATCTACGTTTGATGCAATTTGCTTAAACTTTTGCATTATCTCATCAATAGATACTGGCTCAGTGCTCGGCCGACTCAATGGATCGCCCGGATTTAATTTTTGCAAAAGAGGATCGCCCGGATTTAATTCAATATACTTTGGCCCTAAAAGACCATCTTGGCGCACAGTTGCATACGCATCACTATATAAGGAGTATTCTTTTGATACCATTACCGCAACTTCAGCCTGCTGCTCGTCGGCAAGAAGATTAACTTCCTCAACCCACCCAACTTTTACACCAGCAATTTTCACTTCAGCTTTGCGAGAAAGACCAGAAACGTCTTTAAAAAAGAGGCTGTATTTTGTATAGTTGCCACGATCGAATCGAAACGCGCCAACCTGAAAGCCCATATAGGCAAAAACGCCCAGCGCTAATAAAACAAAAATTCCAACTCGTGTCTCAACTTTACCAACCAACGCCTATCCCCTCTTTAGATCCAATAGAATTTTCGTACTTTAACATCATACCACGTCTTATCTTTAGTAACATGACGCACTCGCTCGAGGATTGCATATATTCGCTGGGTCACTTTCCCAACCACACCATACGATACCACCGAAAATATCTTAGGATCAAATGATCCATCAAAGAACGCCTCTAATCCTTTGTGTAAGCGCTTAAACTCAATCCCATAGAGGGGCTGAAAAATAGCATTCCACTCTTGAGAAACGTTAGTGATCGGTTTTAATTTTTTTATAAGCGATTGTATCATTTCTTGTTTCTTTTGCTTTTCAGATTTCGTGCCACTCTTAAATTCAAAAATATCTTGTACAGAGCGTGATAGCAGCCACGGCTGCAATTTCGCAGATCCATATGCAGTAAATATATCTAAAAGATACAGTTGTTCTTTGCTTTTTTGCGATGATGGATCATAAAAAAGCGAACGTGCAAACGGTTTGAATCCATTTAACGGGAGCAACTCAGTAGCATCATTTATCTTAGAATGCCGTTGTTTAAAGAATTTTTCAAATGATTCGAATAAATTATCCGAAATCTTCATCTGTTTTTGAATGCGCTGACACACAAATTCTAATATTTTTTTCCAATCACCACGCGGCTGCCCTTCTCCTACAAATTTTTTACGCGCAAAATCATAAATGCGATTTAAATCAATCTTTCCCTCTTCACACGAAAGTGCAATCTTAATAGTGCCCTCAATGCCATCGATATCTTTTTTTATTGGATACTCTTGCCACTGATTAATAGTCGGCAATAATTGTGACAATAGATTTTGCGCCTGCTGCTCTGCCGATTCCTGCTTTTGCGGTGAATCTTTTTGATCGGCTTCTTTTTTAGTATCACTCGCTTGAGAAGTTTTTTGGGTGCCAGCTGCAAACTTTGCAGGTGATGCTAACTGGCTCATCGCTACTTGCACTCCACTCAACGCAAGCATCTTTGCATGCTCACGCTCTTTTACTACCTGCATAAATGGCACAAAAAGTGACCCTTTTTGATAAATACTCGTTGCTAATACAATGATAACTGAAAGCAACATTAAAACGAGAGGAATAATAAAACCGTTTTGCTGTTTCATTTCTTCTCCTCGACTTTATTCTCCGACTCTTTTTTACTATTCGCCTGAGCATCATCAGAACTCTCATCATTCTTTTTTTCTTCTTGCGCAAAACTACCAACCATAGATTCAATCGGAATAGTCATCGTGAATGTTTTATATTTTTTATTCGCATCCCATAATGAAAACGTAAATTCAACTTGGTTTGGCAATTTCGGCCATGAACGCTCTTTTGGCTGCTGTGCTCCTTTTGCGCCGCCTTCTTTTTTGGGCTCATCTGGCTTGGAGTTCCAATTTTTTTGCCGCTTATAGGTATGCGTAACTTTTTTCGATTCTTTATCTTCTTTTTGTTCGATAGAAATAAACTGCACAGAAATATCACGAATGCCATCAATCATCGTAAATGCCCGGAAATCTCCCTGCGCATCTTTACCATATTTTTCAAATGATAAATCAGATGCACCTTCTTGCCGCTGTAATAAAAACCACAGTTTATTTTTTGGATCTGGCACCAATCGATATACCACGCGCGCCACTCGAGGCTTTAGTTTTACATCTTTAACGCCAAAATAAATCTCTAATGGATTAGTGGTGATAAAGGTAAGATAATCAAGGCGGCCACCTTTCCCTTTACTTTCAGCATAAAATATTTTTTCAAGGGGCTTTTGCTCTGATTGCTTTTGCCCGGTTTGCGTTGGCAGCACATCATACTGCATCGGCACAAATGCCCCCATCAAATCTCGCTCTATCTGCTGCTGAAAAATCGCAAGCCTTCCATAAATAGAAGTAAGGCCACTGATAGTTTGTTGCACACTTCCTACCTGCGTGATCGTATTGAAAAGCCCCGCAGATAATATACCTGCAATCACCATACCGATCATAATCTCTATAAGTGTGAAACCTTTTTTCATGATTGTGGCCGCTCTGGTTGATATACAAATTGCACTGCCATCCCTTCAGGGCTTGTTTTATCTGCACCAGAAGTAATCGCCTGCTTGCGATACATTTCGTTTAATTGTGCGAGCGAAGACTTTTTATTTACAGGTGCAAAGGTATATTGCATTGTTGCTATAGGATTTTCTTGCGTACGCTCAAACTTAAATTCTTTTGATCCAACTGGCTGCTCTTTAAAAGCGGTAAACATAAATTGCTTTGAAAGTATAATTCGATGAAAGCTTTGCGCAAGACGGGCAACTGCCTCAAAAACATTTGTTTCCAATACAAATACCGGCGCCAATACCATTCCTATAATAGTAATAGCCATCATCGCCTCAATAATAGAAAAGCCTGCATTATTTTTGAAACGCATCATACGCCTTAAACTGTGCCATATAGGGATTTAATACCAATCCAAAACGGGATGGCTTACCTTCAATCAATTCATCTTTATCAATACCGTTAATCGTCACTTCCTGCGTTGTGCCATTGGGAACAATATAAAACCATGCATCTTGCGCCCTGCCTGCACCACGTCGCATTTCATCAAATCCCTCAATAAAAAACTGCTGTATCATAAAAGTACGCGGCCAGCTCAATGAACTATCGGGAAGTTGTACTTCCTTAAAATCTAATTTTTTTGCTGTAGACGAGATGGTGTTATCTTTCTCTAAAAACGCCATTCTTTTTTGAAAATCAAATCGCACACGATGCACCGCATCCGTAATAATAGATTGTTGCCATGCCTGCTGCATAAGAGCATTCAACCGGGCCGTGAACTGCTTTCGTTCATGGCCCGGCTCTTTTTGCATCATCAGGGGAATAATTCCCGCCATCAGTATGCCGATGATTACAATCCCAATCATCAGCTCGATAAGCGTGAAACCGAATTTACTTCGTTGTCCATACATCTAATCGACTCGCTTTACCGCCAGATTTACCATCAGGGCCATACGAGAAAAGCTCATATGGATTTTTACCTTCAGCCGTTACTCGATATACAAAAGCCCTTTCCCAGCCATCTTTTGGAAGAGGTTTTTTCATGAATCCTGCTGCAATCAATTCTTGTAAACTCTTTGGATATTCACCTTTTTCTTGGTGATAGCTCATTAAGCTATTTTTTATAAGCTGCATTGTGGTTTTGGTAGCGCTTCGCTTTGCATTGCCCATTACCGTCATTGCGGTGTACATAACTCCACCAGTAATAATACCGATAATCACAATACCAATCATCAACTCAATAAGAGTGAATCCTGATTTTAAACGACTACGCTGTTTTGTATCTTGAGCCATAAAGCCTCCTGTAAAAAATTAAATTATGCGCCTTCTAATCCAAACGCTTGCCCACCTTGCATGATTGGACCCGCGATTGCCATGATAATAAATCCTACTACTAATGCCATAAATATAAGCATAATTGGGCTGATAAGCCCCGTTGCCCGATCGATCATTTCCCCTAAATCTGCTTCATAGTTTTGAGCTACAAGCAAAAGCATCTGCCCGAGTTGCCCTGTTTCCTCACCCGTTTGAATTAAGTATATTGCAATGGGTGGAAAAACTCCGGTTTCTTTCAAATATTGGGCTATCTTACCTTGTTTGATAATTTTATCTCGCGCCTCGACCAACGCTTGCCGCAACACACTATTATCAATGATTTTTACTACAATATCTAACGCTTCTGCTAAATTTACGCCGCTTTCAATCAGCAGTCCCAATGTATAACAAAATTGCACTACTGCATTCGTCCGCGTTACAAATTTAATTGCAGGCAGTTTTAATTTCAGCTTATCAAGAAGTATTTTCCCTGATTGAGTGTTTTTCCAATAAATAAATGCGGCTGCAATGATACCAATAACTGCAATTACAACTAAAAAGTATGATTGAACCACTTCAGAAACAGCCAACATTATTTTGGTAGTTGTTGGAAGATTATCACCCTGTGCCTCAAAAAGCCCTTCTAATTGAGGAACTACAGCCGTAAGTAAAAGAAGCACAACACCCACTGCAATTACCATTTGCACAATTGGATATTGCATTGCGCTGCGAATTCTGCTTTTAATTTGTGCCGTTCGTTCTAAAAATTCAGTAAGACGTAAAAGAATTTCATCGAGCTTACCGCTCGCCTCTCCCGCACGAACAAGCTGTACGTAAATAGTGTCAAATATTTTTGGATATTGCCCCATTGCATCTGCTAATGGTTTACCCTCTTTTACTTCATCCTTAATCTGAATCAAAACAGAATGAAGCCGCCCTTTAAATTGATCAACCAATAATTCAAGCGATTGCAACAATGGCACACCTGATTTCAATAAAACGGAAAGCTGTTTGGTAAAAAGAATTTTTTCTTTTAGTGTAACGTTGCCCTGCATAAGGCGCTGAAAAAAATTAAGACGCGATTCTTCTGTGGCTAAATAAATGGTAATGGGATACAGCTCCTGACGTACCAACTGTTCTCGTACGACTGCTTGCGATGTGGCATCAATGACACCTTTTACTTTTTTTCCGTCTTTTGAAAATGCTTCATACGAATACAGTGCCATCCAACATCCCCGATCAGGTTTGTAACATCGTGCAGTTTTGCATTTTTATTGAAGAATAAAAACGTTTCGTGATACCATAAAGATACTTTTTTCGATATCACTGTATCACAAAGGGGACGCAAATGAAACGAATGACCACTCAGACGCTCTTTATGACATTATTCCTAGCATTCTGCACATTAACCACACCACTTAATGCACGGTTAAGAAAAAAACAACAAAAGCAAGAAACGCACTACTCAACTACCGTCTCACAAGAGCCTGCGCTTGTAGTAAACGATGATAACACTGCAGTGATCACTAAAGAGCCGTATACTATTGCACATCCGTCAGAAACTAATCCTGAACCGCAAACACCGCACTTGCTGGCAACGATTCAACGTGATCTACAAAGCCCTCAATATCGGCAAGATATTTTGCCCAACAATTTTGGATACCTTTTACAGCTTTTACAACATGGCACTCATACCAAACAAACTCCCGAATATGCGCAAAACGTTTTAAGTTTATTTTCAAAACTATTAAAAGGCTCTGAATACGTTAACTCATACGTATTTTCTAATCTTGTGGCAAGCATGCCTGATACGCTGAAGCATTATTTAAATAGCTATCAACTTGAATCATCCGGCACACTTTTGCTTTCAGGTGATTTAGACATGCTCGAGCGCATGGAGCGCACTATTTCTCATTTAGTGTTTAATAAATTCACGCAAGATTTTGATACCTGTAAGCAAAATCCTCGACTTTTTTTAGACGATCTTTCGCAACGCGTATTTGCAGCGACTACGCAAGAAGTTACCACTGAACTATTGCGCCAAACGCTCGTACGATTCTTAGAAGTTGGATTAAGCAAATTAGTATGGAGCCCGCATGAAGCAGAAAAATCATGGGAATCAGTTAAAACGCTTTCACAGCAACTGGCTACGTTGATGGAGTATAATATTATTGGCGACCTGAATGATCTTGATGATTTGTATTGGTCTTTACTCCATCGATATCGCTATTTTATTGAACTGCATGGCACTGATATCGATCTTGCATTTTATCAAAAAATCAAAGCCGATATCACCGCAAAAAATGTAATGCTCCTTGAACTTGAGGAACAAGAATCATTTCTTGAATCAAAAGCTTCATGCTTGCTTACTACCATACTTGCACAAGAGGCAAAAAAGCGTATGTATGATATGCCGGTAGCATAATTACTACATTTTAATTTGGACGCCTTTAACAAGTTTTAATGCAATATCAGCAGCACTTTTTGCAGGATTTTTAAAATCAAACTGTAGGTTTGAAAGACTCACTGCAACACCCGGCAGATCTGGAATATTCACTTCCGCCTTCAAGCTTGTTAATTTTGGAAACTTTCCATCCCATAGTTCCTGCGCATGGAATTCACCAACAGCTTCGGTAACTTTAAAGATGTTTGCTCCTTTGCCCACAAGATCTATCGCTTTGATCAACCCGGTAAGAGTTCCCTGCACTGCCTTTCTAAACAGTTGCGCTTCAGAAAGTGCCGTTGACGCCTTTTGAGTAGCCGCATTAATTGCATTTAATGTATCCATCGTTCCTGCTATTACTTGTTTTCCTGGCTTTAGTAATGTATTAAGGTACGTTTCTTGAGCCGCGAGCGCCGTCCCTTGAGCAGTAATTTTAGCGCCAACTTTCGGACAAACAACTACCTTTTCAATCAGGGGCGCTTTATCGCACTCTTTTTTAAGCGCTGCAATTTTTGCATTAATGGTTCTGATTGTAGCGCGAGTCTTATTTATTTCTCGCTGCGTTGCACTTACGCCTTGTGATTTTGCTTGAGATTGTTGCTTTCTAAGCTTTTCAAGCTCGCCTGCAAGTTGCCCAATTTTTTTATCCACGTTTGCAAGTTTAGTATTTGCTTCCCGCTTTAATGATTCAAGCGCAGGCTTTGCTTGCTTTGAAAGAAACTCTTGAAAGTCGCCTTTGAATCCAAAACGCATCGCCATATTCATAAGGTTTTTTGTATCAATTGTTGCGCCAAATACTGTGGTAAATCCAGCATATTCAGCCTCAAAGTCTGCCTTGAATGCTTTATTGGCTACTTCAAGATCAATCTTGGTTTTCAATGCGATAGGTGGAATATCAAGCATTGTTGCTAATGTAAATGACCCTTCAAGTGGTTTTTTTCCATTGAATGAGCAAGACACTATTGGCCCATCATCAGGTGTGCCATATTGCTTATCTGGTCCAGGCCCTGATAGTTTTACAATAAGCTGCCTTCCTTTTTTAATTGCTATTTCAGACATGTAGCCAGATCCAGAAAATAATAAATCTTTGTGCTTAATATCTACATTAAATCCAAACGTTTTATCAAAAAGTTGTGCATCAAGCGCAAGCTGGAATCCTGCACCAATTCGCTCACCTGCAATTTCCGTATCCCATGGTGCCATTTTTCCATACGCTCTTTTAATCGTCATTACTGGTAACTTGCTTGCAGGAATAGTTGCGCCCTTAATACCGGATTTTTCTGCCATACGGGTTACAAGACTTACAATTTCTGCAAATTGAATATTCTTGCCCTCCACTTCCATCACGAAATCAGCAAGTTTTTTTACCTCAAGCGAAAGCTTTCCGTTTGCCATTAATGATGCACGCGTATCTCCCGGCTTTCCTAAATCGATACGTCCACCAAGCGCAATACCACTCACCGGCACACCAAAGAGTGCAAGCACAGATTCAATTGCCGGATCCCAATACAGTTCAACCTTCACATCCCCAATGGCAATAATTCCCATCTCAAGCATATCTGGCACTTTACCCGCAATGTTGATTTTTCCAGACAGTATGTCTACGCCGCCCAAGGCCTGGATTCGCAAAGGAGTCTGCTGCGTGCCAAGCACAATCTGAATACCACTCTGCGCATTCATAGTTTGCTCAAGTGGCTTTAATACAACGCCTATAATGAAATCATCGGTCGTAATTTTATTGAATAGCTTTGAAAATCCTGCTGGAATCTTTTTGGCTTTTACAAAATCAATTCCCAAGCGCATTGGAACTACCGATTTAAATGATGCAGATGTTGCATTATAAATAACTCCCTGCAGATAAATCGGAGCTGCCATATCTACTACGATAAAATCATACTTGCTTGCTTGTTTGCGAAGATCACCCAATGCTTTAAGCGGCCCTGCAAGATCCATCGTCGCAATAAAGTTCAACCCATCATCAACTGAATATCCAGCCCTATCAGCATATTTAAATGTAGAAGCAACCAATTTTCCTTTTGGAAGATCAAGCACATCTAATTTTTTAAAGTCAGGAAAGAGCGCAGACAGCTTATAACTCTCGGGCAGCTCAACTCCCAAGCTATATTGAATTTTCTTATCGTTCATTTGCGCAATATAAATAGTTGCTTGTACTGGAAAGTTATTTACTTGCGTAGTTCCCGTAATCCCAATTGCCATACGAATATTCGGACCAGAAGGACCAGGAAGAATCTGCATATTTTTCATTGCAAAGTCAGTATTAAATATCTTAAATGCCACATCCGGAATAGGAATCTTATTTAAAAAAGGCGAAACGAGATTAAGTATTTTTACGTCTGCATCTTTTTTTTGCTTATTAATTTCACCTGATAAAAATCCACCCATTTTTTCAATAAAGTTTGGATCTGTTTCGCCCGGCTTTTTCGGTTCACGGCCAGCTTTAACATCTTCAAGCGCTTTCTTTGCAAAATCTAAATCAGTTTGTGCTCGAGTAATGGCTTCATTTTTTTGCTGCTCAGGCATGTTTACTGCATTTACTTGCGCAAGTGCCTGTTCTTTTTCACGAACAATTTGCTCAAATAGCTTAACACGCTCTGCAAGCTCTCGCTTTTGTGTGGCTTGCTGGGCAATCCTGGTACCCTCATCGAGAGATTTCTTATCAAGCTGATCATGATATGCGGATCTACTTGCTGTTTTTTCAAGTACAGCACAAACAGAACTTGCTACACCCTGATTTGCAAGTAACGTTGTTCGCTCTTCAGATCCAGCTTTTGCTTGGCGCAATTTGCCAATAATGCCATTCTTTAACGCATTACAGGCAGAAGCTACGGCACTCTGAGTTGATTTTTGGCCAATTGACGTGCCAGATAGTCCTACTTTTTTCAACCCGTCATTCACTGTTTCATAATGCGTTACGCCGGCAGTTATTTTTGCAGCAGCTTGCGTTTCTTTTACAGCAGCGCCTATTGATCCTGTATCAAGCTGTTGGTGATATGCCGTTCTTTTTTCTGAATTTCTCAATACAGAGCATGCTGATTTAATCGCAGCATCTTTTTGCGCGAGATCTTTCTTTTCTTGATCATTTTGAGCTCGACGAAGTGCATTCGTTAAATAAGCCTGTGCAACATTGCAAGCATCATTGATTGCCGATTGCTGTGAAAGCCGACTAATTGTTTTGCCTTGTGGAAGGTAGGTGCTCACCGTTTGATAGTGTGTAACTGCCCCAAGATTCAATACACTCAATGCAATACATGTCAAAAGTAAGATGCTACTCATTCTTTTTTTCATACCTTCCCCCTATCCGCCAACAGCTTCATGCAGTAATTCCTGCATTTCAGACGGCATATTTTTTAATAATTCTTTTTCCATTGATTTTTGCGTTGAATCAAATATTGCATGCGCAATAGCGCGCACAGATCGCACTGGATTACGAAAATCAAACTGTAAATTTTGTAGCACTATTGGAATTTTCATATCCATCATATTCAGTTCAGCTACCAATTTAATCAATCGTGGCAATCGTAAATTCACCATATCGCGATAGCTATATTGCCCTAAGATTTCTGTGATATTTAAAATATCTATCCCTTTTGCAATCGCTTGCATTGTGGCCGTTACTGCAGTTAATCCCTTTTCGCCCACAGCCTTTAATGCCTTTCCTGCTTGTGATTTACGATACCCGATCGCAGCCATTCGTTTTGCATTCTTGCTTACTTTTGATTCAATAAATGCTGCAAGGATTGCTTTGTCTTTAAGTAGCTTACTTTGCTCAAATTTAATTCTAGATTGGCACGCAACTTGCGAAGTTCGTGATCGCTTGCTGCAGATTTCTTTCATCTGCGCTATCTTTGCCTCTCGACGCGCAATTGATTCTTTTTCTTTTGTAGTATCAATATCGCCCGCTTCCCATCGTTTTGCTTTTGCGTCAACCGCTTCAATTTGCTTGATATAGGATTCTTTCAAACGATTAAGATACGGTACCAATTGCTCACTAATTTGATGTGCTAATTTATTTACATTCTTAAATCCAAACTTAACGAGCATTCCCTGCCAATTTTGCAATCCAACGTCTGGCTTTCTTTCTGCAAGTTGATCATTCAGAGCTGCTTTAAATTGAGATACCGCCTTTCTTCTCTCAGTTAAATCTGAAGCGATTCCCACTGCATTATGCTCTGCTGTCAAAGAGCTATCGATATCAATGCCAGCCTTTTCTGCTTGTAGCTGCAACGCTTCAAATTCTGCTTTTGTATTAGCTTCTTTAAAAAGATTCATTGCCTTGATTTGCTCTTCCCGAGTAGCTTGTGGCGCCCTCTCAAATGCAGCGCCTGCAACTCCACGAATCCCTTGTTGCGAATATGCCATTTTTGTTTTTTCAACAACATCAGATGCACGCTGCCGTATGCCACGATCATCAGCAGGCTTTGCTTTTGCCAAGTCAGCTAACGTTTTTGCCTGAGCTATTAATGCCAACCCAAGCTGCGTTGGCTTATCTTCTGCCGCATGCAATAACATGCTTGCAGCGAGCATTTGTGAATCAGCTGAATCTTTTTGCGATAGAATCGCTCGCACTTCATTTAATTTCCCAACAAACGCACCTTCATCTATTTCATCTCCACGCGTATTCATTTTTATACCAAGTATTACTGTATATCCGCCAAGCTCTGTTTCAAAATCAGCATCGATGGTGTATCCGGCCCACTTAAATTTCGCTTTTTGCTTTAATCCCATCATCGGCAATTCAAGTACTGCATCCAAGCTTAACGCACCTTGAATAAGATCATCTTTCAGTGCACCCGCGCGCGCTTGCGCTGTTTGTAATCGAGACGCTTTCGATGAGCTGCTAAATAATGCCTTTGGATTAAAGTTCCAGGTAATATATGGCCCCTTGGCAGGATCTTGCGCACTATACATTTTAATAAGATCGCGTCCTTTAATGCTTAAGCTCAATGGCGGCCCATAGCCAAATCCTTCAATTGAATACCCTTTTTCTTGATCGGCAATAAAGATCTTCATCCCCGCTTTTTGTTTCATCAGCTCAAGCTCAACTTGCAGGCCCAGCCCAGATCGATACGTTTGCTTTCCAATCGTTGCTGATCCTAATGCAGCGTATCCCCATACTTTATGAAAAATCAGCTCCGGTAATGAAAGTGAGGGCGCACCGCCTGATTTTGGAAATATTCGATTATAAAGTTGAGCACCTTTTTCTGAAAGTGTGCCTACGCCCCTACTCACAGACTGCGACTTCATGAGTTGGTACCCTACAAATCGTGCAAAGTCTGTTGGGCGAATATTCTCTCCTGAGAGTTCAAGTATCAACACATCAATCGGTTTTTTCGCGGTAATACTAATCCCACCGCCCCCTTTTAATGAAGCGCGTGATTCGCCCGGCTTTCCAAGATCAACCTGACCAAAAAGGGATATGCCTGAGATTGGAATGCCTAATGCAATTAAAGCCTGTACTGCAGCAACATCCATATCTATAACGAATGTTACATTGCCAAGCGCTAACCAGCCAAATTCAAGCATATTATCAAGGCGCATTGCAAATGAGAGAAATCCTTGCGGATGCTTTAATCCTGGTGGCTGCACTAATCCAGAAGCGATCAATCGAAGTGGATCAGACTGCGTACCCAATTTTAATTCTGCAATGCCTTGCATTTGAGCAGTGAATCCAAATTTTTCAAATTGTGAAAGCAGCGCTTTTTGCTGCGCTCCGCCTGGTGCAGCATCTCGCACAGCCTGAGTTACACCTTCTCTATATGTCTTACCTGGCATGCCTGCGCGTTGGGCAATGGGCTCAGTGGGCTGACGCCCTCGTTCTTGCTGTCTTCGCTCTGCTTTTTTATCAGCAGCTTTTGCTTTATCTTTTTCAATGCCCCCAACTCGCCTTTTTTCTGACTCATATTTTTTTTCTGCTTGTTCATACGCATCTTTTAAGTGTTTGGCCTCAGAATTACGCTCAGAAAGCATTTTTGTAGTATCGCGAAGATCTTCAAGTCGCTGCAATTCACTTTGTTGGCGCTCAAGCGTTGGTGCTGATGGGCTAATTTTCATGGCAAGCTCAGTCAGGTGTATACCATTGATAACGCTCGTAAATGCTTTTGGAAGTTTAGTGATTTTAGTGAAATCAACGCCAATTTCCAGTGGAATTGTTGCTTTTGCCTCTGCCCGCAATAGATTCCATTTTGGTATCACTACATCAATCCTCACCGGCTCAGCCTTAAAGTTAAGGCCTGGAATTTGTGGTGCAGATGATGCTAATTTTTTCATAAATGAAAGTGGGCCTGAAAGAAAGAAATCCCATTGCCCGACGAAATTAAATCCTTTTTCAAACGAGTAGCCATCAATATCAGTGCCTTTGAAATTGGCGGCTACAAATTTCCCTTTTGGAAACTGCATCCAATTTAAAGCGCGCAATTTTGGAAACATATTAGTAAGGCGATAGTTATCGGGCGTTTCAATACCAATACTAAAACGCATTTTATTATAGATGTCCCAAATAACATACACATTTACTGCAAGCGAGAATGTATTAAAAGTGGTCGTACCGGTAAACCCAACGTAATACTTAATGTCTTCCCCTTGCGGCTTGGGAAGAACGCGAATATCAGTCAATTCAAGATCTTGATTAAAAAGCTTGGTAGCAGCATCAGGAATTTGAAGTTCTCTACTTAAAATATCTCCAATGATCGCATTCAATTTAATTCGCGTGCCCGTACCTGCCAATCGCATGCTGGATTCAACCGCATCTTTTACATTCTCAAATGCCCTGGAAGAAGGATGAGTAGTTTTTAGCTCAGCATCATATTGTGCACGAAACTTTGGATCCATTAAAAATGTACAACCCTCTGCAAGCTTGCGCAATTTAGCTTTTGCTTTATCGATCTGCTTTTGCAATCGAGAAGTCTGCTCTGCAGGATAAAATTTCTTTTCTTGCTCAATTTTATCTATTTCTTTGCGAACATCCCGCTGAGCTCGCTTACATTTAGAACTGATTTCTTGTTTTGCCCACGTATCAAATTGCCCCTTATAGCGCTCTTGCTTAATCAATTCACGCGCTTGATATAAAAAATTTTCATACATATATAATTTTTCTTGTGCCTGAGCTGGGGTTAATCCCAAAAGCGATGCTGCTGCACCCGTATCATCGCCAGATAGTTGGTCATATACAGTTTTTGCTTTTTGCAACTCAGAAAGGAGTTTTTTTGCGCTCGAAATAGATTCTAACCCTGCAACTATGGCATCGTAATCCATAGTATCAACGCCTTGCATCGCAGTAGTACGACGGCGTTCATATTCAGCCTGATCAAGACCAATCATTTCATACAAATTTTTGCCATCAACACTCAAATCAGGAAGATTAAACCCACCTGCTGCGCGCAAAGAAAGCAGTTGCGTAGAAAATACGCATACAAGAAGGATCTTTTTTATAACCCTTTTCATCACCCATCCCCCTGAAATAATATTTACTTATAGAAATACTATTAAAAAAGATGGTGTAAAATCAATAGAAGAGAATATTGAGCAAATAAAGAGCTTAGAAATCAAGACTGAAAGAAAGTCCAACATTACTCGTTGCTGCCACGCGTTTACCATTAAATGGTAATTGCGCATAAACAAAAAGCCGTGGATAAATCGATGGCTCATCCCAATGGCTACCAATATCATAATCAGCACGTACAATGATTTGATGCACCGTCCACTCTTTTAATGATTCGGCTGAATTAGCTGTAGCTTGTGAGTGTGGCGATCCACATGGCAATCCAAGCTCATCAGCACCATGTTTGAGGTATTGATACCCAAGCAAGAATGAAAATCCTATATTGCGCGGTTTATACAGCTGCGCATACAAATTAAATTGCTGCGTTAATCCAAAATCTTTATATACTGATCCTTTTTGCAAGAACAGCAAATCAGTTTGGCATTCGCTTGTTTTGAATCGGCGAGTGCGCGTATTTCCAAATACATGCGTAAGCTGTACATCAAACCCAGCACGTACATAAAAATCAAAATATAAATCCAGCCCAAGGCCAAATGGTAAACTAAATGCTCCATCATATCCATACGGAAAAGCAAACAGCTTATCTTCATCTTGGCGCAAACCAGTCGGCACGCCAAGGCCAAGTCGCCAATTTAAGCGTACATTTTTAAGCATCGGCTTTGCTTGTACAAAATTGCGAGACCAATCCATCATAAAAGTAAGGTCCCCAACTCCCGTGCGGCTCCAGCCACACAGATCAAGATCACAGCCAAGATTGCATACATTTTCAAAAAAGTTATCAGTAAGAAGCTCTTTTACACGCAGATCTTCATCACTGACATCGTTTGTTTTATCCGTCCAGCATACATTTTTCAATGCCATGGAATACAGTGGAAGATACATACTGAAAGACCAATCATCTCTAAAGAAAAATCGTGCACCAAAAATGCCGGAAAAGTAATTCTTTAAATCACCATCAACGCAAAAATGGCCCCGCGTACCATCATCGCTTGCATCGATTTCGATTCGCTTTTTGCCAATATCTGTATCGGATGCAAATCCATCAAGCATGGTGAGTGCATTTTGATCATTATTCCAGATGCGCAATGCATTGGTACTGCATTCTCGAGAATATGCTCTATCGGCAATGCCTGTTTCACCAACAAAAAGTGTTTGCACGCGATAATCATGCGAATAGTCTGGCCGCAATAAAGAATCATACGGCCGAAGTAAATTCATTCCCTGCGCTGTAGCTGGAATACAGAGCGCTAAAAAAAGAAGTAATCGTTTTGCTATCATTTTAAAAACTTTCCCGTTGTTCACTGTTATTCATTTGCACGCAAGCCTGCATCGCCTGCTAAAATCCACGTGCCCGTCGCTGAATTTTGAATCATACCCGCAAGTAAGGTAGTGTCATCTAAGCCTGCAGGAATAAGTAAGTTATTTACAAAATTGCTTCCGGTATGCACATTTCCCATTCGAGAAGCAAGCACCGTTAATTGCGAATCAATATCTTGCATTGCGCCTTGCGCGCCATAAAAAAGCGTGCCATCCGTTGCAAAAATACTTTTAAAGAGTCCAAAGCTTGCAAAATATGATGCAATCCCCTCAACGTATAAATCCCGAACTCGCTGCACTGTAGTATCACCAATTGAATCGCCAATCACACTCGCTACATCAAAGCGATGGAGTTGTGCCTGATTTTTACCTCGAAACGCACTCAATGTATACAACATGCCACCGCCCGTTGAACGTGCGATATCTTGCGCGCGGCCAGTAGAAGTGATTGCAAAAAGTTGCCGCACTGGGCCTATTCCCTCTGGCGTATCAAGTTTTTCAAACGAAACTGAATTGGTATCAACGATTCGAACATCTAATCCATCTGCGAGCCTAAACAGGCCACCATTAGTAGCAACCAATAATAACTTTTCAGAAACAATCGCATCCAAAAATGCACCGTCAACTCCTGTTGATCCCACATTTTCAATCGTGGCTACAACGGTCGCAGAAATTGTGCCTAATCCAGGAGTGCCAGACGTTAAGTCAATGCGCGTGATTTCGCTTTGAGTAATTACGTATAAATAATTATCGTCATAGATCAATTTGCGCACTTGAGAAAATTCACCGACTGCTTTGAAGGACATTCCCGAAGTAAGTCCAAGTAATCCGTCAGAAAGCTCTGTTGCCTGATCCCATCCAGATCCATCTGGATTTGAAAGCACGGCAACACCATTGCTACCGCCCACAAACAACCAACCATTCGTTCCATCTACTCCAATTTCTGCCGCTACAATCGGACCAATATCATCCAATGCTCCGCCAGAGATTCCAACTACGCGTGATCCAGAAGTTGGGAACGTATCGGTTATCGTTCCATCATCATACGAAGAGAGTGGCCCGAATGCGCCATCTTGAATTGGTATTACTGCGCCCGCAGAAATACGACTCGTTTGCGCTAATAAGATTCGCTTATATCCTGTTGCTACCAATAATGAAATATCTAAAAGTCCGGGAGTTGATGTGCCTAGTGCGCCAGACGTAACTACAAAATCATGAATCCCCTGTACGCCCGCTTGAGGCTGCGCAAAATAAGAATCCATTATTTGCGTTAATGGAAAAATACTATCAGGATCGCCTTCATTCCACTCAGTTCGCTTTACTACTTTCAGTGCTGATGAATCATTTTCTGAGATGGTATAAAATTGCCCCGTTGCTTGATCAAGAAACGTAGATTGCGTTGCGTCAGAAAGCCCAACGGCACGTCGCCAAATTGTCCACCCTTTAATTTTTCCATCTTGTGCAAAGAGAGCTTGCGAATAAAATACTCCAGGAATGTGCCCCGCATCTGCAGTTTGAACAGTTGCAAATACCGTGTCTCCATATACGTAGATATCAGTAATATCACCATTCAAAATATCACCCGCACCAACCATCGTAGCAGCATCGGTATTAAGTGGCATTTTTGAATCGGTATCCGCTGGATCAAGCACAATATGATCTATAAAACGCTCTGTATTTAGAATGATATTATTGGTTACTTGTGCATCTTTTGCAGCAATAGTCCCATTCAATGATACCGTTCCACTTCCAGTTACAAGCGGCAATGCATACACAGTTTTTTGTGTTGCAGAAGGCGCCCCAACGTCACCCTTAACAACTAAATAAGGCAACGCCGTTGAAGTGTACATCGCGCGCACTTTATCTGCAGTGACTGAAACCCCAGCGCCGACCGCTCCAATTATTTTATCAGTTCCACTGATTGCAGAGGTTGGCGCGATTGGCTCAAAAATCAATTCGTTACTCGTTCCAAGACGTGCAACTACAATTGATCGTGCACCATCAGTACCCGCAGCACCGCCAGTTGCTTGCAACGCAATATATAAACGCCCAACATTTCTATGCCACACCATATCAACAACCGTACCCAGTGATGCTAAATCTGCACCAATTTTTAATTCATCTGAAGTGACGTCCAATGCAAGTGCACGATTTCCCGTCGATCGAGAAACCTCTCCCGTTGGTGCATCAATTAAAAGCGGACCAGTAAAATCTCCAACTTGACCAATAATGCCAAGCGCAATACCACTCCCAACATCGCCAAATGATCCACCATTTGCACCCACCGCTGCAAACACATAAGGATTTGTTGTTGCAATTTGAACAACGCCGCTCGTTAATGCAGCTGTAGCATCGGGAACGTTATGAGTTACAATAAGTGCACTTGATGGGATATCGTTTTTTTGAAAAGAAAGTACTGAAATATTATTACCGGTATCAGTAAAATTATTCAGCATATAGATTGTGGTTTTATCGTTTTCTAATACCACTACTGGCCGCTCTTTAGCGCCAGACAAAATAGTTTCTTCTCCATCAAAAATCTTCATGTATGCAATGCCCTGATCATAAAGCGGATTACCTACATCTTTTGAAAAATTCACAGTCGTAGTTTGCGGTGCAAGCGCAATAAACTCATCCGTACTACGAGATACTTTAGAAAGCGCAAACTCTTTTACAACGTCTGATCCACCCGCAGAAGGAGCTGCTGCAACAAATACATTTGTGCCAGCCATTTCTGGTATTATAGAAATTGCAGCTTGCTGCACGTCAAAAGAAAAAGTATCTCCATCGGCAGCAGCCTCATCGCCTTTTAACGTAATTGCAGGATGAAGTGATTGTGAAATGCATAATAATGCGAGTAATAACCACCGATAGAACATAAAACTCCCCGTTACTGAATAAATCGGTTGTGATGTGTTGCTCTATAGTGTACGAATATTTAGAAAAATCGCCACTCCAATGGCGCAGAAACAAAATATTTTGACGAGCGCTTCTATTTTCTTTACGCTGCAAAGTAAGTAAATCCCTATAGTATGCGCATTTATGGATGGTTATCACATCGTTTTTTATCTGATCTGCCACGCCTTATAACACCTCGCATCTCTATACAACTCACAAACATCAGAGCATCAGCATGCATTCAAAAGTTTTTTCCGCCGCTACGATCGGCGTTAACGCACAGTTAGTAGAAGTAGAAGTAGATATCTCATTTGGTCTTGTTAATTTTTATATTGTTGGCCTTCCTGATGCTGCTATTCGAGAAAGTAGTAAGCGTATTTTGGCTGCATTAAAAAATTGTGGCTTTTCATTGCCTGCAAAAAAGATCACCGTTAATTTAGCGCCCGCTGATTTGAAAAAAGAAGGCACTCTTTTTGATATGCCTATCGCAATCGGCATTTTAAAAGCTATGGGGCTCATTGAAATTGATACTACGTTTTTAAACGAGACAATTTTTTTGGGTGAACTATCTTTGGATGGGAGCATTCGATTTATAAAAGGGGCACTTCCGATTGCATATGATGCATCAAAGCTGGGCAAAAAACGAGTAATCCTACCTCAAGCAAATAGCAATGAAGCCGCACTTATTAAAGATTTAGATATTATCGGCGTCTCTCATTTGACTGATCTCATCGCATATCTTCGTGCAGAAAAGCCAATCGCGCCAACACAATGCAATATTAAGGCGCTTGTTACCAATGAGCAGTTAAAAACAAGCGTTGATTTTGCACAAGTAAAAGGGCAAGCGCAGGCAAAACGGGCATTGCAAATTGCAGCAGCAGGACGTCATAATATTTTATTTATTGGTCCTCCCGGATCCGGCAAAACAATGCTGGCAAAACGATTGCCAACCATTATGCCGCAAATGAATTTTCATGAGCTACTTGAAACCAGTAAAATTTATTCCATTAGTGGAAAGCTGGGAAATCAGCCCCTTGTATTGCAACGGCCATTCAGAAATCCCCATCATTCAATCTCCCAAGCAGGCCTTATTGGCGGAGGATCATTTCCACAACCCGGGGAAATCAGCCTGTCTCATAATGGCATTCTCTTTCTAGATGAACTGACTGAATTTAAGCGAGATACTTTGGAAGCATTGCGCCAACCGCTTGAAAATAAAACGGTGTCTATTGCGCGAGTGCAACAATCAATTACTTTTCCAGCATCCGTATTATTAGTAGCAGCACTTAATCCGTGCCCATGTGGATTTCTTGGCGATAAAAAACGAACATGCTACTGCTCAAAACAGCAAATCACGAAATACTTAAATAAACTTTCAGGGCCATTGCTTGATCGAGTGGATCTGCAAATCCACGTGCCTTCAATTGAATACGATACCATTGCCTCAAAAGAGGAACAAACTGAAAGCTCTGCCGAATTACTTGATCAAATTGCTCCAGCCATTGCAATTCAAACCGAGCGTAATGGAAAGGGCTGCTCTAACAATGCACTTCCAGCAGATATGGTTGAAAAACACTGCACTTTAACTGATGCAGCTGAATCCATTATCAAGCAGGCATTTGAAAAGCTTAATTTAAGTATGCGTGGATATCACAAAATTCTAAAAGTTGCTCGTACGATTGCGGATATGGCCCAATCAAAAGATATTGATGCGCCCCACATTCAAGAAGCAATTATGTATCGCTCACTGGATCGTTATTTAGAGCAACAACGAAGCAATTATTGATTTTGAAACTCACTCTTTTTAAGCTGCACACTATCTTCTGCATATTAAAAAAAAGGATGCATTATGTGTTTTTCAGCTACTGCTAGCTTTACCGCTTCCGCGGTACTTCTACTCTGCGGAATCGCCGCACTCACTCGCGCAAAAGAAAAACAGCGCTTATTTGCCATGATTCCCATACTGTTTTCAATTCAACAGTTTATTGAAGGGACAATTTGGCAATCACTTATGGCTGGCCAGCCGGCTCAAATGGCTATTTATGCCTATTTAACGTTTGTGTATATCGTATGGCCCAATTGGCCTGCGCTCGCAATCACGCAAATGGCGCCAACCGCTAAAGAAAAACTCAATCTGAGGCTTCCATTATTTGCAGGAATTATAACCAGTTGCATTGCAATCGCTGCTTTTTTTGTAACCACGCCGCAAGCTGCGATTACCTGCAGCCATATTGCATATCGCGCTGATCTTCCAAGTTGGCTCTGGCTGCCCGGAAGCGCCCTCTATCTTTTTGCCACACTTGCTCCCTTTTTTATCAGCTCAATTGCGCATATGTGGATTATGGGGGTAGTGCTGGGAATTTCTTACGTAGCAACATTACTCTTTTATAAAGTAGCACTCACTTCCGTATGGTGTTTTTTTGCGGCATTATTAAGCGTGTTTGTATTTATCATTTTAAAATAAGAAGCATATGATTGCAGGACTCGGCATAGACTCGGTAGAAATAGAACGATTCAATTCTTGGTATAACTACCCAGATCAACAATTGCTCAAACTCCTGAGTATGCCTGAAATTGAGTACTGCAAAAAAAATAAATTGCTCAGCGCACAGCGATTTGCCGTGCGCTTTGCACTCCGAGAAGCTTTTTTTAAAGCATTTAATAGCACTAATCCAAAAAACTATATCCCATTCTTAACCTGCTGCCGCGGCCTCACGCTCACGCATAATCGCAATGGAGCGCCGCAATTGCAGATTGATTGGCAGCTTTTAGGCTTTTCAGAGGCCCCATACAGCCCGCTCGCATCCCTGACGCATACCCGCACTATCGCATCGGCAACAGTTTTGCTGCAAAACATTTCTAAATGAATTTTCAATCAAAGCCCAATAACTCCTCATACTCCCGAAATAAAAAGTAAAAACTGCCGAAACTAATTTCACATTTATGCTCCAAACCATTGCACGTTCATGTTTTCTATTGGTATTATATCTGTAGATAGTAATGATCACGCTTAAAATGCATATATCCTATTAAAGGGGGAGACAATGAAACGAATCATACAGGTACTTATTGCTGCACTACTCTGCACTACGCAGCTTTTTGCATCTCGCAGTGATTGCTTTCGTAATTATAACGTAACGCTGACCAACCATTCTGGTGGGGTTGCTGATTTTAAAAGCACTAAAGGTGTACGTGGGGCGTCACGCAAAACTGAACTTGAAAATCATCAATCTCTTCGCCTTTTGATTACTCAACGTGGCGCCGAAATAACTGTTAAAGCCGGACCAGAAGGCCAAAAGTCTACACGAAAAGTAAAGTTTTATAGCAAAAACTATAAAAACCACAATCCAGCAGTAACGTTAAATCCAAAAAACTTTTCTGCTGAAGGTTTTTCTCAAAAAGAGGTTACTTTTTCAGTTAACATCGAAAATCAATCAGGCGGAATCGCTCGCATCGTTGATTCGTGCGACTCAACGGGAAAAGGAACTTCGATTGCTGATGGAAAATCAACTCGCATTACGGTTAAACCATCAGGCTATGTGGTAATTCTTTCAGGCCCTGAAAAACAAAAAAGCAAAACTAAAGTAATTTTTGCTGATCAAAGCGGTGATAATCCGTCAGTAACATTAGTAAAACGAGGCTTTTTCACTCGCGGAATTCAAAGCAAGGATCTAGAAATCCAAGCTCAACGCGCTCCAATTATTACATACCGCAAACGCTTTAGGCGCAAAATGAAAAATGTTAATGAAGCGTCTGAAACGGCAACAAAAAAAGTAAGAAGAGTTCGCGGACGTCGCCGCAGAAACTAAATAGTTTTCACGCGCCGCACAATAGGAGGCGTTATAATAAGGCTCTGGAATCTCCGGAGCCTTATTTATGCAAAAAAATAAATTACTGTAAAATACCCTCATGTATTTATTTTTTGCAGCAATCAGCTACCTTCTTCCTTTTTTTCTTCCCAGTACGTGGCCACTTGAATGGCTCTTTCCCGTTTTTTTATTTTTTGGCATACAAAAAAACAGTACTTTTTCGCTCTCGATATGGAGCTCTATTATTACTGCCATACACCTTTTGCCGATCTATGGAGCACTCATTACAATGGCATCTGGCCCATTATGGATGAAGCTCATTGGGCCCTGGTTTTTTTCCGCATACGTAAGCGGCTCCTTTTTTATATGGCTTTTCATCACAAAACTATTCTTAAAACAGACCGCAAATATCAATGCGCGATTAGTTTTTTGGACGATTTCGCTGTGGCTATTTCTGCTTTCTTTAGAGCTTATTTTCTTGTGCCCCTTTGGACAAATGGAAGGAGTGCCCTTTTTTAGCCCACTTTTACCAATGGCATATGAGCCCAGGGCTCTTGCGCCACTTTCGTATGTGCCCTATTCATTAGTTCTTTTATGGTATTGCATCATTACTTCATTAATCAGCTTTTATTTTACACAAGCTCATGCCAAAAGAGTGGGTATTATTGCTTTCCCTCTTGCGATTGCCCCCTGGATATTGTTTTCGCTCAACCAGCCAGAATCAAAGCCTCCCGCATGGCTTTCAAAAGTAGGGCATTTACCCCTGAGTCTACCCGGATCATTTTCCTTAAATACGGGACAAGTTGTTATATACCATGAGCTTGACCAGCTCTACAAAAAGCTCCCGCAATTAAAACTCGTAATTATGCCTGAATCATCCTGGAATGGGAGCGCGCTTTCAAACGCACCGACTCTTGATTGGCTGAAAAACCACTCCATTGAAAATCTGATAATAGGATCCTTCGCCCAAGAAAAAAATCGATATTATAACTGCCTCTATTGGTACCATAACGGACTTTTTTTGCAACGATATGATAAGCGACATGCTATTCCATTTGCCGAACGGGCCACCCTCAATGAACGCCTCTGCGATCAACTTTATTTTCAAAAAAGCGCTGCTATCTGCCGGTCTGAAAAGCCACGCATACAGCTCACTATTCCCGATATCGATTCTTTCACCCCATATATTTGCTCTGATTTTTATTGCACTCATTGGCCCGATGATTCAACTCCGAACACTCTAATGGTAACCGCCAATGACTCTTGGTTTATGCCCCATTTTCAAATATTAATGGTATTGGCCGCGCGATTGCGAGCAATCCAATGGAAGCGCCCACTGCTTTATATCGCATATTATCATGCTGGGTATTTTGATGCGTATGGCCATGGAACCTCAATCGCCACAACATCTTCCTTTAAATCCGGCACTTTCTTTGACAAAGTTCAAAAAAAGGATAACCTTTAAATTATCTAACAAGAAATATACGGCGCGGGGTAGAGCAGTTTGGTAGCTCGTTGGGCTCATAACCCAAAGGTCGTTGGTTCAAATCCAACCCCCGCAACCAAGTTAAAAAAAAACCGGCTTTTATTGGCCGGTTTTTTTATGCTCTAAAAAGATTTGAGCTTCTTTGAGAAGCTGTTTTGCATTATCGAACGTCAATCGCTCCAGGGCATCCCGATAGGAAAGCCATTCAAAGCCAATGTGCTCATGAGAAAGTGTTATTTGGCCCTCAAATGCCAGTCCTACAAAAAATACCACCGTCTTTTTGATCAGCTGCTCGTCATGCTTAAAAATGTAATCAACACTGCTTTCAAAACCCTCAATCAATTGCGCTGAAAGGCCAGTCTCTTCTTGCAACTCTCGCAGTGCTGCCTGCTGCAATGATTCTTCGCTTTCAAGCTTGCCCTTTGGAAAATCCCAATGGCCGTGTGGATAATGCAATAAAAGATACTCAGGACTATCGCCCTTCATTCGAAAGGTGATAATTCCCGCAGAAATCTGCTCTTTCATTAATCTTTCTCCAAAAATAAAATTCGAATGCCAAACCATGAACGAGTGATATAGAGCGTAAGCATAAAGAGTAGGCACAATGGCCCTACCCAAAGCCAAAAACCGAATGAAGTAATAAAAAAAGGTGCTGAGCAGTATACGAGTCCAAAAATAATTGCGTGATATATCAGAATAAAGGCGAAGCCTATTACTGCCAATTGTGCAAAATATCTTATAAAAAAAAGCACTAAATTAGGAAAATAAAGGTGTAACTGTATGTAGTGATGCAATGCGCCATACAAAAAAAGCGTTTGCAAGCATGCTGCTATCGCAGTCGCCAAGGCAAGCCCCACTGCTTGTAGATAGTCGATAAAGAGCCAGTTTAAAAACGTATTTGTTATAACTGATCCAACTGCAATCAATGCAGGGATAACCGTATGATGCAGAGAGTAATAGACGTTCAGCAGTATTTTATTTATCGCAAAGAAAAAAAGCCCTCCCAGTACTACTACTAAAATGGTACCTGCCTGCTCTGCTTGTGCCAAAGAAAACTTATCAGATACAAAAAGCGTAATGAAAATCTTTTGAGAGAGAAGCATCATTGCAAACGCTACCGGCAGCGTTACCCACCCAACCAGCTTAGTGGCCTCAAGTAAATAAAATCCCAATCGCTTCGGCGCATACGTACTTACCCGAGAAAAATAGGGAAAGAGGATAGTAGAAAGCGCAACGCCAAAAACACCCAATGGAATTCCCATAAATCGATTTGCGTAACTTAAAAGTGAAACTGATCCCTTTGAGAGTAACGATGCAAAACTGGTATCAATAAAAATACCCACTTCCATTACCCCCATACTTAAAAAGCAGGGAATAAACCGCACCAATACATAGCCAAATTTTTTCAGATCTTCCTGCGTACAGAGGCCAAAGCCGATGTTCAATCGCATATACGCAATGATATGAACTATCAATTGCACAACGCCACCACACAAAATAAACCAACAAAGCGCCGTAATGGGCAGCCGATACTTCAAACAAATAAGCAAACCCGCAATATAACAGACGTTTAGAAAAATCGGCCCTGCCGCAGGTGCAAAAAATTTACCCACTGCCTGCAATGGCCCTGCAAGTAAAGCGCTGGTTGAGATTAAAAAAATAAATGGCATTAAAATACGTAAAAATTGTGCACCCGCAACTATTTGCTCATGCGAAAATCCCGGCGCAATGAGTGCAATTACTGGTTGCGCAAAATACATTCCAACTGCGCACAATAAAAGAACCATTCCTTCAAATACTACAAAGCCTAAGCTCATCAGGCCTTTGATTTCATCCCGCCCTTCATTGCGCATTGTTTGCACAATTGCAGGGACAAACGCAGCAGAAAGCGCTCCTTCTGCAAAAAGCTTACGAAGTGTATTGGGTATTTTCCAAGCAGTAAAAAACGCATCAGAAAGTGCACTTGCCCCAATATAGCGCACAGTAAGAATTTCTCGCACAATTCCCAAGCAGCGGCTAATCAGCGTCCAACCGCCTACCTGCATTGTTTTTTGAATAATTGATTGTCGTTGAAACACTAATCCCTCGCCTCTATTAATCCATCATGCAGCCGATATGTAATCTCCATCACATCTGCAACGTAACTATCATGGGTGCTAATAATCAGGCCAATATTCCATTCTTTTTGCAGCGTTATTAAAAGCTGCGTAATTTCTTTACCGGTTTTTTCATCAAGATTACCGGTTGGTTCGTCTGCAAGCAGAAAGGATGGGCGATTGATAAGGGCTCGCGCTAATGCACCTCGCGCTTGCTGACCGCCAGAAAGTGTGGCTGGCAATGCTTCTTTTTTATTAAAAAGCCCAACTCTTTCAAGAAGATCGAGCGCAGCCTCTCGTGCATCAGTTTCTGTTGCCCCAGCGATACGAGCTGGCAGCATAACATTTTCAATTACAGAAAGCTCTTTAATGAGATACGGAAGCTGAAAAAGGAGTCCTACCTCTTTTTGTAAAAACCGCTCGTGCTCTACGGTGTTCATCTCTGTAAGATTACGATTATTAAAAAGTACTGATCCTGCGGTTGGCGCATCAAGGCCTGCAAGCAAGTGAATTAATGTAGATTTGCCTGTTCCGGATGCTCCCGTGATGGCATATGTTTTATTTTGATCAAATGAGCAAGTGATGCCACGTAAAATAAAATTGTCTTTTTGCCCCGAGTTGAAAGACTTTTTTAGTCCCTCTGCCTTCAATAGCATTCTCTGCATGCAATATCCTACAAAATAACCACGCAATCGCGCGCTCTAATCTAGCTATCAATCAAACTGCACCAATTACCTGTAAGAGTAGCAGGGTATGCCTATTTAAAAAAGATAATTACTATCTTTTTGTACTGTATTATTGTCACGGATTTAAACGATCCCCTACACTGGGTATGTAAACTTTGAAAAAACTAAGCTTCTCAATTAAGGGGGAGAGCTATGAACAATACGCTCATGAATCAACCAAATAAAGAGACAATACCAGAAGTCTTATCAATTATCCCTACAATGGATGTAGTAGTATTTCCAAATATGATTGTCCCACTTCTTGTACTAGATGAAAAAATTATAAAAGGCGTCAATCAAGCACTCGAGGAGTCAAAGTTAGTATTTCTCCTTGCAGCCAAAGATTCCGCAAATTCATCTGAGGGAGCGATTGGCACTAATGATCTCTATCAGGTAGGCACGATCGCAACTATCATGCGACTCATTAAAATCCCTGAGGGGGGAGTAAAAATTTTAGTGCAAGGAGTTGGTAAAGGGCGCGCTCGAGATATCGTCAACCAAGGCGACGTGTTGCAAGCCCGCATTGATCCGCTCGAAGTTGAAGCTAATGACATCGAAACATTATTGCCGCACATCCGAAGCATTAAAGCGGTTGCTGAAAAAATGGCAACATCAGGACACTCTTTCAGTCCTGATTTTCATATCATACTTTCAAAAATGCAGGATCCTGAAAAAATTGCGGACTTTGTATTATCGCACTTAAGCCTTACCGTTGAGCAAGGGCAACAACTTTTAGAAGTCCAAAGCCAAGAAGAGCTTCTTGAAACTATTTACCACTATCTGCATCAAGAAATCGAAGTTGCTGAAATTCAAGAAAAAATCAGAAGCAATGCTCGTGAAGCGATGAATAAAGCGCAAAAAGAATACTATTTGCGTGAGCAGCTTAAAGCAATCAAGCAAGAGCTTGGCGAAGATGACGTTGAAGAAATAGAGCAGATGATGGAAAAACTGGAAGCACTTCCAGTTACGGACGATGTAAAAGAAGAAGTCACTCGTCAAATTAATCGCCTTGAGCGCACTGCACCCGATTCATTGGAAGCAACAGTAACGCGCAACTACCTTGAATGGATTTTTGCATTGCCATGGGGCAAGGAAACTGAAGATAATCTTGATATCAAACATGCAAAACAAATTCTTGATATTGATCATCATGGATTAAAAGACATCAAAGATCGAATTTTAGACTTTATCTCAGTGCGTAATTTAAAACAGGATGGCTATGCGCCGATTTTATGTTTTGTTGGCCCTCCTGGAACAGGTAAAACATCTCTTGGTAAATCGATTGCTAAAAGTTTAGGCCGCGCATACTCTCGAATCTCTTTAGGAGGCGTAAAAGACGAGGCGGAAATTAGAGGCCATCGACGCACCTACGTTGGGGCAATGCCTGGACGATTTATACAAGCAATGCGCAAAACTGAATCTGCAAATCCACTCGTAGTAATTGATGAGCTTGATAAATTGGGGTCTGATTTTAGAGGCGATCCATCGGCGGCCATGCTTGAAGTATTAGATCCTCAACAAAACAATACATTCTATGATAACTACTTAGGCGTCCCATTCGATCTTTCGCGAATTATGTTTATAGCAACGGCTAACAACTTAGACACTATTCCAGGGCCACTGCGAGATCGACTTGAAATTATTGAACTCTCTGGCTACACCATCGAAGAAAAAGTACACATCGCAAAAAAACATCTCATCAGCAAAGCTGTTGAAGACACTGGACTTGATAGAGAGAAAATCTCTCTCAGTGACGATGTTATCAAAGACATTGCCAATAGCTATACTCGAGAGTCTGGCGTACGACAACTCGAACGATTGGTTCGTAAGCTCTGCTCTAAAGCGGCGCGATCACTCGTTGAAGACAATGAGCACATCACTTTCACATCGGAAAACATTGAAGATTACCTTGGATCAAGAGTATTTGTGGATGAAGGGCTTGATAGTAAGGATCAAATTGGAATTTCTAACGGCCTTGCATGGACTTCATACGGAGGCGAAATTCTTCAAATCGAAGCGGTACTTATGCCGGGCGTTGGTAAATTAATGCTGACTGGCCAATTAGGCGATGTTATGAAAGAGTCTGCACAAGCTGCCGTGAGTTATGCGCGATCACATGCAGATCGATTTGGTATTGATTTAGAAAGCTTTAAGAAAAACGATCTCCATATTCACGTACCAGCAGGAGCCATTCCAAAAGATGGGCCATCTGCTGGGATCACAATGCTTACTGCAATTCTATCAACACTGACAAAGCGTCCAATCAATGCACAATACGCAATGACGGGTGAGTTAAATTTACGTGGCGACGTGATGCGTATCGGCGGATTAAAAGAAAAAGTACTCGCAGCTAAGCGCAACAAGCTTGGACACGTAATTGCGCCTATGAAAAACAAACCTGACTTAAAAGACATGGAAGACGTTACTGACGGCATTGAAATTATTTGGGTTGAACACGCTGATGAAGTATTAAATCGCGTACTTGAACCATCAAAAGAAAAGTAAGGCACTATGAAAAAGGTTCTCACCATTGGATCAGCGGTTCACGATCTTTTCATCTCATATGAACGCCCCTACTACATGGAATTTGAAGAGGATGGGCAAGAGGTCAATTACATCCTTCTTGAAGAAGGCCGTAAGCTGGAAATTAAAAGTCTGCATTGTGCAACGGGTGGCGGCGCTTTAAATAGCGCCAGCTGCTTTACTCGATTAGAGCTACAGAGCACTCCATGCTGCAAAGTAGCAGATGATTCGTACGGCCAGTTTATTAGAGAAAAAATAGCAGAGCGCGGGATCGAAACATCTGCAATTGTACAGACCAATGAAGGGAAAACAGGCAGTTCATACATTCTGCCTTCTCCAACCGGCAATAGCAGCATACTCGTTGATCGCGGAGCTAATCTCACACTTTCAAAAGAAAATATTCCGGTTGAATCCTTTACAAACTACGACCAAATCTACGTTACCTCTCTAAGTAGAGACACTTCGGAGCTATTGCCATACATTGCACAACACGCAAAAAAAGCCGGTGTACCTATTGCAGCAAATCCTGGCACCAGCCAACTCACTGCAAACGTAACAACCTTGATTGAGGCACTCCCCGATATCGATATTTTAATTTTAAATACCGTCGAAGCATCCCTGCTCGCAGAATCTTTTTTTGGGGCAGAGCATACGGTACCAGAATCTGAACCCAATTATGCATTGCCCGAACTGCTCGCCACCCCCATCGCTCGAGGGACCCTCACATTCACACTCCAAGCCTATTTAAAAAAAATTCACGAGCTTGGCCCTTCCATTGCAGTAGTAACGAATGGAGAGGATGGAGTATATGTCTCTCAGGGAGATTATATTTACTTTCATCCCGGATTGCCGATCGATGTTGAAAGCACTGTTGGAGCTGGAGACGCATTTGGTGCAACGTTTGTTTCGCAGTTATTAAAAGAAAAATCACTCGATAATGCTATTCGAGCTGGCGTGATTAATAGCGCTGCTGCCCTTGAGCAACTGGATGCTACGTCAGGACTCCTTGATCAGGAAGAACTTGATGAGTTGGTCGCTGAGATTGATCAGAATGGTGTGAAAAAATTTGATCGTGAATAAAAAATCATAATCTTTTCATATGTCTATACGCCCATTTTAGCCTTTACAAACCGCATACCTTTGATTAGCTTAGTAGCTGAAAGGGTTTTTATGGCAAAAAACAAAGAAAAAAGCAACGATCTTTCTCGTGGGCACATTATCCGAATTAGCGGAACTATTGTTGATGTTCAATTTCCTCGAGAATCAACTCCCAATATTTTAAACGAATTAAACGTTGAGCTTGCTACTGCCGGGCCACACCAGCAGAAAAAAGTAAGCTTAGAAGTTGCACAGCAGCTTGGTGATGGTGCTGTTCGATGCATTGTCATGGAAACTGCTTTTGGTATCAAGCGAGGATTACCTGTTGTAGACACTGGCCAACCAATTAAAGTCCCCGTTGGCCCAGAAGTGCTTGGCCGTATTTTTAATGTACTCGGCAATACAATTGATAACCAAGCGCCATTAAAAAACGATGAGAAATGGTCTATTTTTCGAGAAGCTCCCCCTTTCATTGAGCAAAAATTAGAAGACGAAGTCCAAGAGACTGGTATTAAAGTTATTGATATTATGTGCCCCTACATTAAAGGTTCAAAAATTGGACTCTTTGGTGGTGCGGGTGTTGGTAAAACGATTATTGTACAAGAACTTATTCGCAATATCGCTACCGAGCATGGCGGCGTATCAGTATTTACGGGAATTGGTGAGCGTACCCGTGAAGGAAATGAACTTTGGCTGGAAATGAAAAGCTCTGGCGTGCTTGATAAGACAGCACTCGTATTTGGCCAAATGGGAGAAATGCCCGGCGCTCGTTTACGCGTTGGCCTAACCGGACTTACCATGGCTGAGTATTTCCGCGATAAAGAAAAAAAAGATGTACTCTTGTTTGTTGATAACATTTTCAGATTTGTACAAGCGGGCTCTGAAGTATCTGCATTGCTTGGCCGTATGCCATCTGCAGTAGGATACCAGCCAACATTGGCTACGGAAATGGGTGCATTTCAAGAACGAATCACTAATACGATTAATGGTTCAATTACTTCCGTGCAAGCAGTCTACGTACCCGCAGACGATATTACTGATCCTGCTCCTTCAACCACTTTTATGCACTTAGATGCGAGCACAGTACTTTCTCGTAAATTAGTAGAGCTTGGGCTTTATCCTGCAATTGATCCACTGCAATCAACCTCTAAAGGCTTGGAGCCAGAAGTGGTTGGCGAAAAGCATTACAAAGTAGCACAATCCATTCAACGAATTTTGCAGCGCTATAAAGAGCTGCAAGACGTAATTGCAATCTTAGGAATGGAAGAGCTCTCAGAAGAAGATAAGGTCACTGTGAAGCGTGCAAAAAAAATACAAAAGTTTTTAACGCAGCCGCTCTTTACGGCAGAATTTGCAACCGGTATTTCCGGCCGCTACGTACCTATGGAGCAAGCTGTTGACGATTTTGCACGCATTATTGCCGGTGAGTTTGATGACGTTCCTGAAGATGCTTTTTATATGGTGGGATCACTCAAAGAAGTGCTTGAAAAAGCAAAAACATTGTAGGCTCGCATGAAACTGATTCTCAGCACACCGCTTCAACGCTCTGAACACTCAGTTGCGTGGCTTGAGATTAATACCCCCACCGGAAACTACGTTATCCAAAAAGGGCACGCGCCTACTATTCTGACTCTTTCGCCAGGGCAAACAGTTACATTCCGGTTAAAAACCGGAAAAAAAGAAACATTGCTAGTCAAGCACGGTGTAGCAAAAATTGATCGTACGTCCGCAATCATTGTAATGACGACAGTAGAAGAGTAATGAAAAAAAATATTGGCACCATCATCTCTGGATCACTTACCGATGGCCTGACTATGCGACTTGCTCCCAAAACGGATCTTGAAACGATTAAGACCGGAAAATTCATCTGTATTGCTGGGGCGCATCATCGATTTTTTAGCCTCATTACTGACCTTGCCTTAGAGGTTACCAATCCAGATATTTTACTCTTTCCACCATCGCAAAAAGAATCACTTCTTTCTGACCTACTGCATGAAAAAGATATTTATGCTACTGCTGTTTTAAAACCAATGCTCATGCTTGGAAAAGATTTACAGCCCGTACCCGTTAAAACAATCCCACCCCATTTTGCACAAGTGTTTGAGGCAGATCATAAAGATGTATCTCTTATTTTTGGTGATGAAAATGATCCTTCAAAAAACTATTTTAATATCGGCGTGCCGTTAGATATGACAACCCCCGTGTGCCTTAATCTTGATCGGCTTACCGAGCGATCAAATGGCATTTTTGGAAAAACAGGAACCGGCAAAACATTTCTAACCCGGCTCGTACTGGCGGGGCTTATTAAAAATGAAAAAGCAGTTAATCTCATTTTTGATATGCATAGTGAGTATGGATTGCAAGCGCGAAAAGAAGGCAAAGAGCAATCATTCGTAAAAGGATTAAAAACGCTCTTTCCTGATAAAGTAGCAATCTTTTCATTGGATCCCGATTCTACTCGTCGACGTGGCGGAAATCCCGATGTATCAATTTCTATTCCGTATCAATCAGTGCAAGTAGAAGATATTCTTTCCTTAGGATCAGAGCTTAATCTCCATTCAACAGCCCTTGAAGCTGCCCATTTAATTGCAGCAAAATATAAGCATGAATGGCTAAATGCATTACTTTCAAGCGGCGACAATTTAAAAGAATTTGCAGAAGGCATTGGCGCACACACCGAATCGATTGCAGCCCTCTATCGAAAATTAAAACGCATTGAGCGATTACCTTTTTTTGTAAATGCATCTGGATCTGCAATGAAAGATCACAACGTGATTGATCAAATGCTTGAGTATATCGATAAAGGAATCAATGTAATTGTTGAATTTGGCAACTACACTCAAACGTTCGTATACCTTCTCATGGCCAATATAATCACGCGCCGCATTCACAAAAAATATATTGAAAAAACTGAGCGCTTTTTAGGTTCACAAAATATTCAAGATGAGCCAAAAAAACTCATGATCACGATCGAAGAAGCACACAAATTCCTTAATCCAAATGCTGCGCGCCAAACAATTTTTGGAATCATTGCACGTGAAATGCGAAAATATTACGTCTCACTTTTGATAGTAGATCAACGCCCATCCGGCATCGATGAAGAGATTCTTTCTCAAATTGGCACGAAAGTGGTAGCACAACTCAACGATGAAAAAGATATTCAAGGAGTCCTTACTGGAGTTGCCGGTGCAAGCAATTTGCGATCTATTCTGGCTTCACTGGATAGTAAAAAACAAGCGCTTCTTTTGGGCCACGCAGTCACCATGCCTGTCGTAGTGCAAACGCGTGAATACGATGAGGCGTTTTATCAGGCCATGGCCGATCAAGTCAGTAAAAAGCAAATTGATGAATTGGTGAATGAATTGTTTTAAAAAAGCCCCGCTCTTTTAAAAAAGCGAGGCCTAATTTAATTACTTAGAACTTGTAATCTTTTTCCATCCAGCCGCTATCTTATCACCTGCGGCATCTAAGGCACTTCCAAAAACTGCTTTACCCTCAGCCAATCCTTTCTGCGTGGCTTTCAGCTTGAAAGCCCACGGCTTAAGGCCAAAATAATAAGCTAATGCATCACCGACTTTTGAATGCACTAGCACAGCTGCTTCTGCTGGAGATAGTATAGGTGCTTCAGTCACAGGATCTATCATTGTAGTTGCCCGCACAATCATATCAAGTGCCCGATCAGGCCCAAGAGGTCCAAGTAAGCCAACCACTTTTACTGCCGTGTTGAATTTCGAATCACTTGGTCGTATGCCTGCCTTTTCAATAGCGCTCATAGTCTTATCCGTATGCAATCCAAGCGCCACTGCGATTCCAATGGTTGCCGCCGCAGCCGCTCCCGCAATTAACTTACGTTTATGTTTTTGAAAAAAACTTTGCTTTTTATTTTGCTGCGCAGCATCAATCGGCGCTGATGCGCCAAGTAACAATGCCAGGCTCAATAATCCAATACGTGATGCATTCTTCATACTACCCTCCTACGGATAATTAATTATTTTGCACTCCCGCCCAGGCGAGATATGCTCCTATTTTTCACCTTTATTGTAGCAATTTGGAGCTCTTCAATGCAATAAATTGGCTTCTTATTCCGGCATTTCAAGGCCAAAAGGGTCTTCATCTGAGGCTTGAATGGCGTGATGAATTTGCGCATCAGGGCTTGGCTCATCGCCTTGCTCAGGAATACCAAGTAGTTTTCTTGCATACTCAACAAGCTGAGGATGCGTTTGTTGCAACCCAGCAATATATGCCTTTTTTTGCTGCAGGGTCCTCAAATCAAGCAACGCTGGCTTAGGTTGAGCAGCTCGAACGCATAGAGAAATAGTGCTCAAAATCATAAAAACATACTGCTTACTCATAGTAAAAACTTCACCCCTAAAATGGTTAAAAAGCCGTTATGAACCCTATTTTACCAATTTTTTCTTGAATATAAAATGAAGGCCTCATTTTACTGACAGCCATACAAAAAGCTGATAGAATAAAACTATTCTTGAACAAATGGCATATATAAGGCATATCATGATCGGTCGCACTCTTTCTATACTTATCCTTCTTGCTCTCATAACTTTTAGCGGTATTTGGTTTTTTTCACGCAAACCCGCACCTCGCCTCAGCGAACCGCCTGTTGAGACTCTTATCGTGGGGACCAATGCTGAATATCCTCCGTTTGCCTTTATTGAGAATGATGAAATTACGGGCTTTGATATTGATGTAATAAAAGAGCTGGCAAAACGAATCGGAAAACCGTTCACCCTTTCTAATATGTCTTTCGATGCGCTTATCCCTGAATTGCAACTCGGATCAATGCAGGTGATCGCTGGCGGCATCACACCAACTCCCGAACGAGCAAAGCGTGCACTTTTCACATTGCCTCATCTTGAAAATGACCCTCTTATGGCAGTGCAAAAAAAAGATACACAGCCTCTTTCAACGGCACAGGAATTAAAAGATAAGGTTGTTGTAGTAAATCAAGGCTATAGCTCAGATCATTATATTAGTGATATTGAAACTTCAGAAGTGGTACGCGTATCATCACCATTGGTAAGCACTGGACTGCTAACTCTTGATAGCGGCCAGGCTGACGTGTACGTTGCTTCAAAAAGCGCATTACAGCCGTTCCTAAAAACTTCGCAGGAAAAATATACTATTACTCCTATTGAACAAACGGGAGAATCCTCTGCTCTTGCAATTTCTAAGAAATATCCGCAACTCTATTCTCAAATACAATCGACGATGAGTGAGATGATAAAAGATGGCACAGTTGCCAAGTTGCAAAAAAAGTGGAAGTTGAATGATTGATTTTCAATTACTGATTGATTCAATACCCGTTTTATTACGTGGGGCAGTAGTTACGCTGCAAATCGCATCGCTTTCCTGTGCATTGGGAATTATTTTAGGCACGCTCTGCGGCCTTGGGCTTACAAGCTCACACAAGCTGATTCGATATCCTATAGAATTATATACTACTCTTTTTCGCGGCACTCCAATGCTGATTCAAATTTTATTCGTTACGCTCGCATTGCCAACGCTTGGCATTGGCATTTCTCGTTTTTGGGGAGTTGTCTGGGCGATTGCATTTAATAGCAGTGCATATATTGCACACATTATTAAATCAGGAATCAATTCAGTATCTGAAGGTCAGCGAGAAGCGGGCAAAACACTTGGATTAAGCAACGTGCAAATTGTGCAATACATTGTATTGCCACAAGCGATTCGAATAGTACTTCCTGCACTTGGTAACGAATTTATTACGCTGGTTAAAGATTCCAGTTTGGCATCGATAGTTGGCGTACAAGAACTTACTAAAGAAGGCGAAATCATTTCAAGTCGCACGCTTGATGCACTCACTGTGTATTTAGGGGTTGCCATTGGATATCTCATTATTACCACATCGCTTTCTATTATCGTTTCTCTCATTGAGAAAAGGATGAATCATCATGCTCAGCGTTAAAAACCTTTCCAAGAAATTTGGAACCAAAAAAGTTATTGATGATGTTTCTTTTTCAGTGCCACAGGGCGGAATTGCTATTTTCCTTGGCCAATCGGGTGTTGGAAAGTCTACGCTACTTCGCGTACTCAATAACTTAGAAACCATTGATGCGGGTGCACTTTTTCTCGACGATAAACCGCTTGATCTTTCAGTTGCAAATAAAGAGCATACCTGCGGCATGGTGTTTCAACAGTTTAATTTGTTTCCACATATGAGCGTGCTTGAAAATATCACATTTCCGCTTGAAAAAGGCGCAACTACTTCATCAAAAAAAGCAAACGAAATTGGGCAAGCACTTCTTGATCGCTACGATCTTTTGGATAAAAGGGATGCATATCCATCCCAACTTTCTGGTGGGCAAAAACAACGCCTTGCACTTGCTCGCACGATTGCATTGCGTCCAAAAATAATCTGTTTTGATGAGCCTACCTCTGCGCTTGATCCACTACTTACATCTCACGTAGCGCAGACTATCCAAGAGCTTGCAAATGATGGATACATTGTATTAATCGCAACGCATGATACTGCATTACTCGATAAGCTCAATTGCACAATCTATCTCATGGATAATGGCAAAATTGTAGAAATTGCTGAATCGAAAAAACTTACTCAGACCCCAAACAACTATCCTCGCATTTCTAAATTCGTTGCTGGCGCGATCGAATAGCCCCCTATTTCTTGACGATTGCAGAATTCTTCGTATTCTAAGGTGTCGTTTTTAACCATACCTCATACGAAGGAGTAACAACTATGAAGAGACATATTCTCTCTCTTGCGATTCTCATCTCATCCGGCCTCATTGCAGATGCACCAACATATCATGATGCAATCGAGCTCGAGCAAGTGCACTACATTGCATATCAATTCACTGATTTAAACGGAGTCGTAAAAGAAGTGCTGTATCCTGCAAGCACTGTAGATGATATTGTTGAAAATGGATTCAATTTTGATGGCTCGTCAATTCCAGGTATGACCGCAATCACAGAGAGCGACATGCTTGCAAAGCCGGATATGAATACGTTTGCCGTATTGCCATGGTCTGACTATGAGCAAAAAACTGCTCGCGTTTTATGCGATGTTTATTCTGATGAACATACTCCCTATAGTGGAGACCCTCGCCATATTTTAAAAGAAGCACTCGCTGATGCACGCGCCATGGGATATGATTTTTACGTTGGCCCCGAGCTTGAATTTTTCATATGCAATAATAATTCATTCTCAGAAAACGGACTCACTCCGTGCGACACGCTTAACTATTTTGCAACTTCCGTTCACCCTGCAATGACAGATTTTAAAACAATGCTCTTCAATAGTTTGTTAGCACAAGATATTGTGATTGAAAAAATTCATCACGAAGTTGCGCATGGCCAATATGAAATGAGTTTTAAATATGGCAACGCACTCACTATCGCCGATAGCCTCATTGGCGCAAAGCAAACAATTCGATCACTGTGTGCACTCAATAGCTTGCAAGCAACATTTATGCCAAAGCCATTCCATGGCAAAAATGGAAGCGGTATGCACATTCATTTTAGTTTATGGGATAGAGAAAATGCATGTAATGCATTTCACGATGCAAATCACTCAGCAAAGCTCTCAAAAACTGCGCAGCATTTTCTTGCTGGAGTGCTTGCTCATATTACAGAGCTCAATGCACTATTTAATCCAACAGTAAACTCATACAAACGATTGGTTCCGGGATATGAAGCTCCTATTAATCTTTGCTGGGGAACTAAAAATAGAAGTGCGATGATTCGTATTCCACGCATCAATGATAACCAACCCAAAGCTATTCGTGCTGAATTGCGTTCGGGCGATCCAATGGCAAATCCCTATCTTGCATTTGCTGCACTTTTGCGCGCCGGCCTTGATGGCATCAAAAAAGAATTACCTCTTGCAGATCCCATTGAAGATAGTTTGTACAAATTAAGTACAGAACAACGTGAAGCTCGCGGCATTAAAGCATTACCATCATCACTGCAAAAGGCAGTCGCATTATTGGACAACTCATCATTTGCAAAAGATGTATTAGGTGACTGCATGCTCACTGAATTTGTAAAAAACAAGACACAAGAAATCGCAGCTTATAATACATATGTGACCGATTGGGAGCTGCAAGCCTACCTGGAGGGTTGACAAACCCTAGGGCAGCTGTTAGGTTGTTACGCATCTATTGAGCATGGTTCATAGATGTTAATTCGGTCCCTAAATGAGCAATACTTAATCGTATTGTTCACCCCCCTAACCCTTCAGCTTGTTCCAAGTTGAAGGGTTTAAATTTTTAAAAAAAGGAAGCACATGAACACACCATCTTTCCGCCTAAAAAATTTAATCCTCTTTGCTTTTGTATTTATTTTTCAAATAACGAGCGCAGCAAATAATTCTTTTTTTGAACAACATTCAGAAATCCAAGATCGCCTGTATAAAGTATCGGCTGCTCGACTACAAAGATTCTTAGGAACCTCATTTGAAGCACCCCCATTGATTGAAGCTGATGCGCTAAAGCAAGCGATGGAAAGCGATCCTGAACTCAGCGTAATAAATGTATTGCCACAAGTATTACATGATGATTGCCACATTAAAGGCTCAATCAACGTGCCACTTAAAGAGCTTGTCGATACTGCACAAACGTGGCAAAAAGATAAAAAAATTATAGTATATTGCGCACTCGCTGAATGCGATGCAGGCGAAAAAGCATACATCTTACTTTCATGCCTTGGGTTTACTGATGTAACTGATTATGAAGGTGGAATTAAGGAATGGTTCCAACTTGGCTATTCAACAGTTGGCCCCGCAGTATCTGACTTTCTTCATACTAAATCATCACACATTTCTGAGTGCGATCTTTATCCAGAACTGCTTGTTTGCAGTCGCCAAAAAAGATGGGCATCACGCTACAAAGATCAATCTTAATGTGTAAGGTGTTGTATGAAAAAAATGTATGCACTTCTTTTTGTCTGCATTGCAACTTCACTACATGCAGCTGATACAGAGCATGACTCAGAAGAATATCATACAAACATTGCTGCATTTGTAGCATTTTTGGCAGAAAAACATCCAACGAATGTGTCTCCACAATTAGAAACTCCATCAGAAGATGCGTTGGGAAAAACCACACTGAGGTTCACTCTTCGACGAGCAAATGGCGCAAAGCTTGAAACTTGCTTGCAAGCGCTTCGTGATTTTGATTGGGAAAATGGAAAGCGAGAAGATGCTCCTGAAGGATCGAAATTGGCAGGGCGCTATGCTCAATTTCTTGCTCTTGCAAATGTAGCGGCTGGCGTAACTCGGCAACGCGTAGATGATCAAGGAAATTTAGAAACAACCCTCACTAAACCTGTATCTGTAGAGCGCCTCAAAGCACTCTTTTGCCAAGTTCCAGGCACCGCAGGGTTAGTCGCTCAGCAAGGGGGCGGAAGAATATTAATGCTACAATGGACCCCTCAAGGCGCTACCGAAACACACGCCAGTTGAAAGTTGCCCGCTAAGCGATCGGTTTCTGTTGCTTGTAGCGCAAGCTGCTTGCATTCAATCATATATGGTGATTCTGCAATGGCAGTAAAAAAACTCAAAAACTGTGGCATGGTACCATTCATAGAAAATGACACATATTGCTTTGATCGCCACTCCTTGCATTTATCTTTCTCTTTAGAAAAAGCGTCTATTTGAAGGCCATGCTTTTGCGCTGCATCAAAAATAAATGTAATTTTATCTTGCTCATTTTGCACTCTACCAATATCGCAAATTGCAGCATCCATTTTTTCAATCTGTTTTGATCTTAAAGAGATTGCACGCTCTGCCATGCAAGCTTCTTGCTTTTCCTGTACCGCTCGATTCAATGCTGCCTGCTCATATTGCACCATACCAATAAGCCATGGATTCAATAAAAAAAACCACATAGCTAGCAATACCCCCAAAGTGCCAATGGTAATTCCATATCGATAGAGTGGGCGTGTATGGACTGCCCATCGATAAAAACGACCTTTTTCAGGAATAAAATACACGACTCTCCTTTGCGTATTTCTAAAATACTGGCTGCGTCCATTGCAATGGATCAACGTGCACGTTATTTACGCGCTGCTCCCAATGCAAATGATACCCGCTCGCATATCCCGTTTTTCCAATAGTGCCAACCGGATTTCCTTTATTTACCATCTGCCCTTCTTCAATATCAGCAAAGGTATCAAGGTGGCAGAGCATGGTAACCACGCCATGACCATGATCAATCATTACCGTATTACCAGTATCTACAAATCGATCTTTAACAACTACTTTTCCTCGTTGCGGTGCCCACACTACTGATTTAGGGGTATTAATTACGTCTACCGCCTTATGCGCATACATGCCTTTATACTGAGAAGTGCGCACCGTACCATATTCAGTACTCACGCGTTCTACCTCAATGGGGGTACAAAATGTCCCTCTCCATAATTTTTCTTTTGGAGAGTTTTGTGCGATAGAAAGGAAAAAATCTTCAACTTGTTTGCTGTCTTTGCCCAACTCTTTTTCTTCTACCATTTTTTCATTACTTACATGCAATGTCGATTTTTTAAATGGGTACGCTTCTATCAAAAATGTATCTTCTATTTTTTGCGTATTGCCCGCTGCATCTACCACTTCTATAGAAAGAGGATGTTCAGCTGCATTTTCTTCACATGCTACAGGAATAAATGCTTCGTAAACTGTTGAGTTTGGTGATTCAGGAAAACAATCATAGGTTTGATACAATGCTGAAATCTGAGCAGTTTTTACTTTTTTATTCAGCTGCATTTGCACATGCAACGTCCTTCCCTGCGATACTTTAAATGCATCCTCTGGCTTTATCAATGCTGCTTGCAGTGGTACGTTATCTACGAAAAATGAACAATCCACTTCCGTCTTATTTTTGCGATAGGTGCTATCGGTAACTTCGATAGTTAACGCATGATGCCCATTTGAAAGCGTTGTGGTAGGAATGGAAAAGGTATGCCCCTGCTGACCAGAAGCGATGGTGCATTTCTCAAAAACTGGTTTTCCATCGAGTAATACTGATAGTTCCCCTTTTTTTGAACTTAAAAGAGAGCACTGCATATCCCCTGCGTAGCAACCATCAGCATCAACTCCCTGTAATTGAAGCTCTGGAACAGATGAATCAAAAAAATAGGTATATCCTCGAGCGCCAATAAATCCAATCAGCCCCACTGCACAAACATATCCCCAAAATCTCGTTTTAAAAATCATTAAAAACCTCAAAAAATTTAGAAAAACTATAGAACTCCCGTATGCCGAGTCAGTATACTTCCTTTTAGGGTGAAGGTAAATTTAGGGGAGAAACGATGCTAAACATCAAATTATTTTTCTTATCTACACTTTTCATGTGTTCATTTATAACTCACGCACACATTCAACAACCATATATAAGGGATCTTAATCAAATCAATGCACTCACTATTCGAAAACTAACCGCTCGCCCTCCACGGCTTGCAATCTATACCATTGAAGAGCTCGTCCGCTCTATCTATATTGATAACGCCGTTCCAAAACGCACCCTCCTTTCCATCAATGGCCAATTCTTTATGGTTTATCGCGGTATAGAACTCTACGAAGATGATCAAAATGTATTTATTTTTTCACGTGGATATGCAAAAACAACCGAACCCGGCACAAACGATGATTTTATCCAACGAGGCGCTGCTGCAAAAGCTGCGCATATTCAATTTAAAGATGGCATTGTCCCCGATACATCTCCACTTATCTGTTTTGATTTTGACGATGGCCGATATGGATTTGCATTTGGCCAACAACGAGAAATTGAAATCCTACAAGCCGTATATAATGCCGTTCTTGAAAAAAATTCCGATACAGATATCACCCTTATTGGAGATTGCCGCGGCGCAAAGGTAGCGCTTGAAGTAGCCACAAAGCGGCCAAAAAACCTTCAAGCTCTCATTTTAATGGCTCCCTTTGTATCAGGAAGGGATCTGACTAACAATATCGCCATGCATCATTTGAGCTATGTGCCATTGCACAAAGAACTACTTCATCACTTTTTCAAAGCATATTTCACCAACTATCACCCAAACCTGGATACACTTGCGCAAAGACTCCATCGAATCGATCCCCGAATCCCTATCTTTATTGGGCACCGCATTCATGATGAATTAATCTCAAATGAATCGATCAAAGCCCTTATTGAAACGCTTGAAAACTCTGGGAGCAGGCAAGTCCACCTAGTGACCACCGAGGATCAAAGTGAACCTCACAGCAAATTAACTGGAATCCCTGAAATACGCGATGGGATCGCACAATTCATCAATGAATACCAACTGGCAGGCTGAAGACAAATTGACAAATAGCACGTTAAATATAGGCTTATTCTATACCCTTTATATGGAATAGGCATGCAAAAAACGCTCACAAAGACCATCCCGTCTCTTCCTGGTGTTTACCTCTTTAAAAACGCCGAGGGTGAGGTTGTATATATTGGGAAAGCAAAATCACTGCATTCACGCGTACACTCCTATTTTCAAAAAAATCCTCATGATTGGAAAATAGAAGAAATTCAGCGAGAATATGCCGATCTTGATTTCATTATCACGCACAGCGAAACAGAAGCTATGCTTCTTGAGGTCGAATTGATTCAACAATACCAACCTCGATTAAATACTATTTTTAAAACGGGCCAACCATTTCTTTATATTCGATTTACCACTTCTAAAGCGTTGCCAACGATGCAAATCGTGCGAGATAAAAAACGCAAAGGGACGCACTTTGGCCCTTTCTTACACAAACGGCAAGCGCGTAGTGCATATGAATTTTTAAAACGCACATTCCTACTCAATACATGCAATAAGTCTATCGAAAATGGCTGTCTTGATTTTCATATCGATAATTGTGCTGGCACATGTAAATCAAACTTTAATCCAGCCGAATATCAATTTCGCATTGAACTTGCAAAGCAAGTGTTGCGCAAGCAAGACAAGCAATTCATCACAATGATTAAAGAAAAAATTAATGAATGCAATGCTGCATTAGAATTTGAAAAATCAAAACACTTTGCTGAATATCTTGATAATGTACAAACTATTTTTGCAACAATTGCTACCAAGTTTGCTCCTGAAAAATTCACCGCCGATATTGTCGCTGCAACTACACCTACTATTGAGGTGGAGCAATCATATGCGAAGGCATCTGCCGACTTAGAGCAGTTGCTTGGCCACAATTCTCACATTCGCACCATTGATTGTTTTGATATTTCACACTTTCAAAGCCAATCAATCGTTGGATCATGCGTTCGATTTACTGATGGCAAGCCAGACAAGCAAAAATTTCGTCGCTTTAAAATCCAATCATTAACGCAACAAAATGATTATGCTGCGTTGCAAGAAATTGTTGCACGCCGATATGGAGTCTCATCCGATCGTATCCTTCGACAAGCTCAGGACGAACGGGGAAAAAATAAAAAATCAGTTAAAAAAAATATAAATACCGTTCGCCCTGAGCTTGTCGAAGGGAGCGAACACCCTATTGATATGCCCGATCTCATGCTTATCGATGGCGGCAAAGGGCAACTCAGTGCGATCACGAGCATATTTCCCAATGCACCAATTATCAGCTTGGCAAAACGAGAAGAAACGCTTTTCGTTCCACAGCTTAAAGAGGGTGTAGTGCTTGACGTTAAAACTGATATGGGAAAACTTCTTATTGCATTACGAGATTACGCACACCATTTTGCAATCAGCTATCATAGATTACGCCGATCAAAAACTGCTACACAAACATATCCCCAGGAATCTTGATAATATCTGCCACAGTTTCTACACTAAAGCTAATCAAATAGCTTTACGTAAAAAGGAATTATCATGGCAAATGGCTTTACTGAACAACTCACCGATGCCACGCAAGAGCTGATTAATCAGGCCGCTGCAATTGCTCAAAAATTACGCAATCCTATTTTAATGCCTCTACATGTTTTCACCGCATGCCTTGAAAATGATTTTTGTAGCTCACTACTATATGCACTCAATATTCCGGCAGATCAAATGCTCATGCTTGCGGATCAAGAGCTTCAATATTTACCGCAAACAAGCGGAGCGCAATTGGGTATTGATCAGCATATGGATTCCTTTTTAAAAGAAGCGCAACGTGAAGCCCAACAACTCGGCGATAAATATATTAGCCTTGAGCACATTATGCTGGCACTTGCACAAACATCTTTTCTTCCTGATCAAATACGCGTAATGCTTTCTCAAGCTGGATTGAATAAAGAAGCTATCCTTTCGTATATGAAACATCTGCGCAAAGGGCGCACGGTTGATAACAAATCTGCAGAAGGTAAATACCAGGCTCTTGAAAAATACTGTATCAATATCACTGACCAAGCGCGTGAAGGAAAACTTGATCCCGTAATTGGACGGCATGAAGAAATTCGAAGAGTAATGCAAATCCTATCTCGTAGAACCAAAAATAATCCGGTGCTTATTGGTGAGCCAGGCGTGGGTAAAACAGCAATCGTAGAAGGCATTGCTCAACGAATCATTGATAATGATGTGCCAGAAAGCTTACAGGGTAAACAAATTTTTTCTCTTGATATGGGACTTCTAATTGCGGGTGCAAAGTATCAAGGGGAGTTTGAAGATCGGCTCAAATCAGTATTAAAAGAAATTGAACAAAGCGATGGTAATATTATTCTCTTTATTGATGAACTGCACATGCTCGTTGGCGCAGGGCAAACTGGCCAAGGTGGCATGGACGCTTCCAACTTATTAAAGCCAGCACTTGCACGTGGCACACTTCACTGCATTGGCGCAACTACGCTCGCAGAATATAAAAAATATATCGAAAAAGACGCCGCACTTGAACGGCGATTCCAGAAAGTAATTGTTCCAGAACCTACCATTGATGACGCTATTTCAATTTTGCGTGGCTTAAAAGAACGCTTTGAGTTGCACCATGGAATTCGCATCAAAGACCAGGCATTAGTAGATGCGGTAAATCTTTCTGAAAAGAATATTGCTGATCGTTTTTTACCGGACAAGGCAATCGATTTAGTTGATGAAGCAGCAGCAATGGTAAAAATGTCTATCGATTCACAGCCAGAAGAGCTTGATAGATTGGAGCGTAATATTAGGCAATTAGAGATTGAAAAAGTAGCACTTGCAAAAGAAAAAGATGATGCTTCAAAAAAACGACTCGATGATTTACAAAAAGAACTTGCGGATTTAAAAGAGCAACAAAGTAAATTGCTTGCTAAGTGGAAAGCTGAAAAAGAGCCACTCGAAAAGTTAAATAAGATCAAAGAGACCATAGAGCAAGCTAATGCACAATATCAACAAGCTGAACGCTCCGGCGATTATGCAAAAGCATCTGAAATCAAATATTCAAAAATTGCTGAATTAGAAAAAGATCTTGAAAAGGCGCAAAAGAAAATAGAAAAGCTTAAACCAGAACTCATTAAGCAAGTGGTTGATGAGCAGGATGTTGCAAAAGTGGTATCTCGATGGACCGGCATCCCAGCAGAAAAATTAGAAGCATCCGAGCAGCAAAAGCTTATTGAAATGGATAAGATTCTCAAAAAGCGGGTGGTTGGCCAAGATGAAGCAATCAACGAAGTGGTACATGCAATTCAACTGCATCGCACCGGACTCTCTGATCCAAATAAGCCCATTGGATCATTTCTCTTTCTTGGACCAACCGGCGTTGGTAAAACGGAAGTGGCAAAAACAATTGCAGAGTTTTTATTCAATGATGAAAATCGATTAATTCGCATTGATATGTCTGAATACATGGAAAAGCACGCCGTTGCGCGATTGATTGGTGCGCCTCCGGGATATGTTGGGTATGAAGAAGGCGGCCAACTTACTGAAAAAGTGCGCCGTAACCCATATAGTGTTATTCTATTTGATGAAATTGAAAAAGCACATCCTGACGTTTTTAATATCTTCCTTCAAATTTTAGACGAAGGTAAACTCACCGACGGCCAAGGGCGCACGGTATCATTTAAAAATACCATTATTATTATGACGTCCAACTTAGGATCAGACATCATTCTCAAAGCAAAAGATATGACTGCTAAGGTGAAAGAAGAGGTAGAAACCATTCTGCATCGCACATTCCGTCCAGAATTCCTTAACCGTATCGATGCAATTTGCTTCTTTAAAAAACTCACCAAAAAGGATGTGGTTGAGATTGCAAAAATACAATTGCGTAAATTGGAGCATCGCCTGAAAGAACAAGATATTACGCTTACAATCTCTGAAGACGCTATGAAAAAAATTGCCGATCTTGGCTATTCACCAGAATTTGGTGCACGGCCATTAAAGCGCGCAATTCAACAACACATTGCAGTCCCGGTATCGCAATTTTTACTCAAGCACCCAGATAAAAAAGAACTCAAAGCTGACGATAAAGACGGCACAATTACCATTACATAACAGTCCAATTAGGGGAAACACATGGAAAAAATATATTACGCAACGAGCAATCCCAGCAAATATTTGGAAGGGCAGCAATTTTTTAAAAACCACCTGCCAGAGGCTGAGCTTGAGCAATATGGCGATGATGTGCCAGAATTTCAAACATTAAATCAGGAAGATATTGCGGTACGCAAAGCACGCAAAGCATGGGAACGTTTACAAGCGCCCGTACTCGCGGAAGACGCGGGAGTATATTTTACGCAATATCATGAATTTCCCGGCACGCTCACCAAATTTATTTATCAAGCACTCGGCATGGATGGCATTTTTAAATTGGTAAGCAATGGCGATAAAGCATACTTCCAACTCCATCTAGTCTATTACTACGGCAAAGATCAATACAAAATATTCAAGGGCAAAACTGATGGATCGCTGTACAAGCCAGAAGAATTCATCGCTCCCGAATCAGCGCCCTATGATGATATTTTCATCCCCGAAGGCAGCGATAAAACCTACACTGGTCTGCGCAAAAAAAACAATTTAGAGCAATTCAATTTTCGCGTGAAAGCGTTTAATCAATTTGCTGAATGGTATAGAAATCAATCTACCCAATAATAATATCTCTCTACACTATTAACCTCACGATAAGAACCATTGCATTTGCATAACAACCTTCGTAAGATTGAGCACATTATTCATCCTTAAACCCTAAGAGGTTGTTATGTTCAATCACAAGTACTCGCTACTACTGCTATTGGCAGTAAGTGCTACATCTGCATTGGCACATCTGCCAATTGTATTGGTACACGGAATTCTTTCTGATGATTACGGGATGGCCCCGACTGAAATATATATTCGTAAGTACATGGGCGAAGACGTATATATTAAAAATGTACAACTCGGCCTTGGAGAAGTGTCATCACTTACTTCAATTTATCACCAAGCTGAGTATCTTCGCGACGCTATTGTAAATGATCCAAAACTGAAAGATGGTTTTAATATTGTAGCTCACTCGCAAGGTGGATTAGTTGCTCGTTATTACCTACAAAAACACAATTCCCCACAAGTGCACACTTATATCTCGTGGGGATCTCCTCAGCAAGGCGTTTTTGGAATACCCGGCACATACGATGATCGAATGGTTTGGCTCGATGTGCTTGAAGCGTATGCATATAAATTTATCTATGCAAAACCACTACAAAAATACATCGGGGCTGCAAGCTACTGGCACGATACTCTTCACTGGGAGAAATATATTGCAAAATCTGCATTCCTTCCATTTTTAAACAATGAAAAAGACCACCCGGACGCAGAGCTTTTCAAGAAAAATGTGTGTAGCGTAAAAAACATGGTATTTGTAAAGTCAACTCAGGAAGACATTGTAGAGCCGAGCGCCTCATGCCACTTTGAATTTTATAAAAAAGGATCTAAGTCTGAAATTGAAAAACTAGTAGACTCACAAGAATACAAAGACGATGTACTCGGCTTGAGAACGCTCAATGAAAGCGGAAGACTTCACCTTCTTTTAGCTGAATGTACTCACTCAAACTTCCAAGAAGATGAAGACAACTTTGTTAAAAACACGCTTCCATTTTTAATTGCAGACTCAGAAACAGCTCCTGCTGCATAAACATAGAAGTTGTTAAGAAATATTAATACCATACGCTCATCCTGAGTGATTTTGAGTGAAGCGATAAACTGTATCGAAGGATACAAAATAATAACTACGGTATCCTTCGATACAATTTACTTACTCCGTTCGTAAATCACTCAGGATGAGCGTAAGAAGAGACTTTCAATTTTTAAGTGTTGAACCCGCGATATTTAACCAAAAAAAAGAGACATTCCATGCAACCCACACTTTTTATCGCCAACTGGAAAATGCAAAAATCCGTTACGCAAAGTGTAGAATTTTGTAGCGCTCACTTTGAATCACTCAAAGTGCTCAGCGCAGATACAGCAATTGACTTAGTAATATGCCCCTCATTTCCAGCACTTTTAATATTGAATGAGATGCTTGCAGATACGATGGTGCATATTGGTGCGCAACATTGCAGCCCTCATGAAAGCGGTGCATATACTGGGCAAGTATCAGCAGAATCATTGAAAGAGGCAGGATGCACCTATTCGATCGTTGGCCATAGCGAACAGCGTATGTATAATGGCGTTACCGATCAAGATGTGGCAAATGCAGCCAATCATTTATGCCAAAATAAAATCGAACCGATCATTTGCATCGGAGAAACCAAGCAAGAGTTTGAAAACAACACTGCATTTTCAGTACTAGAAAAACAACTCGATCCTGTTTTGAGTATCCTTAAAAATACCAACCAGCCTATCACAATCGCCTATGAGCCTGTCTGGGCTATTGGCACCGGCACAGTCCCCGAGAATGACTATTTAACTACTGTTTTCAAACATATCAGCGCACTTCTTACAAAGGTCCATTCAGGGCCATGGCGTATTGTATACGGAGGAAGTGTTTCGGAAGAAACAATTGCAGCATTCAAAAATATTCCAGCGCTTTCTGGTTTTTTAATTGGCGGAGCAAGCCTCGACTTTAAAAAATTTGAAAAGATAGTATCATTGGGAAAATAGGGACGATATAAATTATACGATTCATAGCTGGAGACACTCAACATGCTGTATGGTTTTTTACTCACATTTTACATAATTCTATGCTTATTTTTGGTACTTCTTATCCTTATTCAAAAAGGTAAAAGCAGCCTTGGCCTTGGAGGCATGGGCGGTGGAGCTCAAGCATTATTTGGTGGCGGCGGAGGCCAAGACATTTTCCAAAAAGTTACGTGGGTTTTAGTAGCGATCTTTTTATTTGGATCACTAACTCTTTCTTTGATGAAAACAAGACAGCGCCACAGCTTCAAATATGCTAATACTCAAAAAGCGGCTCCAAAACCTCTCACAGACACTACACCTGCAAAATAATAAAGGTGCAATTGCATGAGAGTAGGAGTTGAATCCTTTGTAAATAAAATCGGTGAGGTTACGCTTCAATTGTGTAACCTCCTTGGTAGCTTCACTCTTTTTCTTTTTCATGCTGCTCGAAGTCTCTTTACCACTCGTCCCCAATTTCATAAATTTTTTTTCCAAGCAAACCGAATCGGCGTTGAATCATCCCTCATTGTGATACTCACAGGCCTCTTTACAGGCATGGTATTTGCATTGCAAAGTTATATTGGGTTTCAACGCGTTGGCGGTGAGCAATTTATTGGTGCGGTAGTGGCACTTGCAATGGTGCGTGAATTAGGCCCCGTACTTACCGGGCTCATGGTAACTGGCCGAGCATGCTCAGCAATTGCAGCAGAAATTGGCACCATGCGTATTACTGAACAAATCGATGCGTTAATTACGCTGCGAATCGATACATTTCAATTTTTAATTGTTCCTCGCATTTTGGCCGGTATTTTTATTGTCCCAGGCCTTGCTATTTTTTCTATGATTTTTGGAATCATGGGTGGATATATCATTTGCGTACATGTATTAGGACTCAGTCCAGAAGATTATACCAGTAGCATCAAAACATATGTTGAGCTTTCTGACGTGCGTGGCGGGCTGATTAAATCTTGTATTTTTGGACTAGTGCTCACGTGGGTCGGCACGTATAAAGGATATTATACGCGTGGTGGCGCACGCGGCGTTGGGCAAGCAACTACTCAAAGTGTAGTGCTCAGCTCTATCATGATTCTCATCCTCAACTACTTTCTCACCAAATTACTTGAATCAATGTAGGAAGAAAGTATGAAAAACAGAATCATCATAAAAGATTTAAAAAAAGATTTTGATGGCAATGAAATTACTCGAGGAGTAAACCTCGAAATTCCTGCCAATAAAATGACTGTTATCATTGGACGATCTGGAGAAGGAAAATCTGTACTTCTCAAACAAATAGTTGGCCTCATTGAGCCAACATCAGGTGAAATTATTGTTGATGGCACAGATATCACCAAGCTTAATCGCCACGAACTACGAGAGTATTATAAAAAGGTAGGGTACGTATTTCAGTTTGCAGCGCTTTTGGATTCGCTCAACGTATTTGAGAACGTAGGAATCACGCTTTTAGAAAGTGGCGAAAAAATCAAAAAAGTGCTCCCGATTGTAAAAGAAAAATTAGCACAAGTACTTCTAACAGAAGACAATCTCTATAAATACCCATCCGAACTCTCTGGCGGTATGAGAAAACGAGTTGGATTGGCGCGTACGCTCGTGGCAAGCCCAGAAATCATTCTCTACGATGAACCAACCACTGGCCTTGATCCGATTACTGCACGCGTAATTCATGAACTTATGTATTCCATGCAAAAAGAACTCAAAGTAACCAGCGTAGTAATCTCTCACGACGTTGAAATCTTTAAATACGCTGACTACGTTGCGCTTTTGTATGAAGGAAAAATTCAATACTTCGGCGATGCAAAATCTATCTGGGAATCGGATAATAAATTTATTTATCAGTTTATTCGCGGCCTTCCTGAAGGACCAATTCAAACTGAAGCCGCTCATTTTAAAGATAAATTTTAACTCGCATTTACTTCTGCTGGTTTTGGCGTAACGTAAATACCCTTAAGCTCATCCTGATAGAAAAGATACAATCCAAAGATTACAATCACGGCCGATAGCGCATAATGCCAACCAATAGTTTCATTCAAAAACATCCAACTATACAGCGCGGTAAAAAGCGGGCTGATAAAATCAGTAAACGCTAAAAACGTAACGCTATAATACTTATAGAGATGCAATCTATAGTTGTGGCAAATCACATTACTGAGAAGAATCAGCGACGTCATCCAAAATGCAAACTGCCCGACGCTACTCACCTCAAATGGAATGTCGGTAGTGCCGATGACAAAGAGCGCTAAAAAGCCAGCACCAAGCATCCGAATGCCATTCGAAAGAACTACCGACTGCTTATGATCACGAATTAAAATACGAGTCATAATCATATTATAAGCCTCAACGCATGCCGCTCCAAAAACAGCGAGCTCTGGCCATGAAAGATATAGAAACTCACCTAAGCTCTGCTCGCCAGAAGAAGACGTAATAAGCAACGGAATCATTCCTAAAAAACCAATCGTAAGGCCTAACCACTGTTTGCCGGTTAGCTTATCTTTAAATGCAAAGTACGCAAAAAGGGCAACCACGAACGGCGTGATATTCAGCAAAAAAGACATTTTATTTGCTGGCATATGCGCCAAACTCCAGTTGCGCAATTGGTATTTCAAAAAAATGGCGAGAATGATTTGGCCATTATAGAGCCAAAATCGAGGATTGAGATTGAGAGACGTTGTATTTCTAAAATAGTTAATCGCAAATAAAAGAAGCCCTGACGCAAGCATTCGAATAGCGGTCAGTACCGTTGGAGAAGTGTAGCTCAAAAGCTGTTTACTCATAGGAATAGAAGCGCCCCAAAGCGCGTGAAGCCCTAAAATTTCAATCATCTATTTCCCTCTTTTGATGTGTGTAGTTATTCGGCAGGAGACTGAAACTCTTTATAAAGCATGCTCGGCTGAATGCCGCGATTATTTTGATATTTATCGCTGCTATATCGATCGTAATTTCCTTCAATCATATGATAAAAAATTTGGCAAATTTCAATGCCCGGATAAATACGCACTGGATGAATACAAGAAATTTCAAGCGTCCAATACCCACTAAATCCAACGTCGCCAAATCCTGCTGTGATATGTATGAATAGCCCAAGCCGGCCTATTGAAGAACGCCCTTCAAGCATCGGTACAAGCGCATCTGTTTTGGTGTATTCGATGGTACGCCCAAGGTATAATTTACCTGGTTCAAGTACGAGTCCTTCTTGCGGAATAATTACTGGTGCCACATTATTACGTTTTTTCATATCCAAAACTGGCTCAGTATATACTAAAAGTTCTCGATGGAGCCGTAAATTATAACTATTTGGACCAACCTGATCCTCATTAAATGGCTCGATGCTAATATCTGTACCTACTCTACGTTTTATTTCTTTACCTGAAAGAATCATAATTCCTATTCCTTATTGGCATATCAGTTGAGTTGTCAGTTAGGGGTAAGCTTGTTAGAATATCACTACATTTTTTTATTTAACTTTGGCTTAATAAAAGGAAAACTATGAGCAACATCACACTCACAGCTCATACTATAGAACAAATCAAAGAAGAAAGTATTCGATTTCGCGCACTCAATAATGAAATCGCAAAAGTAATTGTTGGCCAGCAAAGCATTGTAGAGTTTATCGTACTCGCTATATTATGCAATGGGCACATTTTGCTGGAAGGTGTGCCTGGTGTTGCAAAAACAACACTTATTAAAGCAGCGGCCCAATCGCTAGGATTGGACTTTAACCGAATTCAATTCACTCCAGATTTATTACCGGCTGATTTGATTGGTACGTTGGTTTATAATCCAAAAACGCAAGATTTTGAAACCAAAAAAGGTCCTATTTTTTCTAATCTTATTCTTGCTGATGAAATTAATCGCGCTCCTGCTAAAGTGCAAGCTGCGCTTTTAGAATCAATGCAAGAACAGCAGGTAACTATTGGATCTGAAACCTATGCGCTCGATAAGCCTTTTTTAGTATTTGCCACGCAAAATCCCGTTGAGCAAGAAGGGACGTATGCCCTACCAGAAGCGCAAGTGGATCGATTTATGTTTAAGCTTCTTATGCAATATCCGGAGCGAGCACAAGAAAAAGAAATTTTAAAGCGAAACTTAGATACCAATACGCTCATTCAGGTATTAGATAAAAAAGATATTTTCACTGCGCAGCAATTAGTTGAACAAGTATTCGTAGATGAAAAAATATTGGAATACATTATCAGTATCGTATATGCAACGCGTGAACCCAAATACTCCGGACTCACTGATATAGCAGAATACATATCATATGGTGTATCGCCTCGAGCCTCTCTTGCGCTTTTGCATGCTTCCAAGGCACACGCTTTTCTGCAACGCCGCCATTTTGTAACTCCAGATGATGTGAAAGCGGTAGCGCCTGCAATTTTACGTCACCGCATTGCACTTACGTATGAAGCGGAAGCGGATGAGATCAGGCCCGATGTATTGGTTGATACTGTTTTAAGCGTAGTACCATCACCATAACGCATGCAAAAAGCTTACCAATAGCGGATACCCAGGCCACTCGCTTGACAAAGATAAAGGCAGAAAGGTATCGTTGACTCAGAAAATCGTTAGTAAGGAATGGTACATGAAACATCCTATCTGGATCGTCAATAGCACATTGCTTGTGCTTATTCTATGCGCAATTGTTTTTGTGCTGTTTTCGCATGTTTCATTACCAGAGCGAGAAGATATCGAGCCATCGTATTACAGCTCTGTAAAAAAAGATAAAAAGCTCCAAATCAATATTGGGCAAATATATAGCGCTGATTTATTTGGGACAGTGGCTGCTACTGAAAAAGCTGATGAGCAAGATCAACCGTTTCCACTTCCCCCTGAGCCACAAACTGCTGAAATTCCCGATCTTCCACAACCACAATTTCTTGATCCACTTGATATCTCCTTAAGAGGCATTTTTGTGGTGAGCACCGATAGCACCAAAAATCGCACGATAATTGCGGATAATAAAACAAAAAAAGAGGCAACGTATAAAATTGGTGATACAATAGGTGATGCTCAATTAATGCGTATCTTTGGCAATAAAATTATTCTCTTGCGTTCTAACGGGCAGCAAGAAGTATTGTTCTTGCGTGAGCAAGATGCAAAAATGGATTCTGGTTATGCTGCCACAGATGAATGGAGTCTTGTTCTGCAGCCAATTAGCAGCACATTGTATATGGTTGATCCGAGTGCGTTTACACATGCAATACCTGATCTTGGACAGTTTATTGAAATGCTTCATTTGATTACTGCGTATAAACAAGGAATCAGTATTGGGTGCCGCGTAGGTACACTCGATGAGAAATCAATTGGCACAGCGCTTGGCCTGCAAGCGGGAGACATTATAACTGCTATCGACGATACTCCTGCGACGACTATGGAAAAACGACTTCAAATATACGAATCCGTGCTTTCTAAAAAGCAAAACGATAAAATTTCAGTAAATATCATGCGAAACCAAGAAGATATAACAATTGAATACATTCTCAAGGAGTTGCTTCCACAAGGAGCTAATCCAGAAATTCCAGAAAACCAACACCGTATTCAAAAGCTGGAAGAGCAAGAAAAAGTAAATATAGTAAAGCAGAAATATAAGTTTGCACCAACCTTAGAAGATATCAGAAAGCGGGAGCGTAGAAATATGCTCGAAAAGGGACAGGCGCCGCAATCATAGGAATAAAATGAGAAAAAAAATATTGATATGGTGCGCATTATTTATGCTTCTCGGCTTACAACAGCCATTTTTTCTTGATGGGCGCAGATCAGATCGCCGATCAAGCATTGCTTCTGCGTTTCAAGACAGCTCTGCAAGCGATGATCTATTAATCAAAGACGATTCAATACAAGTTGCAAGCGTCGATAAAGTATCGCTTAGTTTTGAAGAGTCCTCAAAAGAGATTTCTAAAAACGATCGAGAGTCTACGCCAATTAGAAACGTGATTTCAAAGCCAGAGCCGCTTACTCAGGTGCAAGCGGATCGAAAAGAAACCATTGAAAATCAAGATCCTGGCTATGCATTACCAACAGAGCTTCAAATAAAAGCCGAAGAAGATCTTGCAAAGATGCAAGAGATGCCGGTTGAGGAAGAGCGCATTGAACTACAATTTGAAAATGCCGACCTTCTTACATTTGTAAAACAAATAGCTGATATTTTTAAAGTAACGTTTATTTCTGATGACGCGATTGATCCGCTTCCAAAGGGAAACAATGAAGCTCCTTCGCGCGCGCTTGCGGGTAATAAAATTAGCTTTAAAACGAATACGCCCGTAACAAAACAAGAAGCATGGAATCTATTTATTACGTTTTTAAATATTTCAGGTTTTAGTATCGTACAGCAACCTGATCCAACAATTTATCGCATTCAAACTATTAAATCGGCCCAACGATCACCAATCTCTACCTTTATTGGAGTAAACTTTGAATCATTGCCAGAGAGCGATGAAATCATTCGATACCTTTATTTTATAGAAAACGCCACAATCGAATCAATGCGCAACATTATCCCGTCATTGCAAAGTACGTCTGCTACCCAACCTATATGGCTCAGCGAGCAAAATGCATTTATTCTTACCGATCAGTCGTACAATATTCGTGCGATCATGGCGATTGTAAAAGAGCTTGATAAAGTCACCATGCCACAAGCAATGTCTGTATTAAAACTCAGGCAGGCAGATGCGGTAGAAGTAAAAAAGCTCTACGACGATCTCACCTCACAAGGCGGCGGTGGCGAGCAGGGGGGTGCATTTCGGCCATTTGGCGCCCGCAAACAACCAACTGCTATCTATTTTCCTGAAAGCGCAAAGATCATTGCAGAGCCACGCACCAACTCGCTCATTCTTCTTGGGCCCAAGGATGCTATTTCAAAAATAGAAGATTTTATTGTAAAGCATGTAGACGTTGCACTTGATCAGCCATATTCTCCGCTTTATACGTATCAATTACAATACGCGCAAGCAAAAACCATTGCAGAGATTATGAACACTACTACCAAGCTTGGGCAAAATACGGAAGTAGGCAAAGCCGGCGGTGTACGTGGGAAAGATAAGTATTTAAAACCAATGAATTTCACTGCAGAGCCCTCCACAAATCAACTCATTATTAAAGCGGATTATCAAGATTACTTAATGGCAAAAAAAGTGATTGAGGATCTTGATCAGCCACAGCCTCAAGTAGCCATTGATGTATTGATTCTTTCTGTACGCCTCATTGATGATAAAGAACTCGGAGTACAGTTGCGAAGCAAGATCCCTGGCCTTGATGGACTTTTGGGGCAAAACGTTAAGTTTGCAACGTCTGGCCTTCGCGCGGGTGGCTCACCCAATGGCGTCATCACTAATAATAGTGGATCCGGCGTGGATCGATTGCTGGGTAACTTAATCAATCTCGTAACGCAAGCGCCTGCTGGAAATACAATCGTTACGTTCGGGCAAGATCTCTATGGTGTATGGGGGCTGTTTCAGGCATTACGTACCATTACAAACGTGCAAGTGATCTCGAATCCGTTCCTTTTTGCTTCAAATAAAACACCGGCTAAAGTATCTATTGGTGAAACACGTCGAATAGTGAGTGGTACTATTCAAAGTGGCAATACCACGACTAATACATTCTCAAATGATTCAGCTAATTTAACCGTTGAAATAACGCCGCAAATCAACTCGGATGGCATGATTGTGTTGCAACTCACCGTTAACATTACTGAATTTACCAACCCTGAAGATCCTACCTCTGGAAGAAAAACTACACGACTGGTTCAAACGCAAGCAATTGTGGGCGATAGAGAAGTGCTTGCGCTTGGCGGGATCGTGAGAAGTGTCTCGAGTAGCAATGTAAGTAAAACACCAGTGCTCGGAGATATTCCGTTGGTCGGCTGGCTTTTTAAAAATAAAAGTAAAGGGGCCGATAAAGATAGCTTGCTTATCTTAATGAGCACAAAGATTATCCCTCCTTACGCAACGAGCGACGTAAATGAATATACCAAAGATCGGCTTGGCACCTATCGATCAACAATGCGCGATATTGAGCAAAGCGATAGTCGCCTTGACCCTATTCAGAAGCTCTTTTTTGCAGATAAAGATAACTCTGAGGCTAATGTGGGTGAATTTATCTTTGATCGCCATCAGCGATCACGAAGATCAGAGAAAAAACGAAGAAAAGATTCTGGATCGGAGCAAGTAACGCCTATTCAAGACAACCCAACGCTTGCACAAACGCAAACGCGCTCCCCAATACGACGTCGCGGACGAAGGCGATCTGCACCAACACCTGAAATAGCACCCCCTGTAGAGCAGCAGCCAATTACTATCGCACAATCACCAACGCTCACCACCATTGCAGCGCCTACCCAAACTGATGAAGTAACTCGTGCCCCGCAAGCACTCCAAGGAAAAAGGCGGTCACGATCTTTGAGTAGTTTCTTAACGCCAGAAGAAAGCGAGAAGGTAGCATGATACAAGATATTTTTTTACCGGAAAAAATCGGCTCATACTACATATTTCGTCAGCGTATCTTGGGCGTTGATATTACAAAAACGCAAATAAACGGATCGCTCATCGTTGCACAAGGAGCAACGATCACTATTGCAAAACAACTCTCACTCCCCTTAAATGGAGAGCATAACGGCCCCGAGCAAAAAAACGAACCAGAGGGCACCGAAAAGAAAGATGAGCAAGAGAATGTTAAGCACGTAGATATGCAAGAAAATCGAATAGCAAATACTCTTTCTGCACTGTGTGAACAAATGGGGCCCTTTGATCAGATCAATACAGCACTTTCAAGCGGAGTAGTTGTATTTAAAGAACTGAGATTACCTTTCACTACTCGTGATAAAATCAGCATGGTAATACACTTTGAAGTAGCGCCTCTTTTACCTTTTTCAGCTAATGAAGCGGTCATTGATTTTATTATTACGCACGTGAATGAAGAAGAAAAGAGCGCTCAAGTATTAGTAGCTGCAGCACAAAAAAAACATGTTTCCGAGCATCTTGCGCTCTTTGAAAAGGCTGGGTATCACCCAAGTAAAATCACGGTTGATATGTTTGCGCTGTATGGACTCTATACACAAATTCCTGCATACCAATCACTTACTGGATCATTGGCACTCATTGATTTAAATATGCATAGCACCAATATTGTAACAATCGTGGATGGCCAACTTCGTATTATTCGCACGCTCGGCTATGGGCTTGCCACCGTAGCAAAAGATGCTGGTAGCTCTGCAGATTTAAAACCGCAACAAGTCATGGATCATCTGCTTCGATTTGGATTAGAGCAAGGTGGATCTGAAGGCAATAACGTAGTAATCAAAAACAGCCTCACTGCATTTTTTAATAAGCTACAATTTGCGCTTACCTCCACATTTAATCAATTACAAAAAAATAGTATTGAAAAAATTCTCTTGTGTGGATCGGGAGCGGAGATAAAAAATATTGCCTCAATTGCGCAAGAGCAACTCAGCACCCCATGCGAGCTCTTTGATATACAAAAAATAACTGAAAATAAACAGTTTAACATTGCATCACAACTTACTCTTTCTCAACCAGTAGTACTGAGCACTGCCGTCGCCATTGCGACACCTGCCACGCAAGGTTTCAATTTACTAAAGGGGGAATTTGCCCCTCCTGCACAAATGATGCTTTTAAAGCAGCTTATTGCTGCAGGTGTATTAGTCGTTGTTCTTTTTGGCATTATTATCTCTCAAACAATTATCCAAGGACGCCGTCTTCAATCAGAAATTACTGCATCCCAAGAAGAAGCTGTCGAAGCCTTACAAGAACGATTTCCAGAGATACCTGAAGAAGATGATGATCTTGAAGAAGTGATAACTTCTGCAAACCTAGAGCTTGAAAAAGAAGAGGTGGTATGGCGCGCATTCTCAAGCCAAAATAGGGCATCATTTTTGGAATACTTGCTCGAATTAACAAGCCGTATCAATAAGCAGGAGCTAGGATTTATACCAGAGCAGCTTTCTATTGTAGATGGAGCGCAAGGAGAAATAACTCTCAAAGCGCAAGTAAAAGATTATGCTGCATTAAAAAAACTTGAGCAGGCATTGCGAGAGTCAAAACTGTTCAGCTATGTTGAAGGGCAGAGCGATACCGCGTTTGCAATGAAAATTATTGCAACGCGTAACGTATAATGGAATGAAAATGGAACTATTAGATAAAATGCAAGCCTATTTTAACTCGATCGATCAAAAGCGATTTTTCCAATATATAATTGGAATACTTGGAATAATCACGCTTGCGCTCGCGCTGCTTTTTTTCAACTATTATCGTACGGTAAGTAAACTCAAGCAAGAAGCATTTGCTATTAATGAATTACGCGAACAAGCAAAAACAATTCTTGATAAAGCACAGCGCATTAAAAAAGATCAAAAAGAGATTGATGCAGTATTAGCGCAAGATAAAAATTTTAAAATTGCAGGCTACTTTGAAGACTTAATTGAAAAACTTGGCCTTGCGCAAAAAAAATCATCAACGGAAGTTACCACCGCATCACAGGAAGGAAAATATCAAGAAAGTATTTTACAATCCCGCTTTACTGCAATATCAATGAAGCAACTCGCAGAGCTTTTACAAGAAGTCGAACTCAATAAGCGGGTATTTATCAAAGAACTTGATATCACCCCTTCAAAAAAACAACAAAATAGTATCGATGCTACTTTAACTATTGCTACCTTAGAGCCAAAACCAAAAGAAACGAGCGAATCAACGGAGTAACGGTATGAGATTATTACTGCATTTTTTTATCATTCTCTTCTCTACCGCATCATGTAATGCTATCGATGCTGACGAACGCATTTCTTTTAGCTTTAATCAAGAAGAGCTCACAAACGTAATCACCTACGTGGCCACTAAAAAGGGTGTTAATATCTTATTGCCTACCAAGGCCGAAGATAAAGTAACCGGCACGGTAACATGGCATCTTGATGAAAAAATCAGCGTAGATAAAGCATGGTCTCTTCTGCAAACCATTCTTTCTATTGCCGGATATAGCATTATTCCTTACCCAACATATCAAGAAGTAATAAAAAATAGCCCCTCTATTAGTAGAGAGCCGGTGCCATTATATGTAGGCATGCCTTATGAATCACTCCCTGCCACTGATGCACGAATTCGTTATATGTATCCACTTGCCAACATTAAATCAGAAGGGCAAGAGGCAGAAAATGAAGTTATTACAGTATTAAAAGCATGGCTCCCTGCCAACTCATTTTATAAGATAGATCCAACAAGCAATATGCTGATTGTAATGGCGCAATCAAATGATATTCGTGGAATCATGCCGGTAATTGCAAGCCTTGATCGGCCCGGATTTCAAGAAAAAATGGAAATAATTCAGTTACAACACACGCAGGCTAAAACAATAGCTGATCTTTTTAATAATAAAATTATGCAATCTAATGATGGGAATCGTTATCGCCTTGATACTAAAAAACCATCTGAGTCTATGTTTTTTTCTAAGCATCTTAAAATGGTTGCCAATGAACGGCGCAATAATATTATTGTATTAGGCCGCCCACAAGCAATCGATCGCACGAGAAATTTTATCAAAAACTATCTTGATGTAGCGCAGGATTCTGGAAAGTCTGTGTTACATACCTATAGCTTGCAATATTTGAACGCTACCGATTTTGCAAAGGTGCTCGAAAGCGTACTTCTGCAAAGCCAACAAGGGGGCACTGAGCAATCAACGGCAGGACGTCAAACAGCCGTTGGCCCGCAGCGCTATTTTGATGAAGTTATTATCGCAGTAGATACACCAGAGAATTCAGAAGTTGCATCTGGAGGAGAAGAAGGGGGCGGTGCAGAATCAGCATTTTATGGAGGAAATACATTAATTATTGCCTGCCGAAATGATGATTGGAAGCGTATAGAGACGCTCATTGGAAAACTTGATCAACCTTCTCCACAAGTGCTAATTGAGGTATTGATTACCGATCTTACTCTTGATGATAGTCGCGCATTAGGAACTGCACTCAGAAACCCTGAAAAAATTCCAATGGCGGGAGATACTGCATTTCAGTCGGCACATTTAGCACCCGGCGCAATGGTGAAAACATTAGGCGATGGCACTGCCCCCCCTGATGACGTTACTAACACTGTTGGATTTATTACTGATCAAACGGGACAACCATCTTCTGCTGATATGCTTCGCACGTTTGGAGTTGATGCAAATGGTACACGAGTGCAAGATGGCGAGACTAGTATTGCAACTGGCCTTACTCCTGGAAGCACAGTGCTTTCATTTAATGATAATGATGGAAAAACGTGGGGCATCACGCAAATTGTAAAACTCTTAGATCACAGTAAAATTCTTTCGCATCCGCATATTATTTCCACCAGCGATAAAAAGGCTACAATTAAAATCTCTGAAACACGTGTTCTACAAGGCCCTGCATCGGGTAGCGCTGGGGGTAACGTAGTGGCAACTCGAGAAAATATTGAAGCAAAATTATTGGTGGAAATTACGCCACGGATTGCTCTTTCTAATGAAAAAGATAACGCAGTTAATTTGCAGGTGGTTATCGATATCGATCAATTCAAATCCAGTAGTGATGATACACGGACCACGCGTAATGTAACTACCAACGTAACCGTTAATACTGGTGATATTTTAGCACTGGGTGGATTAATTCGATCTAACGAACAAGATGCTGAAACTGAAACTCCCGTACTGGCAAAAATACCGCTTATTGGCTGGCTCTTTAAAAAACGAACTAAGACAAAGCAACGCACCAACTTAACCGTATTTATATCGCCAACGGTAATCCTTCCTCGTAATAGAGAAGGAATGTATGAGTACACGAAAGATTATTTAGGAATCACGCGCACAATCGCAAAAGAGGGCGGTATGTTTGATTCATTAAAAGATCCAATCACGCGATGGTTTTTCACGGATCAGAAATCACCAACAGAAGAATTTACTGACGATTTTCTTAAAAATGATGAACGGTTTGCGCAAGCGCCAATGCCGCGAGCAGATATCAGTCCAACTAAGGCGCCAAAAAAGCAATCCGAAACCCGATCTCTCTTTGTGCAACAATCAAAAGAGCAAGATGACCAATTAAAAAAATTATTTAATGAAGTAGAAAATCCATTTACAGAATTACAGCCTGATACTGTGGCGCACAATGCTAAATAAGAATAATCGTAAAAGATTCAATTATTACTCGTTTTTAGCAATCACATTCAATAGCTGATTCTCTATTTCAAGTAGTCGGTTATACTTTGCAAGCCGCTCACCGCGGGATAAACCACCCGCCTTAATCTGACCAGCACTTGCGGCAACCGCTAAGTCTGCAATAAATGAATCGTTGGTCTCGCCTGATCGATGAGATGCAATAATATTCTTACCATGCGCCTTGCAGAGCTTTATTGCCTGTAATGCTTCAGTAATAGTACCAACCTGATTTGGCTTAATGATCACAGTATTGGCTACATTTGCATCAATGCCTTGGTAGATCCGATCTGCATTTGTTGCAAAAAGATCGTCTCCAATAATCGCAATTTTGCTTCCAAGCGCATCATACAGATTCACCCACCCCTGCCAATCATCTTCAGCCAATCCATCTTCAATTGCATAAAGCGGATAGGTTTCGGCCAACTGTTTATACCAATGTATCATCTCATCAGATGAAACAAGTTTGCCCTGCCAATGATACATTTCCATTTTTTTATCATAAAATTGCGATGCGGCTACATCAAGCGCAATCATCATAGAAATACCATATTCATGCTGCATGTATTCGATCGTTTCCATAAGGAAATCTAATGCTTGTTGTTCATGATCGAATGCTGGCGCAAAACCGCCCTCATCACCAACGGCAGTTGAATATCCTTTTTGCTCAAGTAGTTTTTTTAGAATATGAAAAAAATCTGATCCGGCTTCCATAGCAGCATGAAACGAATTAATCCCAACCGGAATTACCATAAATTCTTGAACTTGCAAATGATTCGATGCATGCACACCGCCATTAATCATATTAAACATTGGATAAGAAAGGGAGACGGTCTCAAATTCGCACAAATATGCCATCAATTCATACAGCTCAATCTCTTCTGCGATCGCTTGCGCACGGCACACTGCCATACTCACTGCAAGCATAGTATTACCACCCAATACCGATTTATTTTCAGTACCATCTAATTCACGTAATAAGGTATCGACTTGAATAAAATTTGCTTCATGCCCAAGTAGTGCGGGCGCAATCACAGTTTCAATTGCTTGCACAGCTTTTTGCACACCTTGTCCCATAAGGCGAATTCCGCCATCGCGTAATTCAAACACCTCATGTGTTCCACGAGATGCCCCAGAAGGAACACTCGCAATCGCATGCTTACCGTTTTCTAATTCAACGGTGCATTCGATAGTTGGATTACCTCGAGAATCATATATTTCTCGCGCAGTTACTGAAAGTATCTTCATGTTTGAGCCCCCTTTTTTTTGGCTTACTGAAGATTACTGTAGTAGCGTATCGAAAATTTTTATCAAATAGCTACGTTTAATTGAATCAAGAAATTAAAAACTATATGAAATGGGATCTGTTCTAATCTTGAAATTCAAAAAAGTATTTAACTCTCCCTCCGTTCGCCCTGAGCGTGTCGAAGGGTTTCGAACGGTCAAATGTTGCAAGACTTGAGAATTGTAATTTTGCAATGCTTTTTTCAGGTTCAAAACAATAATTATTAAGAAAATTTATAAACCCTTCGACAAGCTCAGGGCGAACGGAAGGAGAAATGAGCTACTCTTTTTTTCCTGGCATCAAGCGCAATCCATATTCTCGTAATTGTTTTTCATCAACGAGAGTTGGAGATTCCATTAATGGATCATTGCCTCGTTGCGTTTTTGGAAATGCAATTACTTCACGAATCGATTGTGAGCGAGTCATAAGCATAATTAAACGATCAAGCCCCAACGCAATTCCACCGTGTGGTGGGAAACCAAGCTCTTGCGCTTCAAGCAAAAAGCCAAACTTATCTTGCATTTTCTGCGCATCCAATCCAAGCAGCTCAAATATTTTGCGTTGCATTTCTGGTTTGTGAATTCGAATAGATCCACCACCAAGCTCCACGCCATTCAGTACAATATCGTATGCACGGGCTTTCATTTGAGATGGTTCAAGATCATCCCATCCCTCTTTTGGGCTCGTGAATGGATGATGCACCGCATTCCACTGTTTGGTTTGATCGTCATACTCAAACAATGGAAAGTCAGTAATCCAAATAAATGCATCGGTATCTTTTGGAATCATTTGCAATTGATTTGCAACTTCTAAGCGAAGTCTGCCAAGCACTTCCCATGAATCTTTATATGGGCCTGCAACTAAAAAGAGCGTGCTGCCTTGTGCAATCGTTGGAAACAATACTTGTGCTTGTTCAAAAAAATCTGAAGGAAGAAATTTTGAAATCGGCGACTCTAATTTATCTGTATCTTTTACGTGAATAAATACAAGCCCTTTTGCTCCAAGATCAGTGGCGCGCGAGACCCATTTATCTAAGTCACCGCGAGAGAACTGGCGCCCTTCAACATGCAATGCACCAATTTTGCCGCCTTTTTCTAAGATAGAACGCATGAATTTTAATTCAGTATTTTCAAACAACGACGTGCAATCTTCTATTTTTAATTCAAAACGAACGTCTGGCTTATCGCTTCCATACTGTGCAAATGCTTTATCATAGGGCATACGAGAAAACGGGATTGAAATATCTTTACCCAGTGCTTTTTTATACATATATGCAAGCATGCGCTCGGTAGCACTCATTACCTGCTCTTCATCAACAAAAGACATCTCAACATCAAGTTGTGTAAATTCTGGCTGCCGATCAGAACGTAAATCTTCATCGCGAAAACAACGGGCAACTTGGAAATACTTTTCCATTCCACTCGCCATTAAAAGTTGCTTATAAAGTTGTGGCGATTGAGGCATCGCATAAAAACTTCCACCATGCATGCGAGAAGGCACTAAAAATTCACGAGCTCCCTCTGGAGTGTTTTTAGTAAGGATAGGGGTCTCGATTTCATAAAAATCATCGTTATGGAAAAATTCACGCATCGCAAAGATAACGTTATTACGAAGTTCAAACTTCTTACGCATTTCAGGACGGCGCAAATCAAGATAGCGATACTTCAAGCGCAACTCTTCATCAACCTGAGCTGCCTCATCAAGCATAAATGGAATAGCTTTTGCCTTGTTTAATACCTCAAGTGTATCCACTTGTAATTCATACTTACCAGTCGGCAATTCATCATTCACTGTCTCTGGAGTTCGCTCAACTACTGTACCGCATACGGCAATCACATACTCAGATCGAAGTTGATGCGCGATATCATGTGCAGACTTTGAAAAGTCAGGATTAAAAACAAGCTGCATCAATCCAGAACGATCACGAAGATCAATGAAAATCAGACCACCATGATCACGCCGACGGTGAACCCACCCAAAAAGACATATTTTTTTTGAAAGAAGACCCGAACCGACAAGGCCGCATCCGATTGTGCGCTGAGTTGATTGCATACATACCCTTTAAAAAATCATTTTTCTAAAATCTATACTCTACACCTAAATTGAAGGTATACGCAGTATCTGCACCCACGTTAGGAATGCGATCTTCATCAAATCCTGTTCTATCCAGGCGATCTAATTGGCGTTTTTGAGCAGCATCCAATGGCTTGCCCTTAATTTGCCTAAAGTGAGCTCCCGGGAAAAACACAGATCCTACAAAGAAAAGTTTTAAATCTTTCACAACATACCAATGAGAAAACAAATTCAGCTCAACACCTAAAAATGTGCTCGCCAGTACATCAAGCTCTTTCCCAGACTTTGCGTCAAACTTATTCGTTGGCTTTTCCTGCCAATAGGCAAGCCCATTAGTAAATATCTTATATGGTGTCTTAACATCTTGCGGCTCATACTTTGCGCTAAATCCACAGCTTACCAAGTTGGTAAAGCCATCGGTTACTTGTGCAAATCGGCTTGGCGCCTGATTGGTCGTTGGTGCAGAAAGTGGACGCGTTATTCTTCCAAAAAACGCAGTTTGCACCTTAGTGCCCGAATACACTTCTTGCAGTGGAATAAATCCACTATACTGCTGATCTTTTGTCTCTTCATTTGGATTGCTATCACCTGATGCAATCCATGCGGATGCGGCTAAAAAGAGATCTTTCTTATATGCCCAAAAACCACCATCCACTACAAACATCCAGCCTTCATACTTATTAGTATACGGATTACGGAAGCGAGTTTCTGAGTTGGTTAAAGTAACTGGCCCCGTTACAAATCCAACATTTTCATCCACAGTATCAATAATTTTTCCATTCTCTGATTCATCCTGAGGCGAACAGTCAATAAGTCGTTGTGCTTCATTGCCCCGAACAAATGGCAACCTATCTCCATTTTGATCAAGTACATGCGTATTGACGAACACAGCACGCCCATCTCTATTTTCTTTTGTTACCGTATTTCTATCCCAGCCCTTAACTCTTTGTTGGCCAAGATTGAACGCGTAATCAAATCCAAGTTCAAAAACATCTTGCGTATAATCAGCAGCCATCCCAATCGTGCCAAGCTGGCTCGATGCATCAGCTCTAAACTGCACTCTTTGTTCTGGATCTTTATTATAAAGCACATAAGGCTCTACATGTAATTTTCCATATTTATCATGCTTAAATACATCCCAATTTAAGCGCGAAGCAATAACAAAATTAATTTTTCCTGATCCACGCTGAGGAGTCTCTCGACGGCCATATTGCTGGCCTAAAATTGCAGCGGCCGTTTCTCCCAAGCCGGTACTTCTATTCAATAATGTTGCAGCATAAAGATCGTATGAAAGCGTATCTTCTAAAATGTCGCCGTGCAATAATCCACCCGGTGCAAACTGATCAACCGCACTGTCATTATAAAAACCAAGAAGCTCAGGCCCAACAGCATACGCTGCGCCCAAAGAAATACCCCTACCGAGCACAAAAGGGAAAAATCCCAACTTAAAATTATGCTTATTTAAAAATGAAAGGCCCAAAAAGTGACTAAGATCAAACTCCAACCAACCTTCGCGCATCCAGAAAATATGGCGAGCAATTGCGTGTCTATGCGCACCCTCAACAACGTCAACATCTTTTATAGTTGCCTCAACGGTACGAGTAATGCTTTCAGGGTTTCCCCAAATACCCTTATTTCGTAAATTGAATTTAGTATTAATAATAGAAGAGCCAAATGTTTCTTGGCCGTATGCCACATCCAAGTTGAAATCAAGCGTATGGCGCATATACCAAATCTTGTTGCCAATATTATTTTTATTCAAAAGACCGGTGTTCACCCCGCCAAACATTTCTGGCTTAAAGCTGCCGCTAAATGAAAGCAGCACATCATTCTGCCGCGTCTCAAAGCGCGCACAAGAAAATGTTGGGATTAAAATAGCAACGACCAGTAAGAGTGCTGTGGCAACTCGATGTTTCATGTGCCTCCTTAAAATGGCTCAATAGTATATATCAGAAATATAAAAATCGGTTATTCGCATATCTTTGGAAAATAGCGGATACGTAAGGGAATACAGAGAAATTAGGGTACCTTTTGCTACAAATTTGTCAAACAAATCGCAGAATTTCGTATACTCTAAAAGAGTGAATTGTAAACAGTTTTCAGCTCTATACGGTAAGGATTTTTATGGACACCAAACGCCCCATGCTGATGCTCGGAGCCCATATCTCAATAAGTGGAGGGCTCGATCAAGCCTTTTCTCGTGGAGAATCTATCGGCTGCACCACCATGCAAATTTTTACAAAAAGTAATCGGCAATGGGCATGCAAACCACTCACAAAGCAAGAGATAGCAGCATTTAAAAAAGCATGGCAAAGCTCATTTATTCAAGACGTTGTGGTACATGCTGCATATTTGATTAATATCGCATCAGCAAACCCAGAAGTTGTTGAAAAATCAACAAACGCTCTTATGCAAGAGTTATCTCGATGTGAACAATTAGGTATCCCTTACCTCGTGCTTCACCCTGGATCAAATAAGACAAGCCCAAAACAGAAATCTCTTGCTCAAATCGCCCAACAATTAGACAAGGTGATAGAGTCTGTGCCAGGAAACACAATGATCCTTTTAGAGACCATGGCCGGGCAGGGAAGTAACCTTTGCTCTCAATTTGAAGAGCTGGCCACTGTACACAAAACCCTTAAAAATAAAACCCGTGTTGGTATTTGCTTTGATACATGCCACGCATTTGCAGCCGGATACGACATGCGAACACAGCAAGCCTACGAGAGCACGTGGCAACTTTTTGATCAAATAATTGGATTAGAACTACTTAAAGTGATCCACGTAAATGACTCTAAAAAAGAGCTTGGATCTCGCGTTGATAGACATGAACATATCGGCGAAGGAAAAATTGGAAATGAATCATTTAGCCTTCTTTTCAACGATAAGCGTTTTTTTTCTATTCCAAAAATACTAGAGACGCCTAAAGACGATTTAGCAGAAGATCTAAAAAACATGCAAAAAATAGTATCTCTTTTGCGGCCCGAAACGAAGAATGAATTGGAAATTAAGGTAGTAGAAAGGGAAGTTGAGGCAAAGAGCAAGCAATAGATAAGTCCCAAAAAAGATGAGCTAAGAAGGAATTGTAGCAATCTTTTTAAGCAGTGGTACCTATCTATTACCCACTCAGTAAGCAGTGCCTCTAACCATGCTTCATCAAAACACTCCCTTTCTTCAGAGGAGTAAGTCTTAGATAATGTCAAACGACACTTCCATCATCTCCCATATCAAAGAAAAAGAAAAAGAAAAAAAGAGAACTAAAAACGCAACAACACAAAATAGCGCGCCAGACGGAGCTATTGAAGAAATCATGCTGCCAAATCAGCAAAAGCAACGAAAAAGCAACAAAGCGTTTCTATAGGAAAACATCACAATTTGCGCTGTAATACAGCAATCCATACAATCAGAAACAGAAGGCCCATTCCCAAAACCGGTGCGAGGGCAATTTTTCCAAGCACAAATCCAACCGAAATGAGTGCCAATGTGACAGATAAGAAAAAAAGATATACGAGAATTGAAGATTTGCTCCATCCATTATCCATCAGATAGCAGCAAAAGTGATCAGGGCTACCCAAATAAAAGGGAATCCCCTTATAGGCGCGAATTGCAATTAAAGAAACACACTCCAAAAGAGGAATGCCTAGTATAATAATGGGAGTGAAGTATCCATACCAATTATAAGTCCCCCAATCAAAAAGAAATGGCATTATCGCTAAAAAGCCTCCTATAAACAGTGACCCTGCATCCCCCAAATAAATACGAGCTGGGGGGCGATTGTATACAAAAAAAGCGCATAGTGGTCCCAAAAAAGCAGCAAGAATAATCATAGCCACCCAATGATTCAAGAAATAGGCGATAATCAAAAGCGTAGCAGTGGCATAGACTGCCAAAGAGGTGGCAAGGCCATCCATTACATCTACAAGATTAAATGCGTTAATCACAGTGAGAATCCACAGAATAGAAAGGGGCATTTTCCATACATTATAAAAAACGTGCGATTTAAGATAAAACCCAGCCTTTAAAAAACACAGGGCAACAATCGTTTGGCCAAAAAACTTTTGATATGGCTTCATCTGAAACAGATCATCAAATAATCCGACCAGTAAAAGAAGAGTCGACCCTATAACTAAAAGCGATATTTGATTTTCAAACGGCACAGTAAACACAAGCCCGCACAAAAAACCAACATATACCGCTACACCACCAAGATAAGGAACAGCTCCCGACTGCTTTTTTATCTTACCATCCGGCACATCCATAAATTGAAGGCGCTGAGCAAGCACGCAAAAATACGGAATAAGAAACAATGTAATAAGAAACGAAAAGATAAACGAAAATGAAATTTTTACGGCAGTAACATTCATTGGCTACCCCACTGCTATGCGGGAAAACGCCATAGCGTTATTTTTTAGGCATTTCGATAAAGCATTCTACGCGGTCATCTACTTCCCACTCAGTGATGCCTTCAACCACAAATCCACACTCAAATCCGAAATGAACTTCTTTAACCGTTTTTTTATCTCGCTGCAGACTTGTGATCTTGCCTTCTCCGATTTTTTCTTTTCCGCGCCATGCAACTATAAATCCATCACGCGTAAATCGACCATCTTGCACATATGATCCTGCAATAACCCCAACGCCTTTTATATCAAATACCGCACGCACCACAGCTTCACCAATCTTAGTGCGAACCATTTCAATTTCTTTTTTGCTTTCAAGATGCTCTTGAAGATCCTCTAAAAGCTTGTAAATAATATCGAATAGTTTGATAGAAACAGAACGACGCTGTGCTAACAATGCAGCTTTTGCCTCTGCTTTTACATGCAATCCAATAATAGAAGCACCAGTGCTGAATGCTAATTCAACATCACTTTCACTAATACCGCCAACTCCGGCATGAAGAATATTCACACCTACGTCACTTTTTTTCGTCATTTTATAAATAGCATCAAGCAGTGCTTCTTTTGAGGAGTTCGTATCAACTTTTACGATGATATTAATATTACCCTCTTGCGTTCCACGCGTTGCAACAGTAGCTCGCTGATCTTGCTGCTGCATAGCCTTACGAATATCAGCTTTATCAATCGCACTAAACAAATCACCCGCCGCAGGAAGCTCTTTAAATCCTGCTACAGAAACAGGTACGGATGGGCCCACTTCAGAAAGCCCTTTTCCTTCATAATTTTTAATAGAACTCACGCGTCCAGTAGTTTCACCGCACACAAAATAATCACCGACTTTTAGCTTGCCGTGCTGACAAATAAGAGTAGCAACAGGACCGCGCCCACGCTCTAATTTTGATTCAAGTACATAACAATGGGCAAAGCCTTCATGAGAGGCTTTAAGCTCTAAAAGCTGCGCTTGCAAAGCAACCATTTCCAGCAACTCATCAACACCTTTGCCTTCAAGTGCCGAAAGTGGAACACAAACCACTTGGCCGCCCCATTCTTCCGGAAGCAAATCATGCTCAGCAAGTTGACGCTTCACTGTTTCAATTTGCGGCGAATCAGCCTTATCTACTTTATTTATCGCGACAACAATAGGAACATTCATTGTTTTTAGGTGCTGAATAGCTTCGATAGTTTGCGGCATAATACCATCGTCAGCAGCAATAACTAAAATACCAATATCGGCAACTTTGATACCACGTTGACGCATTTTTGGAAAAGCTTCGTGCCCAGGAGTATCAAGAAAAACTAAGTTACCTTGCTTGGTTTTTGCCTGATACGCACCAAGATGCTGGGTAATGCCGCCTTTTTCTTTGGCAACAACTCGTGTTTTTCTAATAAAATCAAGAAGCGTTGTTTTTCCATGATCTACGTGGCCCAATACCACAACTACAGGTAAGCGATCTTTAAGATCGCCCTTACCCTCTTTTTCAAGAGGCTGAAACTCACTCTTAATTACCTCTTGTTTTTTTGCAGCTTTAATTCCGTAGTGCTCTGCCAAGCGAGCAACTGCTTCTTGAGGTAATTGCTGATTTTTAGGAGCGATAATTTTCCAACCGAGAAGTGTAATAATAACGTCATTAACCGCCTTGCCCATTTTTTCTGCAGCATCAGTAACCAGCATCGGTTCAATAATCATTTCTTTCGGAGTTTCCGGCTCCATAGGCGCCTCTGGCGCTTGATGAACAGGCTCTGTAAATGCAGGCCGAACTGGTTTTAATTTTTTAGGAGCGCGAGATTTTTGCTGCGAAGGGCGGCGATTAACTGATTCTTTTTGCATGGCATCTTTACTTGGTTTTGGGGAATCTTGTTCTTTTTGTTTTGGCGCAGCTGGGATGGTAAACTTCTTACGCAATAGCGCAACCGCCTTATCATCAATGACAGACATATGGCTCTTAACAGAGATGCCCTCTTTCAGCAACGCCTCTATTAACTTTTTAGACGGAATTTCTAATTTTTTGGAAAGCTCATATATTCGCATATTATTTCTTACGGTTGCTCAAGGCCATCACTGCCCAATAAAAATTGTTGCCGCTACTACTCTTGCTCTTCAAAAGGCTCCTGCATGGGCTCATCCATGTCAGACTTTTCTTTTTGCACTAGTTGGATATTAACGCCAGTTAAACGCGAGGCAAGAGAAATATTCTGCCCCATTCTACCAATTGCAAGCGCGCGCTGATCCTCGCCAAGCCATACTCTTGCAGTAGCGTCATCCTCAACCAACTCAATGCGATCGATTTGAGCAGGCTTTAATGCCTGACGAATCAACATTTCTCTGGATTCTGTCCATGGAATAATATCAATTTTTTCAGAGCCAAGCTCTTTCAAAATCGGCTTAATCCTGCTTCCACCAACGCCCACACACGTCCCCACGGGATCAATGTTTGGATCGTTTGAAGTAACAACTATTTTAGTTTTGTACCCAGGAGAACGAACAATACTTTTAATTTCAACTAACTTTTCAAAAATTTCTGGAATCTCAAGCTCAACAAGCTTTTGCAAGAAAAGATCCGATGCGCGATCAAGAATAAGCTGATAATCATTTTTCGGCTCAACCAAAACCTCTTTCAATAAAGCGCGAATTGGATACCCAACAATGCATTTATCTGCTGGCGAAGTGTTGCTTTGAGGTAAAAACGCAAGCTGATCATCGATCTTAACTACGGCGCCACCACGTTCACACTTGTGAATTGTGCCATGTATAATTTCGCCCTGCTTGTCTTTGTATTCATCGTACACAACAGAAGCTTCAACTCTACGAATTTGATTTGCAATAACCTGACGAGCTCGCAGAATTTCAATCCTGCCAATTTTTTCCTCAAAAGGAACCCAAAGCGCGTCACCAGCTTTTGCTTTCTTATCGAATGTGTGTGCTTTTTTAGTGCTAATTTCTTTTTCAGGATCTTTTACAGAAGGAACTACCGTTTTCTCCGTAAGGATCGTTACGCTACCGCTCTTAGCATCATACTCCGCCTTTAAAGCAGCATCGGGATACTTACGCTCAAATGCAGCGAGCATGCCTTCGCAGATAATATTTTCAAGCGTTTCTCGCTCAAGTCCTCGTTCAGAAACGAGTTCTTCTATAACATCAAAGAGATTCACGGTGTCCTTTGTGGGTCAGATAGTTATCTAAAGGGATAATCAAGAGCCAAGCAGTTTGCTCGGTTTTAACTTTCTCAGTGTAGTATAAATATTTGTGTTTCGCAATATAGGCTCACGACCTCTCTTTTTTCACCACACTCCTCCTTTTTAAGAAATTCTTATTATTATTATTTATATATAAATATAGTTATAAGAGTAGTAATAATAGATGGAGGCGTTTTTGGTGGATAACTCCCGATTTTATTTATCAATTAATCGTGCTACTGGCCCAATCAAAGCTTTTAATGGTGGTGGATAACTTGGTGGATAAGTGGTGGATAACTTTTAAGTTTTGGTGGATAACTTTTTTCGACCCTCTCAAAACAAGCCATGGGAGGTTGCTTTAAAAAAAGACCTCTTCGATTCTCCCTCTGGGCAAATCTTTTCAGAGTTATCCACCAAGTTATCCACCACTTATCCACCAAGTTATCCACCAAGTTATCCACCACTTTCTCTAACTATTGAGAAAGTGTGATGGCGGTGACTATATCGGCAGCAAGAACGCTTTGTTTTTTAGGGTTTCTCAGGGTATAGGCAGGGTGAAAGGCGGGAAGTATGGTGGTATTACGCCACGAAATAGGGATTCCTCTCTTTTCAGATATTTTAACAGATTCATCCAGTAGGCCTTCTAGTGCGGCTGATCCAAGGGTGCAAATGATGCGCGGCTTAAGAATGTCGATTTGACTATAGAGGAGGGGCCGACTGATTTCAATTTCTTGTGCAAGTGGGCGTCTATTATTGGGTGGGCGGCATTTTACAATATTGGTAATAAACACGTTACTTCTAGCGCTTCCAGCCGCCTCTAGGAGCTTGTTGAGAAGCTTTCCAGAGCGCCCTACAAATGGCTTGCCTTGAATATCTTCATCTTTGCCGGGAGCTTCTCCTATAAAGAGGATGGAGCTATTAATGTTTCCTTCTCCCCAGACGAGTTGTGTTGCTTTAGGCATATTGAAATGGCATCCATTGCAGCCGCTATAAGGACTATAAAGTGCCTTAAGAAGGCGTTGCTTATTTGATGTTGCATTCATGTTGCTTTTTCCCGCTTTACAGTGTGACCTATTATGGTAACTCCTTTAGTATAGCGGTATTGCGCTGCTATTTCTAATGTTGCGTTATTTATTTACACATTTGTACAAGTTTGTACCACGCATTTGATTTTGCAAACAGCGTTTGCCCATATGAAGGGTGAATGCGATTCTCGGGAAAGTAGATAGAAAGCCCTTGCGCTTGTTTCAAATTTTTTCCGCAGGCGTTTGCAATGACAATTTCTGAAATTAATTGTTTGCCCTGTGTGATTTCGTTGCTGATTTTTTGCAGGAGTGGTCGAGCGGATCGGGAAACGGAGCATTTTCCAATTTTACTTTGGAGATTGCTATAAAAGTGGTGTAGATCAATATACGAAGGCTCATCAAAGTGGGTGCATTGCCTTCTATTTCTGCTTGTTTTAACTGCTTGCACTACTGAGTTTTTATTTTGATGCTTGATGGCTTCTAGTAAAAGGCGCGCAATGGAATCAATATTTTTTTCAATATGCTCTGATTTTCGCAAATCGATAGCGGACTGAGTAAAATCATGTGTGATGTCTTGGTATGATCGGACATATGATCGCACAATTTGTTTGGCCAAATCGAAGGGATTGTAGTTTTCAGTTAAAAGTGGTTGTAATACATACGAATAGTTCCACCCTGTCCCTAATTCCACTTCTTGAGAACCTACCATCACTTCACTGTAATTGCGTAAGTAGTGCGCGATTTCTATCATAGACATAAGGCATGCATCAAATCCGATGAGGCTAAATTTCTTTTTAAGTACATTGGTGCAAATATGATTTAAAGCCATATCAACGTCTTGGTTTGTGAGATAGTGGCCCGTGGTATTGTCCCAACAAATGCCACGTTGATCCTGATCTACAAAATGTAAAAATTCTAAAAAACCAACGGATCGATCGAGTTCAAGCGTATTTGTGCGCGAGTTAAAGCTAAAAAGTTCTGCCGGATTTATAATTCTATTATTTTGTGGATCTATAATTCCTGTGCCATGATTCCAGAAAATAAGAGCGTATTGCTCTGCAGGAAAATTTTGAATTGCCCATTCGCAACAAGATATTAATGTTTGAGGGTTACCACTATCCATACTTTGTGTCTCTGGTTCGTGATTCATCTGGTTTAATTTATTTTTTTCTATGTAATAACGACGTGTAACTTTGCTGTTGCCATTAAGCCTTATATCGAGGTGAGCAACAATATTAACATTTTCATTCGAGCCAACTGCGGCCATTTGACGAATATTGTTGGCCGCGAATGCGCGTAAATCATTATCGGATGCCATATAAACAATGAATGTCCATTTTTTTTGAGGAGAGCGAGTAGGTACGTCTTCAAGCGCTGTATCGCATTGATCGATAGCGTTGAGATATATTTGGGGATTATCATTAGCGATAAGTTGCTCAAAGCTTTGGTATTCCCGCATTAGATTGGCAAATCCATTTAGCTGCGATGAAATCACAACCAATAAAGCTGCTACAATTAGGCATTTAAATGTTTGAAATTGTTTCATGACTCCCCCTCATGGTTTATTTCACATCAACTCACCTTACGTGAAATCTACTTTAAGATTCAAGCTTTTTTTTATTGTTTTGCTGGCAAGACCGTTCTGTATAGATTTAACCACGCTAAAGCAAAAGTGAGCCCAAAGCTGAGTTGAAAATCTAAAAATAGTACATAAAGCGGGTTTATAAGTAAAAAAAGAAAGCAACATAATAAAAGTAACTGCATGAGATGATGAGGCCTCCTGGAAAGGAGGCATAAAGTGTACATAAAAAAGATCAAGAGTGCCCGCATAAATGAAATACTGGTCCAAGAAAGGAGTGCGTAGAGAGTTACAAGGCTTGCAAGTAAAAATTGTTTGTAAACAAATCCAACAGGAATCCACTGCATCAAAAAGCTGCACAGTGAAATGATAATCACTAAATGAAGCCCTGATCGGGCAAGATAATGCACGATCCCCCATTGCTTGAAGGGGTTTTCTAAAGATTTGTCTTGTTTGAGAGCTGTTTTTTCTCCCAAAAATATAGCCGAAAAAAATGCAAATGTTTGTTTGTTAACTGCAGCTTTAAAAGTGCGAAAAAGAGTCTGTTTTGCATTAAAAAGCCAACGAGTAGGGCTTATAGAATTACGTGATAAAAGAGTTACGTGTTGTTCTTGCTTGAATCCAGTAGCTGCAATTCCTTCCTTCATAAGATATCTATAAAACTCATCATCTTTTGGGCGTTTTAAACACATATCTTTAAGTTCAATAGTATCGCCAACCACGGCAGTTAATTTTTTTTGCGTATAGAGCTGAATAGAGTGAGAAGATTTTGTTTGTTGGTTTGCGTTTTGAATGATGTGCACTGCTATGGTATGGCAGTGAGAAAATCGGGATGTAGGATTGTGCGAATAATTGGCAAGAGCTCCGCGAATGGTAGCTGTTTTTTCTGTGATGCTAAATGGAAATGATCGGTAGTAAGAAATAGTTTGATAGTTTCTCACAAAGCCTAAAGATACTGCTGAGATCACAATTATGAGTAGATACGAATTGAGTTTTTTGTAGCCCAAGGCAATAAAGAGTGCGCTTATATAGAGACCATAAATTACATAAAGTGTAAGAATTGATCCCGTTTTCACGCCCCAATAAAAAGCAGTGCTTGCTATATACGCAACAAGGGGAAGTAAAAGAGGAGGAAGGAAGTGAAGTTGCTTGGGTACAGAAAAAGCCATAAAGAATAAAGCCTAAAATCGAGTGTTGTGCCTATTTAATAGGCTTTTTTTGAGTATGGCAGAGAATAGACATTTATCAAATGCATTTTTTTTACTATTATGCATAGGAAATGAACTATTTAAGGAGTGTATATGAAAAAAGCGTTAATAACTTTTTTAGTTTTGAACTTCTTGTCCCTATTAAAAGGTAATATACAAATGAAAATGAGCAATAAAGAAATCCTAGACCCCGCAGCTTACGTACATAAAAAAGTGCTTTCCAATGGCCTGACTGTATTGGTGCGTCCGATAGATACGGTGCCAAAAGTTTCGATTCAATTATGGTATAATGTTGGTTCAAAAGATGAAAAAGATAATGAGCGCGGAATAGCTCATTTAATTGAACACATGATTTTTAAGGGTACTGATCGTCTTTCAGAAGCTGATATTGATAGCATTTCGCATAAGCTTTCTGGATATCTAAATGCATTCACTTCGTATGATTATACCGGCTATCTTTTCAATTTCCCAAGTCAGCATTGGCAGCAGTCTTTTGATATTATGGCTGATTGCATGCAAAATTGCACATTCAAAGATTACATGCTCAATTCAGAAATGAAGGCAGTAATCCAAGAGTTAAAAATGTATCGTGATCGCTACGATCGCAGTTTAGTGGATGAAATGATTTCTTCTATTTTCCATGATCACCCGTATCATCACCCTATTATTGGATACAAGCAGGATTTATGGAGCGTTGATAGCAATGATTTAAAATCGTTCTATAAAAAACATTACATGCCTAATAACGCAACGCTTGTAGTGGTGGGTAATGTTGATCCTCACGAAGTATTTGCAGAGGCAGAAAAATCATTTGGTTCAATACCTGCAAATCCAGATTACAAAAAAGATACGTTTTACTTCAATAAAGATATCGTTTCTAAAGCCACGACTATGTATCGAGATGTAAAACAGCCATTGGCAGTATATTCATTTGTAGTGCCTGGTACTCGATCTAAAAAAGACAATCTGCTTGAGCTGCTTTCACGTATTATTGGAAGTGGAAAATCATCACGGCTTTATAAGCGCTTGGTTGATGAAGAACAACTTGCAGTCTCATTAAGTGCGAGCAATGAAGAACTATTTGATCACGGGCTTTTCTTTATTGTAGTGCAACCGCATCATGAGCAAGATTTAGCTAAAATTGAATCAATCATTATTGAAGAGCTTGATCGCCTGAAACGAGATGGTTTTGACGATAAAGAATTTACTCGTGCGTTGAAAAAAACAGAATCGAGCCTTCTTTCTTTAATGGAAGATTTTGAACATCAGGCGTATGAAATTGGAAAATATTACTTAGCAACGGGCGATGAGAACTATCTCTTTACGTACATGAATCAGCCGCACGATGAAATGAAAAAAGAGATGATGAGCCTTCTAAAGACTTACTTTAGACCATCAGTAATGCACAAAGGATTTGTGCTTCCTATTCCTGAGCAAGAAAAAGATGCGTGGGCGCAATTGCAAAAAGAGTCTGATGCGCTAGATGCAGAAATTCTTTCTGCTCGAGTTCGTAACGAACCAATTGAGCAGCCGCGATATGCAAAAGAAATTCAACCAAAAAATCCGGGGCGATTTGATTATCCAAAAGCAACGGTTCATACCATAAAAAATGGTTTAAAGATTCTTTCATATAATAATGAAAACATTCCAAAGGTTGATCTCATTCTTGATTTAAAGACAAAGCACTACAGCGATCCGGATGATAAGCAAGGCCTTGCATTATTTGTGAGTAAGATGCTTCTTGAGGGTACCAAAAATTATACATCGCAAGAGTTGAATGATGCGATTGAATCACGCGGAATGAGCATTGCGACCTATCCGGGCGGAATTGCATTATCAGTATTGCGTGAAGATCTTGATTTCGGACTTTCAATTCTTAATGAGATTCTGACCAATGCTACATTTAATGAAAAAGAGATGGAAAAAGTGCGCGCGCAGTTACGCTCTAAATTGCAAAATTTCTGGGACGAGCCCCGTTATTTTGCAGGGCAATTGGTAAAAGAAAAAATATATAAAGATCATCCATACTCAAAATTAAGTATGGGTACCGTAGATGCAATCAATGCAATCACGCAAGATGATTTAAAAGAATATTATAAAAAGTATATTTCACCATCAGGTGCACGTCTTGCAATTGTCGGTGATTTACATGGCAATGATGTTGCCAAGCTTATTGAAAAAAATCTGGGGGATTGGACAGGATCTGAAATTAAAGATACTTCGTTTCCTGAATTAAAAGAGGCTACGGCAGAAATTATTGATCATCCGATCAATCGTGATCAGGTGGTTTTAAGATTTGCTGGATTGGGTGTGAATCGATTTGATCCCGACTATGATAAACTTCTTCTTTTTGATCAGATCTTTGGCGGCGGCGCGTTAGGCGGAATGCACTCACGCCTCTTTAAATTGCGCGAGCAGTCTGGACTATTTTATTCGATTGGTGGATCACTTATTGCGGGAGCTGATGAGCAGCCAGGGATGATAATGGTACAAACAATTGTATCTCTTGATCGCCTTTCGGAGGCTGAAAAAGCAATTAAGCAAACGATTGCGAATGCTGCCGATGCAATTACAGATGAAGAGTTTCAAGAAGCAAAACTTGCAGTAATTAATTCGCAAGTGGATAATTTTGCATCCAATTATAATATTGCAAATGCGTTATTGTTTGTGGATCGCTATAATTTCCCAGCAGACTTTTTTGATACACGGGCGCATAAATTTGCAAGCATCAGCGCTAAAGATGCCGCAGATGCCGCAAAGAAATTACTGAATCGTAATCTGCTTACATTGCGCGTCGGGCGTGTTGGTAATGATGAGAACGTTGCTTAATCAAGGTATGATTGTATTGCCTTGATTGAATGTTCAAGTTGCGTGCGTTCATGCGTATTGAGTGGAATCATAAGAATTTTCTCTATTCCATGAGCGCCTACTACTGCAGGCATACTGAGCGAAATCCCATATTCTTTTATAAAGCAAGAAACGGGTGTGACTCGTTTTTGATCAAAGATGATTGTGCGGCATAGTGCAGCTACGCAACTTGCAATGCCATAGTATGTAGATCCTTTGCAAGAGATAATTTCATACGCCTTGTTTTTAGTTTCATGTGCAATGTAATCAAGTTCTTCCTGTGTAAGATTAAATGCAGAAAGAGGCATTCCTCCTACTTGCGCGCAGCTCCATGCGGGAAATTGTGTATCTCCGTGTTCTCCCAAAATATATGCATGAATTGATTGCTCTGCGATAGTAATTTTTTCTGAAATAAACCCACGCAATCGTTGTGTGTCTAAAAAAGTGCCTGTCCCAAATACATGCGATGTAGGTAATCCAGAAAGTTGTTGTGCATAATAGGTGATTACATCTACTGGATTGGTAACCACAATAATAACGCAGTCTTTATTAAGTGGCGTTATAGATTGCATCACAGATTTAATTACTTTTTTATTTTCTCGTGCAAGTGCACTACGATCTTGCCCTGGTTTTTGTTTTTTCCCTGCAGCAATTATAATTATTTGAGAATCGTTTGCATCTGCAGGTGTGCCGAGACGAATTGCAGATTGATGACTGAAAGAAAGAGAGTCAGAAAGGTCTAATAGCTCTCCTCGGCATCGCTCTTTATCTATATCAATAAGTGCAATTTCTACAGCAAGGTTTTGTAAAAGAATAGAGTATGCAATTGTTGATCCAACTGTACCCGCACCAATGATTGAAATTTTTGTTCGCTTCATAATTTAACTTTCTTTTTTTACAAACCATGGAATAAAGATACTTGTTTGGCTCTGGTAAGAATCAAACCCTTCAAGTTGTTGTAAGTAGCGCTCTGCTAAGGGCACTCCAGAAACATATAAAAGAAGATATGTAATAGTAATAGGGCTAATAATTGCGCTTAATCCATACGGCACAGTAAGGGCAATAAGCCATACACCCCACCATATTACTGTTTCACCAAAATAGTTAGGATGCCGTGTGTAGCGCCACAGCCCTTGTGTCATAATTTTGCCACGATTTGCAGGGTTTTTAAGAAATATAAAAAGTTGCCAGTCGCCAATTGTTTCAAATAAGAATCCTACAATCCAAAGGGCAGTTCCTATATAGTCGAATAGCGTTAATCCAGCATTAGATGAACTATTGATAACTAGAATGGGATAGCCAATTATCAGAATCAAAACACCTTGAAGCATAAATACAATAAAGAAACTGTAAATTGGTGTAAGGCTGCCCCAATTTTTTTTCATATTTGAGTATCGAATATCTTCTTTTTTTCCCCAATTGCGAATAAGCAGGTAACCAGATAATCGGAACGCCCAAAGTGTTATTAATACAGTAATGAGAATGTGTCGCGCGAGAAAAATATGCGTACGAAATAAAGAAAACCATGCAATAAGCATGAATCCAAATCCCCATGCAATATCAACAATACTGTTATCCTTTTTTATATGAGCAACTAAAAAACAGCTACTCATATAGAAAAAAAGTAATAATGCCGATTCAAAAATTATTTGTATAATCAATCGTATTCCTTACACTTACAGTATCAAACTTTATCAACGTTTTTATCCATACCATACAACTATGAATAGCTTCAACAAACAAACAGTATCCCGCTTTAAAGAAACAATTTGGAACTACTATTATGCTCATGGGCGCTGTTTTTCGTGGCGCAATGTAGATGATCCATATAAAGTATTTATTTCTGAAGTAATGCTACAGCAAACGCAGACAAAACGAGTAATTGAAAAGTACGAACAATTTTTAGCAGAATTTTCTTCATTTGAAATTCTCGCCGCCGCATCGCTTCGCGATGTATTGAGTGTATGGCAGGGGCTTGGCTATAATCGGCGTGGTAAATTTTTACATGAAGCAGCTCAAACAATTATCAGAAACTATCGTGGCATAGTGCCGAATGATCCAGATGAGCTTGTAAAGCTTCCTGGTATTGGCCCCGCAACGGCAAGCTCTATCTGTGCGTTTGCATTTAATAGTCCAACGATTTTCATAGAAACAAATATTCGTGCTGTTTTTTTACACTGTTTTTTTCATGGTAAAAGCGATATTCATGATAAGCAGCTTTTGCCCCTTATTGCAAAAACAGTTGATCAAGAAAATCCTCGTGAATGGTATTATGCGTTAATGGATTATGGTGTTTATTTAAAACAAACTATTTCTAATCCAAGCAGGGCAAGCAAGCATTATTTAGTGCAAAGTAAATTTGAAGGTTCTAATCGTCAAATTCGCGGCAAAATAATCAAGTTGCTTACTGATCACAATGCGCTCACAGAGAAAGAGTTATTACAAAAAACAGAGTCTCAAGCCGAGCGATTTACTCCTATTTTAAAACAGCTTATAAATGAGAGCATTGTTAAGCGAAATCGAGATATGCTTTGCATTCCATAAGTGTGCATTCATTGTGTTTTAGGTAAAAGCCTATATATTTTATCTGTGTAAAAAACGTTAAGCAGTGCCTTTTTTATAGGAGTTTGATTATGCGCAATAAAATTACATTTTTTGTTTTGATTGGGTTGATTGCAAGTCCTCTTTGTGCAATTACTCGTACATCTCGATTAAAGCATATGGCAGCATGGGGCATGGCATCGGCAGCAGCGTGGTATGGCTGGAATGTGAAAGATGAAAGTAAGTATCGCCCCGGTAACGTTGATTTAAATAATCGTGATTTTAGGTGGACATCTTCTAGCCACAAAAAAGCTATATACGGATCATTCATTCCTGGTGCTGCAATGGCTGGATTTGTTGGATGGATTACCTCTTATTATACTTCGCACTATCGATATAAATGGGCCCAAGCAGAGCGTGCTGATTTAAGCAAAAGCATACTATTTAGTTATAAAATTACTCGCGAAAACTTAACGCAGATTGCGATTGCATCTGGCGCAGAATCAACGGGCCTTCCACTGGTTACATTATTTTTAGGGCTCTCTTCTATTGATAAGGCGATTGGCCATATGATTGATGAGCTTGAATGCGCAGCAAAAGAAGTAAAAGCATCGTCGTCATTGGGAATTAAAGTTAAAGCATTATTAAATGATCTTTATGAAGATCGGGTGCGTGTAAGAGAGAATTCGCACGTTGTAAAAAACGTTGATAAGCGCTCATGGCAAAAACAATGGGAAATGCATAACGGCAATCAGATGAAGGAAAAAGAGATTGCAGCTATGAAAGAAATTGCAAGTAAGCCGCAAGTGCATTTTCAACATCACTCCAAGGGTGCAGACGGATTAGCAACTACGATGCTTGCGCACCTTTTAACCCGATAAACTTTTTGATTTATAACATCTTGGAATAAACATGCACTGTAAACATATTGCCTTACTACTGCTCATTGTATCTCCAATGCTTTATAGCATGGGGCACGAAGATGGAGGCGCTGCAGGCGCTGGTGCAAGCGCTGCTATAACGGGAGATGAAGAATCAAAAATCATAGATTTTATATATGCCCTGGCACGGGTAGATCCTAAAGCAAAGGGCGTTCCAGATGCAGTTCTAAGGGCAGCAGTTGAAGCTCAACAAGAAGCTGCACCTGTAGCTTCAGAATTCAAGTACACAAAAGGCACGCTAGAGTTATTGGGGAAACAGGTTGCTGAGAGGGAAGAGGAGAGGGGCGAAAGCAAAGTCCAATTTGATTCAAGTTCAGCATTGCAAGATAGTGAGTTTACCGTTCAGTGGTTTTATCGCCGAAAGCGAGATAATGCGCTAGTGCCCATTCCTGAATCAGACCATAATCTTATTTTTCCTTATGCAGAGCGTACTCATACAAGAGGCTACCATCCTGTTTCGTCTGATGCAGCGCGTAGACATTCGTATGTAAACTATACTACATATTGTCCTGGGGATGAGAAAGCTATTAACTATGAAATTTTTGGATATGTTTGTAACGGAACTGAGAAAAAGTTTAAAATATTTGAGGTTATAGGCATAATGAGCCACCTATGGAGTTTTTTTCAAACTCCTTATAGGGTAAAATATTGCGAGCAAAACGACATGTATTATGTACATGCAGCCAATACATGTAGATTATATACGCAGGATGGCGGATTTATAAAAGAAATAAATGCTCGTATCACTTATAGCCGCGGTTCTGATTGCGTGCTACAGGAGCCCTTAATATGCTCAACCGATGTAGTATTTTATTCTAAAAATCCTGAGGGCGATTTTCTCTACCATAAGTATTATTTTGGAAAGTTGATCGCTATAAAGAGATGGATGGAGAAGCATTGCGTTTCGGGCCCTAAAGCTGAATTACTAAAACAGTTGGATAACAGTGCAGAATCGGGATTTTCTTCTGTGCCAGCAATTCCAGAGGTCATGGCTGAATTTGATCAATTTCCACAGGAAATGAAAAATCATTATAGGAGACAGTTACTGTTGTACATTGCCCCCTCTTCTCCTATTGTCCTTGAAAAGTCCGTGCTACCGGCTTTAGAAGGCGGTGGGGATGTTGCAGGAACTACATCTGTTCGGGTAGGGCCAATGCGACCAAATCCTCAAAAACCAAAAGAGAGAAAATGTGTTTTTTATTAGGTTCTGTGAACAAAAATTTATCTGAGCCATATTAGCGCTCCTACAATATGTAAAAAAGATAAATACGACTGGGCAAGCTTCTCATATCGTGAAAATATTCTTCTAAAATGCTTTATCTTGCCAAAGAAGCACTCAA
>JAJCZE010000016.1 GCA_029262555.1 Candidatus Babelota bacterium | reverse complement strand
TAAAATTTCAAAAATCACTTCAAATTCTGTATCTTTAACCAGGTAATGCATTACAGCTTCCTTCTTGGGACTTTCGTCGGTTTTTTGAAGGAAGCTTATCTTTTTTTTAAGCTTCTTTTAATTTTTGTTCACAGAACCTAGTGCCGTAGATCCGCTACGCGCAGCATGCATGAGAGCGGTTTGCCCGTTACTATCCTTCACCGCACACTGTTCATTGGTAACGCGAGTAATGATTGCTTTTGCAACGACGCTATTGGCATATTTTGCTGCGTGCATCAATAATGTACAACCATCTTCATCTGGACTTTGCAATTGTTCATCACTTAAACGTGTAATCAGTGCTTTGGCTACATCATTATACTTATTCTGAATGCAGGTAATAATCAACGCTTTCATTTGATCATAAGCCAGCTGCATTGCATCAATTAACAATTCAATAAGGTCTTTATTTTTGTTTTCTGCGGCATAGGCAAGTGCAGTTTGGCCATACTCATTCGCTTTTTTGATATCTTCAGGTGTGAGGCCAGAATGCAATAGCAACTTAACAATATCGGTTTGATTATAGTAGGCTGCAATATGCAGGGGGGTATTATTATCATAATCGAGAATGGCAGTTTCGATTCCCTTATTTTTTAGCAGAGATGAAACTCTTGATAGATCGCCATTTTCGATTGCCGTATAGAGTGTTTTATGGAGCTTGCTTTTAAGCATATTATACCTCTATTGAAGCTCATCTATTCGTTTTTGAATCATCTCTTTTGCTTGTGGGAATTTTGCCAAATCTTTAGCGGTTTTCCCTTTCAGATCAGTCATTTGTAATTGTTCAGATGATAAATATGGCAACATTATTGCAATGCATTGCCTGAAATCCCATTTTGCAGCAAGCATTAAGGCTGTTTGTCCATGGGAGTTGGTTGTATTGTTTTGTATACGCAGCTCTTCAGGAGAAAAATTCTTTAATAGCATTTCTATTTTTTTTGTGTTCCATGAAACAGCGTTGATAAGGGCGTCATTGGGGAATTTTCTTTTTTTAGATTTTTTATTATCAGAGGTATATGACAATAGTAATTTCATTTTTTCATTTGACTCAGAGTCAAATTCTCCACCAACACTACTTAAGGCTTTTTCCGCAAGTTCACTTATGCTTTCCTTGGGGAGATATGTAAGCACATTTTTTATTTCTTTTAAAGAATGATCACTCACAGCTACCTGTAAAATAAAAGAAGCGCATTCATCCAAGAGTATCGGCGTCAAAACATCCAGTATTTTTTTACATGCTGTTGAAGACAAAATATAAGAAACATAAGACTCATCACCTTCTACAACCTTTTTCCAAATTTGCTCTGGAGTTAAAAGTGGTAAAAGCATTTCAACAATTTCATCGTATCCATTTTCAAGAGCCCAAGAAAGCGCCGTGCTTCCCTCTTCATCCTCCATCATAATATGTTTGGATGTAAGCCCAGCATCAAGTAACAAACGCACAACTTCCGCATTTCCTCTATGTTTTGCAGCAAGAATAAGAGCTGTAGATTCACCACTCTCTTTAGCAATATTTTCAAGAGAATAATATGGCAAAAGAAGTTTCACCATTTCGACATTCCCTTCACTCGCTGCACACATTAATGGCGTCCAATCTTCCTCATCACCACCCCGTATTTCATCGGGAGTTAATGATGAAAGAATTGTTTTGAAATTTTCCATATCATATTTAGAAATAACGATCGCATCTTTTTTTGAAACCGCTTTTTTCAAATCTTCAGTTGTATATTTATTTTTTTTCATAATGCCCCTAAATAATTTTAATTACTTTGAAATTGTTACCTGTGCGTTCTAAATAGCTTATACATCTAAGGCGTGTTGCTCACAGCTCAATTTCTCAATTGGCAGCTCTAGAAGTTCTTTGTTTGTAACAACTTCATTCGCAAGATAACCAAAAAAAGGATGTTTATTCCATTCTTTAAATATTCTTGCGTTTTGAGTCATGTAGCTGAGAAGTAATATGAGAAATTTCAGCAGGTCTTGAAGGGGTACTGTTTCCAATGTGAGAGCAGTTGCCAATTTTTGAAGGTTAGCGAGTTCACTTACTTCAACTGTTTCTAGCTTATCTTCGTCAAGGTTGAAAATAATTTCTTCACTGTTTTCACTTGTTTTCCATGCTAGATAAACATGCTCTTGGCCATAACTCCAATTGGTTTGCAAGTAGTATTCTAGAGTGCCGAGATTTTCTCCCAAATCAATAATTGCGCATTCAATTTTATCGTCAGCATTGCCCCCAAGAAATACTGCACCATACTCACGAAGGGTTATCGTGGTAAGTAGTTTTTTTATTGTAACATGGGCGCTTAGTTGAGAGTCATTTAGAATGTTTGAGGTTATTGATTTGAGTTGGTCTTTTGTAGATTCTTCAGTATTTGATCCATAAAGAATGTTGGAATTTTGAATGTTTTTTTGAGCTCGTTCATCTCCTTTTTTAGCAGAGCGCAAGGTCATTTGCAGTTCTTTTTTTAATAAGAGAAACAGCATTGGAATATTATTTGAGCTATATGCTTCTATATAAGAATCGGGGTAAGGAGTAGCCCCATACTCTAAGAGCATTTTAACTGTGTTGATATTTCCAGAGTTGCATGCTGCGCCTAATACAGAGTATTTTTCTTCATGCTCTAGTTCATTTATATCTAATCCATCTGCCAAAAAATCAATGAGAGCATCTTCAGTCAGAGTATTTGTTTCGATTAAATTAAAAATGTTGTCCATTGCAAATCCTATGTTTGTAATTCTTGTAATCTTTTTTTCAAAATTTGTTTACTTGCTTCATTGCACGCCCAGCTGAGGGCTGTATCGCCGCATGTATTTTTGTAATTGATCTGTTCTTCTGAAAGATAGGGCAGTAAAAGAGCGATGATGTCTGAATGGCCGCGACATGCTGCCAACTGCAACGCAGTACTTTCAGCAATCCAATCTTTAATATCAATATGCTTGGGAGCAAGTCGGGCTAAAAGAATTTTAAATATTTCAGTTTTTCCTAAATGAGCTGCAGCCATGAATGCGCAAGAGCCATCCCATTTTTCCTGAGCATTAATTTGTTCGTTTGTAAGGTGCGGTAATAGCATTTCAACGATCTTTATTTGATCATGCCACACTGCTTGAAGCAAGGGAGTAACTCCCTCATCATCTGCCAATGCAGGATTAAAAAGTGAATTTTTTAATAAATCTGCTACAGCATCTTTATTGCCAGCTTTAATCGCTTGTATAGACTTCATTCGAAGGTTTGTTTGGTCTTCAGTAATCATTTTTAATAACTTGTTGTGATCTTTTTTTGAATAAGCATGTCTTTAAACTTTAAAATTGATTTCGATTTCTGCCATTGGTAAATTTCGGCTAGAGATTTCCATGCATTTTCACATGCAAGAAAATCTTTTTGATTTGTACATAAACCGTTCATACATTTAATATCCTGGTTTCGAGCCATAAATGGACTTATCGAAAGAATGGCCTTTAAGGTGCCATTCAATCAATTGCTTAATTTCATCTGTCGCAGCTAAATCAAGTGCAGTCTGCCCATTTTTATTACGAAGCTGCGCATTAGCACCTGCTTTCAATAAAACCCTAACAGTATCTGTAAGTCCTTTTTGGCCTGCAAGCATTAGAGGTGATAGTCCTTTGTTATCTTGCGCATCAATCTCAGTACCATTTTTTAAAAGCAGCTCATACATCGGCTCCATTCTCAATAAGCAACTCAACTATCTTAACATGTTTTTCCCATATCGCATGCAGCAAAGCCGTATTGCCCCTATGATCTCGAAGATCAATCTTTGCTTGCGCATGCAAGAGTAGCTTTGCAATTTCTATATTTCCATTATAAGCAGTACTTATTAAAGCTGTCCAACCATCGGCATCTCGATCATTGGCATTTGCTCCCATTTGCAAAAGAAGCTTAGCAATCTCTGAATACCCTTCCCAAGCAGACTTTCCGCTTTTCATGTTTACATCAATGCCAGGCATCCTAAGTAAAGCTATTGCTTTCTTCTCGCTCCCAGACTTAATCGCCTGTAAAAGATTTTTTAGCGCATCCTGCATAGCAATCCTTTATCCTATTTTTCCTGAGCTTCTTTCAGTGTCTCTTCAATCAACTTTTTTATTTCATCTGTTGCAGCTAAATCAAGGGCAGTTTTCCCATTCTGATTTTTCGTTAAAACTTGAGTATAAGATAAATATGGCAGCATACGCGCGACAACTTCTTTGGTCGTTTTCATTGCAGTATGCATTAACACTGTCTCACCATATTTATTTCGAATTGATGCCCAATCAGAGTGGGGATCTTTATGTGCAACAATTTCAAAAATTTTATCGAAATCTTTTCGTTTAGTAGCCTTTATTAGCGCCTCTCCAATATATGCCGAGATTGAAACGACTTCCGAAGAAGTTTTTTCAACTAGTGCTTGTACCCACTCTAATTTTCCAGACTCCATAAGGCACCCAAGTACTGTGAAATTCTCTTTGTCCTGTGATGCAGCTGAAACATCCTCCCAGGTAAACCCTGCGTTGAAAAACAATTCTTTTAGTTTTTCAACTCCTTCCTCCTCAGGTACAATGAGCGCCCACATGAAAGGAGACCATCCATAGCTATCTTTACTATTTAGCTGATCACGAGATAAGCCGGCATTAAAAAATAATTCGACTATTCGCACCTCTATATCTTCGATATTATTTCTATCCATATAGCAAACAGAAGCTTGAATTGGTGTGATGCCAAATTTATCTTGTATGCATAGTTGCTCGCGAGGTAAACGCGAAATTAAGTATCTTACAATGTCATAGTGACGTAACCATGCGGCATAATGCAATGCGGTACGCCCCACTTCGTCTTGAATAATCAATACCTGTGGAGCATGTTTTTCCAGATGCTGAAAAAGCTGCTCCAACATTTTTTCCGCCTCTTCTTCATAAGCAACCCAATCAATTAGTCTCATAAGGATTGACTTTCCAATACCATCTTGCAAGTGTAATTGTTGCGGACTAAGCCTCCTTAAAAGAGAAGTAAACAACTCTAAGTCCCCATTTTCGGTTGCACCAAACAGGGCGCTTCTGACAAGCTGCTCTTCCTGCTTTGCCCAAATATCTTCTTGCTGCAAGCCCGCTTGCACACATAAAGATGCTAGATCATTCCAATGCCAATTTTTTTCTGGAAATTTATCTTCCAACAATTTTCGAACAAGTTCTTTCCGACCTTTTTCCGCAGCAATAAATTCGTTTTTTGCCTTGTTAAATGATTCAATATTTTCAAAAAATGAATTGTCATAAAATGAAAGGAGGTCGTAGTTTGATTTTTGAATAACATCTTTCAGCACTTCAAGAGTACCTTCAATTTTTTCATCCTTACAATTATTCAGCAGTTCAAATACTTCAACGTGCCCCGCACAAAGTGCAAACATTAGAGCTGTTTTTCCATCTTCATCTGTTGATACAGTATCATTTGATTCCAAAATAAGAAAAAGTTGCTTTACTACTGTAATAAGGCCTCTTATCGCTGCCCACATAAGCGCCGTTTTTCCTGTATGGTCTTTCAGTGAGCAATGTGTAACTGAAACGCGCGAAATAATCTGTTCTGCAAGTGATGAGTTTCCATCTTTTATCGCCCTAATTAATAGTGATTCACCATTTTTACCCTGAGCTTGCAATTCCTCATCGCTCAACCTTGTCAGAAGATTTTTTGCTATGTCATGATAATTATGTGTAATACAAAAAGTAATTAACTCTAATCGTTCCTGTGCAGACAGCCCCATTGTTTCGACAAGTCTCCCTAGGAGAGATATTTTTCCAACTTTTATTGTAGATATTAATGTTCCAAGTTCACAGCGGACTCCTTCTTGTAGCAAAATTTCAATGATCTCTTCACGATCATTGTCAATCGCTGATGCAAGAACTGATCTCATTCGGTTATCATTTATATCGGCACCCCAGCCCAATAGCAATCTCACCTTCTTTATATCCCCTCGCCTCACAACTTCGTGCAAGGCATACGTTGGATTGGCGCCATATTGTAAAAGCAAAGATGTGATTTCATTGTCTCCAAACTCAATAGCTACTTCAAGTATGTATTCTGTTCGAGATGCATGCTTTTTTGAGTATTGTGAATTTGCATCCGCACCTTTTCGCAATAATAACTCAAAAACGTTCAAGTGATAGCAATTAGTTTTGCCTTCGGAAATCTCCGCCTTGTGTCCTTCCATTGCTAATAACAAAGGAGTTAAGTTGCGATTGTTTTTATCATTTACTTGCGCTCCCGCATTCAAAAGCACCTCAACCATTTTTTCGTGACCAAGAAAGGCAGCAAACATCAAAGCACTGTAGCCGTTTCTATCTTGATGGTTAACTTCAGCGCCCTTTTGTAGTAACAGTTCTACAATTTCACAATGACCATTTTCAGCCGCTATCAATAAAGGAGTATAGCCAATCGCATTCGCTACATTTACATCCAGATTTGATGCTTGCAATAAATTTAAAGCGGTTCTAATGTCACCCGCCTGTATCGCAAGGAGCATATCATTGATTTTATCGTTCATACTTGGTCCCATTCAATCTCCCCTGCTGTTCTTACAACTTATCTTCAATCAACTTCTTTATTTCATCTGTCGCAGCTAAATCAAGTGCACTCTGTCCTTTATGGTCTTTAACGTTGGGATCTGCTTCAGCCCGCAAAAAACGTTTTGCAACCTCTAATTTATCCCCCCAAGGCGCAGGAAATTTATCCGGCACAGCAACTGAATGAGTTGCAGCATTATGCATCAACGCAGTCCATCCATTATTGTCTTTTTCATTTATATGCGCACCGTTCTCCAATAAAAATGTAACAGTTAAAGCGCAATAATGATCCTTTGATCGTGCAGCATACATCAGCGGGGTCATTCCATAATCATCTTTATAATTAATATCAGCTCCAGATTGAAACATATCCTCCACCAAATAACTCTCATGCAATATAGCCCACTTCATAATGGTATCCTCCTGGGCGTCTTTCGAGTAGGCATTTGCACCAGCCTGAATGAAAAGTTTTGCAATATTCCAATATCTGTTCAGCATAGCCAGCTTTAAAGCTGAATCCCCATTCCTGTCTTTAGCGTTAATATCGGCACCCGCCTGTAATAGAAACTCTACAATCTCTTGTAAATCCCCTTCTCCAATCAATGAATCTTTTATCGATGCAAGCCGGATTAAAACTGTTTTGTCATCCCCATCTTTAGCATCAACATCGGCTCCTGATTTCAAGAGATATTTAATTTTCTTGAATAATGCCCCTAGGTCCTCAATATCATCTACAAGTCTTTCCCGGCACAATGCATCCAATAAGGCATTGCTACAACCATTCTTTCTAGAGTCGGCACCTGACGATGCCTGGATTAGTAATTCTGCAGCCTCTTGCTCTTTTTTCGCCAATGCTCGATCTAAAGCTGTCTTGCCACCTTTATCTTTAGCATCAAGATTGGCTCCCACATGCAATAAATATTTTATAGTTTCAAGATGCCCATACTCTGCCGCACAGATCAAAGCCGTTTCGCCACAATCAGTTTGTGCGTCAAGATCGGCTCCAACTTGGAGTAAATACTTTACAATTTCAAGTTGCCCACATCCTGCCGCAATGATCAACGCCGTCTCGCCACAATCATTTTGTGCATTGACTTCGGCTCCGGCATCTACTAAATATTTTAAAACCTCTAGATTGCATGCAGCAGACATTAAAGCTGTCCAGCCAGAACTGCTTTTAGCATTAACATTTGCCCCCGATTCCACTATCAACTTTACAATGTTAAAAAAACCCTTTCTTGCTGCCGCCATCAAAACTGTCGTGTTACACTCCCCCTTAACTCCTTCCCAAAATGGCTTTTGTTGTAATGCGGACACCTTTAATAAAAAAAGGCATTTTTTGCTATCTACATCCGCAATAGCTTTAAAATATCGCTTTATTGAATCTTGTACACCTAGTCCCATTCAAGTCTCACTATTGTTCTTTTAGTCTCTCTTCAATCAACTTTTTTATTTCATCTGTTGCAGCTAAATCTAAAGCAGTTTTAAAGTTATTATCCTCATAAAGAATATGCTCTTGATTTAACCCTGCATCGAGAAGTAATGCTACAACTTCAAAGTGTCCATTTTGAGCGGCGGCCATAAGAGCCGTAGTGCCATCCAAATATTCGCTACAGCATTGATCATCACCGGGATTGTGATAACTATCCCATATATGATGTCCTACCTGCGCTAATGATACTTTTTCAAGAAGAAGTTTTACTATTTCGACATACCCTTTTTGCGTAGCAGTAAATAGCGCTGGAGAAGATTCAGAATTTTCATCAAGCCATTCGTGATAATAATGATAGTGCCAGCCTCCCGCAGGGACCCCTTCTTTTAAAAGTCGTTCTACCATTACCACTTGATTATGATTAATAGCAGCCATTAGATAGGGGTTTCTATCGTTTTGGAGTCTCGACGAGGCGCACAATTCAGATTTGGATATGTGTGGCAAAAAATACTCAAATGCATCCATACTTCCAACTTCAATTGCTTTGAGTAGATGAGTTTTCACGATAGCTTCGTCGATTTTTTTTATAGAGGATATTTTTGAAAGTAACGTTTGAATAATTTGTTCATTTCCTTTAGCAATTGAATAGAGCAAGGGTGATGGGTCGGGCTTACTTTTTTTATAGGGCGTTAAAATATCTTTTTGATCAATCCCTGCATCAACGAGTAATTTTACAATATCGATATATTGATACCATATAGCATCAATTAATGGCCGTATTCCATGATCACGCACCTGATCTTCATCAAGATATTCAAGAAGCAATGTAATACATTTTGCGTTACCCATTCGCGCAGACATTAAAAGTGCCGTTTCGCCATATTTATTGGCACGAATGATTTCGCTTGAATCAATTTTTTTTAAAAAAGATTCTACTATTTTTAGATGTCCCGCATGCGTTGCTATCATCAAAGCGGTTCGACTACGCTTATTTTCTAAGTTGACTTGCTCTGGTGATAAGCCCGCATCCAGAAGAAGGTTGATGATGTCATCTTCTTTTTGCATACTTGCCCACATCAATGCAGTCCATCCCTCTTCACATTGAATTGATAGCTGTTTGGCATCCATCACAGCAGCTAAAATCATTTTTGCAATTTCGGTATTGCCTTTACTTAGTGCATACATCAGCGACGTCATTCCTGTATTGTCTTGAATCGAGAGCTGTGCTGGTGATAATCGAGAAATTAAAAGGGATGCAATGGCAGAATGACCTTCTGTAATGCTGATAATCAAGGGCGTCATTCCTATATCGCATTGCGCATTGAGTTGTTCAGGCGAAAGGTTGCAATCTAATATTATTTTAATAACGTCTAAATGTCCTTGTCCTGCCGCTAAAAACAAAGCGGTTTCCTGTTCGTGATCGCGCAGATTTAGTTGTGATTGTGGTCCATGTTTCAATAATAGCGAAACGATTTCAACATGGCCTTCTAGGCATGCAAGCATCAACGGAGTATCACCATCTTCATCTTGAGCATTGAAATCAATACCAGGAACGTTCAAAAGGGCTTTAACTTTTTGCAGATCCCCGCTTTGACTTGCACGCAAGAGTGCTTTACTTGCTTTATCAGGATGTAATTGTGAGTGGTTTACAGGGTGTTTGGACATTATGCTTTTTCTGTTAATTCATCTAATCGATCTTGAATAAGGCGCTTAATTTCATCTGTTTCTGCATAGTCGATAGCTGCCATACCAGAGGTACCATCTGTCCGATTGATATCTTTGAGAGTCAATCCGGAATCGAGAAGAAGGCGTATTGTTTGCGCATCTCCCGATTCAGCTGCATTCATAAGCGCAGTGTGTCCATAATTATCGTGCCACGAAATATCTTCGTACGTCAGCCCGCTATCAAGTAAAAGCTGCACCATTTCTTTGTCCCATCGCGCTGCCATCATTAAGGGTGTTTCTCCTGTAACATCATGACAATCTAAAGAGGCCCCCGCATCCAGCAACATCTTAACTGAATCATGTATGCCGGTTTGAATTGCATACATGAGTGCTGTTTTTCCGTCTATCGTGGTTTTTTTTAAGCTGAAATCATTGTGATATTCAATCAGAATCTTCATTACATCTGTAGCTCCATGAGCTGCCGCTATCATGAGTAGGTTCAATCCCTCTTTGTCTTGATACTCAAGATGATCTTGAACAAATCCAGTACTCCACAGATTTAAAAGCATATCCGCATTGTTTGATTTAGCGACAGTTCGCAAGATTGGAAAAACAGTCTCTTCGCATGTTTTTTTGTGCAGCGCAGTTACCAGCATGCTTGCAACATCAGCATGTCCTTGATCTACCGCCAAATCTAACGCCGTCTTATCATCATCATTTTTCGCCTGAAGATGTGTTGCGTGCAAATGAGGTAGCAATCGCTCAACCATGTCGAGATTGCCATCATAAGCAGCACTCATAAGTGGCGTGAAACCCTCATTGTTTTGAATATTTATCTGATCGCCCGTTAAGCCTCGATCAATAAGAAGAGACACAACATCAACGTGCCCATAAAGTGCGGTTTCTGAAAAGATCGTTCTTCCCAATGAGTCTTTTTTGCAAATAAGCTCGGGAGTTATCCCGTTTATTCCATCTTGCAATAGCACCCGAGTACATTCGAAGTTTCCATGTACCGCGGCCATACCTAATGCGCTTTCGATTGCAAGGTCATCATCAAAATCGGATGCGATTTTCCCGCTAATTCCGGCCTGAACCAAAAACTGCACAATGTGTTCATACCCTTGTGCTGCGGCAATCATCAGGGGCGAAAAAGCTGTTTTGTCTTTCGCAACAATTTCTCCAGCCGATATATGCGGAGCCAAAAGTTTCACTGCATCAAAATTTCCTTCTCGACAGGCAAAATGAAGCGCTGTTGTGCCAAGTTCAGTTTTTGCATTAACATACTCAGCCGTTGCTCCAGCATCTAGAATTAACTGAGTCACCTCACCGTTTCGGTCAAATTGTGCTGCACTCATTAACAGTGTGCGTCCATGTATGTTTGAGTAAGAAAGTATTTGTTGGGAAGAAAGATAAGGAAGAATGAGTTTCACAGCTTCTGAAAAAAACACCATAGCCGACTCGAGAGCGGAAGCCAGGGTACCATGAAGATCAGTTTGCAAGTCAAGGCCTGGCGTTTTTAGCAACTCCTTAATGCGCGTGAGGGTACTAAACTCACTCAACTCACCATGCCGATGCATAAAAAGAGAAAGAATTTTTTTCCGTGCATTTTCTGCACGGAGCATTTGTTCTTGTGATAAGTTTTTAATTTCTTTCATAATGATATCCAATCAAAAACGATTTCAGTGGCGGTTTTTCCATAGTTTTCATGGTATCATGTTTGATTAAAACCGCAATAAAATCGTCTATTTATGGCTGTTTAGCTTCGAGGTTGTTTATTTTGGGCCTGACCTGCTCTATAGTAGCATCGTCCAAATGATCAACGATTTCGCCATCTTTGACGAATAAGAGCGTTGGAAAAGTCTGAATTGCGGCCCATTCAACGAGGGAAAAGAGCTTATCTCCATCAACAAGGACAAACTTAATATCTTCTTTTTGCCTTGCAAGTTCCTGCAATTGAGTCAAAAATGGCTTATATTGAGATTGCTCTCGATAAAAGCATGCGACTACTAAGGGATATTCGTCATCTATTACATCCATATCAAAGGCTAGGCGAGCCGGACTGAGGTTATCACGAAGCTTCTCAGCTTCCTCTGCATCATGGCTTTCAAATACAAAATCTGTGTGCCCATTTTCCATTAAAAAACGAATCAATCGCGTTTTATGCGTCAGATCAACCATTGGTTCATAGGGGCTTTCTTGCAAAAGGCCGGAAATTTCTTTTTTTGAAATGCTTTCAATAAGCTGCTTGTCGTGGGTTGGTTTATTTGATGAGAGATATCGAAAAAGAAAAGGGAAAGACATGATGAATAGTAGCAGCTGTGATAGCATAATCCATTTACATTTCACGGAACTCCTTTCCAATTATTATTCATCTACCCATTTTTATGAAGACACGATGTCATTCAGTCTTTTTTCATATTCTTGTAATACACTCATGCGCTTAGCATACCACTCATTTTTAGGTATAAATTCGTTTTCAATATTAAGTTCAGGATTTTTAAATACTTTAAGCCCATATATTCTTATGTCGTAAGGCGGTACAAGCATATTTGCTTTAGTTATGCGAGCTACCCATTCAATGCTCTCTGAAAAAACTTCTTTGCCAAGATTTTTCAAATCTTCTTCCGTGCAAATATTATTTTTAACTAGTGGCTGAGTAAACGAACCTACTTCCATGCAAAACTGCTCTATAGCCGCCATGGTAGAGGGATCTTTAGAGCATTCGATATCTTGACTTAACCTAATAAGAGTTCTCTGAAACCAGGACATTCCTCGTTTCAAAAAGAAAGAGTCATTTGGCGAGAGCGCTGCTTTTCGAAAGTAAGCATAGCAAGCCTTTTTCATGCATTCTAAGTCGCCAAAATACGCTTGTCTAATTTCGTCACATTCTGCTGAGTGCTTCCACTTATTTAATTTTAGGCATTCCTGAGAGCAGTAGCAGGTAAGTTTACAGCGTTCACATGCATTCTCGGTTTCTTTACCACAATAGGCGCATTCACCTATTTTTATTTCAGGCACAGCTCGTGGTTTTATTGAAAAATCAATAATGTTATTTTTTTCTGAACGCACGATTTTTGGAGTTTCTCGCGGTGTTTCGAACGTGCTTGTGGGTAGTTGTTTATTATGCTGCTGAGAAATACACCCAGAAAGAGCACCTATTAGCACTGCAATGATCATAGGAAATACTAAAAACTGTTTATTCATCATAACCCCTAAGGAAAATAACAATTATATTCTTATGAATAATATATCAAATAGGGACATTTTAGTAAAAAGGGGCTTTGATGAGCTCTGTGAGAGGTGGTATTGGTACTTTTTAAGTTCAGAAGCCGACTATTTGAAAGTTTATATCAATTGTTATTTATCTATCCATGGATAATCAGTCTTGGCGCCGTTACGAACCAATAGATCGATAATTTTATCGTTGTTGGTAGATAGTTTTTGTATTTTATTGGCATTAGTTTTAAGTAATGTAAGCGTATCTCGAGAGTATTGAAGCGGCTCTTTATGTTCAACGATTTGATTCGCGTTTCCTCCATGTTTCAAGAGCAGCTTAACTATTGGAGCTGAATGTGTTTCAATGGCAGCTAAAAGGGGAGTAACCAGTTTTGTATTTCGTTTTTTTGAGATTTGATTTATAATTGCACCCTGATCAATAAAAAATGCTACTAATTCTAGGTCATTTTCATAGATCGCCATCAAGAATGGTGTTAGTTCGAAGAGCTCATCAGGGGCATTCAAATCAGCACCGTGATAGACTAAATATTTTATTGTTTCCATCGTACGCATGCGAACCTCGTCTTGTGAAATTCGAGCTTGCAATAAATAGTTTGGAGCGATTGCAGCACGCAATGGTTCAGCTCCTTGTATTGTAAGGCCAAATCGAACGAGAAGTTTTAAAATTGCGGTATTTTTTTGACGGGATGCAGCCATTAAAGGAGTAGTTGCTCCTGTAAAGATACGTGTATCTGCTTCAGGCATATACCCATTTGGATCTGCACCCTGCGTGAGAAGTTTTTCGACCAGTACTTCGTCATTTGACTTAATTGTTTGGATGAGTTCGGTAACTTTATTCATTGTTATTGATTTGCGTTGCGGATTTTAAATATTCAACAATTTTCTCAGCGTTATTAATTTGTTGTTTCAAGTTGGTTAAGTTGTTTTGCAATTGTTCTTGTATATCGAACGCTTCTTGAAGTGGAGTAAATCCCTTTGGGTTAATTGATGGGTCAGCTCCGTTTTTGATGAGCAATGCAAAAATCTCCAAGTTTATGAACTTGGGGTGTCCTCCTGTATCTAAACTATGCACTTCTATTGCCGCGCCAAGCGCAGTGGTTCGAGATTTATTTTCATCAACGCACGTAAGCACTTTATTTACATCTGCACCATGATCAATTAAATATTGCAGCAAGCTCACATCGACGCATTTCTTCTTTACTGCGTCTATTGCCAATAAAAAGGGGGTAAGGCAAAATCCACCTTCGGCATTTATATCTGCGCCGAGCGAAACTAAATAATGGACCATTTCAGTTATTTTTTGCGCACCCTCTTTTTGAGTAAAGGCTTGTGGATAGTCGCCATTAATAAAAAATGCAGTGTGTAGTGGCGTTTGGCCATCAGAAATGGTACTTACATCAACCTTTGCTCCATGTGCAATAAGGAGTTTTACGATCTCCAAATTTCCAGTTTTAACAGCCACGATTAAGGGGAATAGTTCGACCACATACGGATCAGTTGAGATGATTTTTGGAATATTTGGATCAATGCCGTCTTTAAGAAGCCTTTTTACGTCAGCAACCTTTTGCCTTTTTATAAGATCAAGAAAATTATGCATGTTTGCCTTTTTAAACCACAAAAACCATCTGTTTTAGTAGATTGTCATAAATGGGCTTATATAATATTATAAAGGTGAGTCTCATAATTCAAAAATAGCATATAAGAGGCCATATATGAATATCGACGTAATTAAGATTCATCTTGCACTTCTTATCGTAGATAAATCCACTCAAGAGGCAAAAGGAATTCTTGAATTTCTTTTATTACAAAGGCGATACATTCAGTGAATCTTTCTAATGAGCGCTTATATAGCATACTTATAAACGAATGGTGTTCCACTCTTGATTTTATCGCAGATCCCAATATCGAGAAAAATATCCAGGAAATGGATTTTTGGTGTGGTTTTGATTGTCATGGGCTTCCGAGCTCAATGAGCTTTGATATCCTAGAAGGCCATGCTCCTGATTTTCAACAAATCATCGGAATCACCGGTCTAGAGTTATTCCAAAGATTTCAAATGTTTAGTTTTTTGATCATAGGCTATGAGATGCTTGATAATTTTTCAAAGACAGAACAATGGAAAGAAGTTAGTGAGCTTGCAAAAAGGTTAAGCATACATATTAAAAAATCGATAAAATTGCATAAAAAAAATAACAAGATCCCTTCGATCATTGGAGCAGAGCGTGAATATAGCCTTGAGTATACTAATGAACTAATTGAAAAGCATGTGGAGCCGTTTATTGGTTATTTAAAAAAAATGAGTAAGCATAATGAAGGTTTTTTCATTTCAAATAACGTAGAGAATTTTTTAGCACGAAGTAGCTGTATATTAGAAAATCCAGATGTTTACTCTGGAATATCCTATACGCTTTTTCTTCAGTTAAAACGCCTTTATTGTTTATCAAATATTCTTTATGAAAATGACGAGAAAACAAAATTCAATGAATTATTAGCTCAAGAATTACAAGCATGCGCTCAAAAGGTAATTGATATATATGATGCAAAACAAAAAAAAATATAAATCCATAGTGCTGATACGATATGGATCGCATCTTTACGGTACCAATACTCCTCAATCAGATTTGGACATTAAGGGCATCTACCTTCCTTCGTCTCGCGACATTCTTTTGCAGCGAGTAGAGCCGGTTATTTTTTAATTGAACAAAACATTGTAAAAAAAGAAATGCATAATGAATAATCAGGGTTATATAATAGAAAAACTTGATAAACTTCCTTCGAGTATAGAAGATTTGATTTATCAAGGACATGTAAATGATGAGACTAAAAAGGGAATTGTTTGCAATTATAAAAAGATTATTTTTGTAATGAAGGATAAAAGCGGTATTGTAATAGGAGCTTTGCAGGCCTATACAGCGTTTTCAGAAATTTATATTGATGATATATGGGTACATCCTTCATATCGACGTAGAAATTTAGGGCGCAAATTGCTGACAGAATTAGAGAGTTTTTTCAAAGGCAAAGGATATAACAACATAAATCTTGTCACCTCTCATTTTCAAGCTCCAGGTTTTTATAAGAAATGCGGTTTTGAGGTAGAGTTTGTTAGAATCAATAAGAAAAATCCTTTTTTAAGTAAAACTTTTTTAATTAAATATTTTGATGAAGAAAAGCAGCACCAAGGAATTTTAAAAGATAAATAAATAAAAAAGCATTTCTATATTTTTGGTCCACTTAATGCTAATACTGGCGACTGGATAGTGTAATTAATGGCATTGTGAGACGATTTCAATCATGGCAGATGAATTGATACAAACTTTTTCAATAATTGATATATATGATGCAAAATAAAAAAAAATATAAATCCATAGTGCTGATACGATATGGATCGCATCTTTACGGCACCAATACCCCTCAATCAGATTTGGACATCAAGGGCGTTTATCTTCCTTCGGCTCGTGACATCCTTTTGCAGCGAGTAGAGCCAGTTATTGTTGCCACTCGAAGTAAAGGGCTGGGAGAGAAAAATGATTCTACCGATACTGATTTTGAGTTGTATAGCCCAGAAAAATTTTTGCGTTCTGTTGCCAAAGGGCAATCTTTTGCATTAGAAATGCTTTTTGCTCCCGAATCATCTTTTTTAGAGCCACCAGATCATCTGTGGAATGAGATGAAGAAATTATCGATGCAATTATTAACTAAACAAGCGGCATCGTTTGTGGCGTATTGCAAGCAGCAGGCATATAAGTATGGCAAAAAGGGATCAAAATTGAGTGCAGCACGAGCTGTATTGGAAGTGCTGTTATCGGCAGAACAAACATATGGAACAATGGCCCCGCTTGTAAAAACTATAGATACAGTGATGCCAGTTGTTTCTGCTCATTCAGATCTTTCAATAACTTCGTTTATGCAGCCAAATGGTATTACAGAGAAGCATCTGCAAGTTTGCGGAAAAAAAATTGCATTTCATGCATCTATTAAAAATGCACGTCAAATTGTGCAAAACGTTATTCATCAATATGGCGACCGGGCAAAACAGGCTGAACAAAACTCAGGGGCTGATTGGAAGGCGCTATCGCATGCAGTTCGCATTGGGCATCAAGCATTGGAATTTCTTACCGATCATCGCCTTACTTTTCCACGTCCAGAGCGAGAGCGCTTATTTGCCATCAAATTAGGAACCATCTCATATGATGAGGTGTTGCAAGAAATTGAACAGTTAGTAGGCAAGGTGGAAGCGCTTGCCTTGAAATCAACGTTACCCGAGGCCAGTGATCCACATTTAATTGATGATTTTATTGAAAAGACATATTTACAACAAATACAAAAAGCAGAATTATCATGACCACCGCTATAAACAATCATATCGCGCAAAAACTGACCGAGTTTGAAAGTACGCATAAAGTTACTATTATTTTTGCAATAGAGTCTGGCAGTCGTGCGTGGGGCTTTCCCTCAGTTGATAGCGATTATGATGTGCGATTTTTATATGTACGGCCCTATGATGATTATTTTTCTATTATTCAGCAGAGAGATGTATTAGAAACTGATATTTTGCACGATCCTCAGCTCGGAGTGCCGTTAGATTTAAACGGGTGGGATATTCGAAAAGCACTTTATTTAGCGCTGAAATCAAATTCAATATTGATTGAATGGTTGCAATCGCCCATTGTTTATAAAACAGAAAAAACGATCGTCGATGAGCTCTGGCAGTATGTTCAAAAAACTGCCGATCTTGAGCATATAAAAACGCATTATTATAAGTTGTTCCAGGCAATTTGGAAACAAATAGAATGCGATGAGCAGAGCGTGAAAGTGAAATTGTATTGCTATGCGATTCGTCCGGCATTTGCTTTTAAATGGATTGAAGTGCATGGCACGTTGCCCCCCATGGATATGAAATCCTTACGAACAGGGCTTGCTCCATATATAGATTTTGATCAAGATATTGGGAAGCTGATTGCTTTAAAATCGACTGCACAAGAAAGCGATATCATTCCACGAAATGAAAAAATAGATACGTTTATAGAGTCTGTGCTTGCGTATAAAATATCATCTTTTTCAAAAGAAATTTTAGACTCAGATCGAGTTGTTGGTGATCAGTTATTTAGAAAAATAATTTTTTCCGCTCAGAACCCTTCGACACGCTCCAGTCTACGCCAAGGCTACGCCTGGCAGGCAGGGCGAACGGCTAGGGGAGACTAATTTTTAGAGTCTTTTGATAATAGATATAAATAAGCTTTTCTTAGTACAACCATCCATATGATAAATACAGCACTTAATCCCGATACAAAATATTTCCAATCATGCATTGGGGCCCCACCTGATCCGCCAAGAAGAGCAAGTAGTCCTCCAATAAGAATAGTTGCTAGAGATGCGACTACGATATTTAATCGATATAAAAAAACAAGAGCACCTTTTTCATCGGAAGAAATAGATTTTTTAAATAAAAGAATCGCTATGTCCCCCACCAAAAACCAAGTAACTGGATTGCAAATATTGGTGAAGAAAAATATATTAGCTACTTCTTGTATGACTTTAAAATTCATTAGTTTTTTCACGATAAAAATTATTCATGTTCTGATTTTTATTATACATAGCTGAACACTTGCTTGCAACTGATTGATTGATGCATACGTTGAATGCAATAATTAATTACTTATTTGTAGAGTTTATTTTATGCAGCGGCAGAAAGATTGCGATCTTGTACAGAGCAAAGCTGCGCAAGATCGATTCTCAAAGATCCAGCTTTGCGCTGAAATGATTGAGGTAACGTTTGTTTTACCACAGAAAAATGGCCGCCCTTAAGAGTCTGAGCGACTGAATCAGGCACGGTTAAAACCAAATAAAATATACTTGTAGGCCCCAGTGTTTGCGGGTTGTTTTGAAAGTTAAAAATCAGTTCTTGGCGTGCTTTATTCCAATTACTATCGGATACAAGATTTTTTTCAATAGGAAGAAATTTTTTGCCGGGAATTTTTGTATAGAGTGATCCATCAAGATGCTCAATGCGCTTGCCATGCCATGCCACGCGCATTGTTTGTAATTTCATCGGCTCTTTTGATTTTTTGCGAAACGTAACGCTGCCGACGAGCATTAATTTGCTGCAAAATTCATCTTCATATTTACAGCTACTTTCTACGCTTTGCCAATGAGGCGCTACTGAAATAAGGCAATCGGTTGGGACAACTCCTTGGAGTGAACTGGTGGCAAAAAGAATCAATACTAGCTGCAGTTTCATAGTATATCTCCGTAATCAGAAACTGGTGATAGCATTACGCTAGCATAGGCATGATGAGCGTGTGAACTGTTTGTGTTAAATCGATGTATTATCGATATGCCATCCTCGCGTTGAACGAAATACTTCGAGCGTATCAATAGAGAATGATGGGAGTTGATAGGGGCTCTCTGTGAGTGCTGCAGGAACGGGTGGGAATGAGCTACTGGCTTCTCGAAACATATCAATTAAAAATTTATCTACAGCAGAATCTCCGGATGATGCTTGAAGGTATAAGTTTGCAATAGAGCCGTTTCTATTTAATGCGAGTTTGATACGTGCTCGTTTTGCCAGCATAGATTTATTTGGAGCGGTATGATTCGATATTTGATACGCATTTACGACACACCCCAGAATTTTTTGGCAATAATTTAAATGCTTGATTTGATCAATGCTTGCAACGCCGTCTTGATTGCTTTTTACTGCCATGTCTGCTTGTTGTAAATGCTCCACAAATCCTTGAGTTATTTGTGCAAGCGTTGGTATTTGTTTTGATTCAGAGGGGCTTTTTGTGTGTTGCGTTGCTTGTGTAGGTTCAGCAGGCTTTTGCTCTTCGGGTGTTTCTGATTTTTTTTCCTGGACAGCTTTGAGCATTCTAGATGCAACGGCAATTGCATCATCAAGAGAATGTTCGGTGATATCTATTTCCGATTCTTTTTCATTTTTTTCTGAATGAGATTGCTCTTGTTCTGAAGCTGTCTCATCTTGTGCCATTTCTTCTTGCTTTTCTTGTGGCTGCGCTGGCTGTTCTTGCACCTCTTGTGCAATGTGCTGCGAGTTAGGCAGTGCATTATTCATAGCCACCCAATTATGATCCTCAGGGGGCGCTTCTTGCTCAATAGTCACAAGTGCTTCTTGGGCAGGCATATTCATAGAATGAGATTGAAACTGAATGAGCACAAACGTCATCAGCATGCTGCCGTGAATAAGCAGAATGATGGCAATAATAATCAGTTGATGGTAGGGGCGCAGGGTGCTTTTCATTACTCTCTCTCCTTGAGTTATGCTTTGCTGCCCCATAGAGTAACGTATTTAATGATGCGGGTGAAACATTATTTTTGAATGGATGCGATACCCTGCTTTTTTATGATTTTCCATGTTTCATGCAGAGCATGAGATCCTCCCTGAGGGGATTGCAAGAATCGCAGAATTTCATTAATAAAGGTTTGCGTAACGGGAAACTGTACGTTTGATTGCGTGAGCCAAAGGATAATTAATCGCGATTGCATGATGAGTGGTTGGGCAAGGAGTTGTTTCACGTCTACGTGGTAAATCGAATCGCGTTGATTGCTCATTGCTTCGAGGAGCTGCTTTGCATGCTGATCGAGGTACGCTTCTGTTTGTTGGAGCCGATCAATTGTTTGTTCAAATGAACTATCAAATCGATCGTCAGCCTGCTTTAACGCAGGAATAACGTGCGCACGAATGCGATTACGTAAAAATGATTGTTCTTGATTGCTTGGATCTTCAAGATACGCAATGCCATTGCGTTCCAAGTAGGCATGAATGTCTGCTTTATTAGTGTGCAAAAGCGGGCGAATATATAATCCTCGCTTTGGCCATATTCCGCAGAGACCACTTAAGCTTGTACCGCGTAGTAGGCGAATGAAAAATGTTTCTTGTTGATCTTGCGCATGTTGCCCTAATGCGATTGCATCTGCAGAATACTGCTGCGCCACTGATTCTAAAAAGAATCGACGAGCAGTTCGAGCTATTTGCTCTTTAGAGCCGTCCCACTTAAGATCAATTGAAAGCTCTGACATTTTTGCCGTTTCAAATGGTAGTTCATTCGATTGCGCAAGTGCCTTGCAAAAATCGGTATCGTTTTGAGAATTGGTACGCCACTCATGATCCAAATGAGCTACGATAATTTGCTGGATACGGCCTTCTTTTTTGAGCGTCAAAAGAAGGTGTAGCAAATAAACAGAATCAGGGCCGCCCGAAAGGCCCAACACAATAGTTGAGCCTTCAGGAATCAGATTTTCTTGATCAATAAATGTGAAGATTGAAGTGTGAATATTCATAACCTTCGTTTGATGTACGAGATGCTCTTATTGTTGAGCGCGAGGAACGCGTCTACCGTGAGTAGGGCTTTCTGTAAAGAGATATAAGGCGCTCATATCTGCTCCTTGAGCAGTGTGTTTTTTGCCATGTATTCTTTCGTGCCTTTTTTTATCACGCACTACTTTACTTTGCAGTTTTCTACTACGATTACCGTTGCCTTTTTTTGCAACTCCATGGCAGATAGTGCTCATGCTGAGTATTAATACCAATGAGAATAACGTTTTATAAAAATTCATGTATAACCTCGATTAGAAAGTAGGTATGTATTTATTTAATTAGTCTTGTGGTGGTAATTCGTCATAATTATGCTGCTGGGCAGCTACCGGTACTTGGCCTTTACTCATAGCAGATCGAAGGAAAGCAAGACGACGACTACTTTGCGGTGATAGCCTCCCATTGCCTTCTTCTTTTGTTAACTTTCTGAGCAATGCTTGTTGTTCTCTAGGACTTAATAATTGACGCCGATTGTATCCAGCCTCAATCGAGACAATCCCAAAAGACAGCAATCCAACCACCAACAGTTGGCGAATATTCATAAAAAACCTCTACTTGTAAAATATAGAATGATAGTACTACTCAAAGCGACTCATGATTTTAGAGTTGCTCGAAAGAGCAAAAAGCCTAAAGAACATGTAATCAAACTGTGAAGATACAAGTATAAAATGTAGCTTCTATACGTCAAGATTTTTTACAAATTGACCAAATTGCTCGATGTAATCTTTTCTGCCTTGTACGTCATCGCCCATTAAGGTAGTAAACCAGCGATCAGCCTCAAGCGCATCTTCAATAGATACTTTGAGAATAGTTCGCGATTTGGGATCCATTGCAGTTTCCCACAATTGATCAGGATTCATCTCACCCAGACCTTTATAGCGCTGAATATTCATGTATGGCTTGCTGATGGTGCTCACCGCAGTTACAAGCTGCGTGATGCCCTTATCGGTTAGATCGCGATCTTTGCCAATAATAGACAACGTCCATTCGTTTTCTAAAGCAGAAAGTAATTCAATACGCTTGAGAAGTTCTTGCACTTCAGGAGCAGTGAAAAATGCAATCGGCACTTTCCAATTCACGCTACGAAGGCTGAATTTTAAGAACGCTGGTGCAGGTTTTTCTTGTGTGTCATCGATAGATTCAACTGGCTCAGAATCCACGACGGTAATCGCATAGTTTTCAAAGCTTTTTTGAAGCCCTGCAATAAGGGTATCAAGGCTGTCACCCGCGCTCCATGGATGCGTGCGGAGTGCTAAAAGAAGCTTTTGGCATTGATCGTAGCCGATTTTGAAACGAGGACTTACTTGCGTAAGAAGTTCATCATACTGTACAAGCTCTTTTAATAGATGGTGCCATGATGCAGTGTCCATCTCTTGGCTGCCAATTTTAAACGCTGTTTGCTCACGTGCCCAATCAAAAAGGAAGTCTTTGAGTGCATTATCATCTTTCAGATATTGCTCTTTTCTTCCAATTTTCGCTTTGTAAAGAGGCGGCTGCGCGATGTAGAGATACCCTTTTTCAATCACTAAATTCATATACCTAAAAAAGAAGGTTAAAAGAAGCGTACGAATATGCGCTCCATCTACGTCAGCATCAGTCATTAAAACAATTTTATGATACCGAGCTTTTGCAATATCAAACTCGTTGCCAATTCCGGTGCCAACCGCAGCAATCAGTGCTTTAATCTCATCGTTAGAAAGAATGCGATCAAGGCGTGCTTTTTCAACGTTAAGAATTTTACCTTTCAATGGTAAAATTGCTTGATTGTTACGATCACGGCCTTGCTTTGCAGAACCCCCCGCAGAATCACCCTCAACGATGAATAGTTCTGTTTGTGTTGGGTCTTCATTCGTGCAATCAGCAAGTTTTCCGGGTAATACAGCTGATTCAAGTACTGTTTTGCGGCGAGTAAGATCACGCGCTTTTTTAGCAGCTTCACGAGCTCGCTTTGCAACTTCAGCTTTTTGTAAAATCTTTTTAATAATGGAAGGGTTTTCTTCAAAGTAAGAATCAAGAAAGCTAAATGTCCAAGAATCTACGATTCCTTTAATTTCATTATTACCAAGTTTAGTTTTGGTTTGCCCCTCAAACTGCGGCTCAGGCACTTTCATACTAATTACGCAGACAAGGCCTTCTCGTGAATCTTCACTTGAAAAGCTTTCGCCTGATTTGAGCACGCCCATTTCTTGTGCTTTTTTATTACAAATTTTTGTAAGCGCAGATTTAAATCCGGATACGTGCGTACCGCCTTCAACAGTATTGATGTTGTTTACGAATGAGAAGGTTTGCTCACCATAGCCATCATTATATTGCATAGCAAGTTCAAGGATGTATTTATCGTCTTCTTGATCGAAGTAAATGACATCAGTAAAAAGAGGATTTTTCTTTTTATTGATATCCTCTACAAATGAAACAATACCACCTTCAAAATAGAAATCGTGTCTTTTTTCATTGCGTTCATCAATGATATCGATGCGTAATTTTTTGTTTAAAAAAGCAAGTTCACGTAAACGAGCAGAAAGAGTATCGAAACTAAACGTAACGGTTTCTTGGAAAATTTGAGAATCCGGCATGAAGTGGATAGTGGTACCACGTTTTTCAGTAGTGCCAACCTCTTCGAGTTTTCCAATTGCTTTGCCGCGCTTGAAGCTTTGCTTATAGATTTTACCATTTTGATAAATAGTAAGGTTAAGCCATTCAGAAAGAGCGTTTACTACAGAGATACCAACCCCGTGCAAACCACCCGAAAACTTATATGAATCTTTATCAAATTTACCACCCGCATGCAGCTTTGTAAGTACTACTTCAGCAGCAGAAATTTTTTCAGTTGGGTGAATGTCTGTTGGGATACCACGGCCATTATCTTCAACGGTGCAAGAACCATCAAGATTAAGCGTCACTGTAACGTGGTCGCAATGGCCTCCGAGCGCTTCATCTACGGAGTTATCAACCACTTCATATACTAAGTGATGGAGCCCTTGAGGGCCAGTAGATCCAATATACATTGCAGGACGTTTGCGAACGGCCTCCAGGCCTTCCATAACTTTAATGGAACCTGCTTTATACTCTTTTGGTTTGTTTTCAGAATCAGTGCTCATTGTGATAGTCCCTCATCATGGCTCAATTGAATAGTAAAAATCAGACACCGTAGTATACTAAAATGACTGTATCTTAAGTGTAAAGCATAATCCGTTTTTTTTCCACTTTTCTCATCGAGGGATGATTGTATAGGGGTTTGGGATGTCTGACAAAAAAGACTCAACGCGTGATACTACACATATGCAAGAAGCGCTGGCATTGGCGAAAGAGGCATTCGATTGTAACGAAGTGCCAATTGGCGCAGTTGTGGTAGATGCTAATGGTGTGATTATTGGTCGCGGATATAATCAAGTGGAAGGGCGCAATACGCAGTGCGCTCATGCAGAAATAACAGCTATTATGCAGGCAAATGATCAGAGGGGAGATTGGCGCCTGGATGATTGTACCTTATATGTAACGCTTGAGCCGTGCAGTATGTGCTATAGCTTGATCCGACTCTCCAGAATTCAAACACTCATCTTTGGAGCTTCCTCACCGCGCTTTGGATATCAGCTTGACAACGTTGCGACCTCTTCGGTATACAAAAATGACGTGCGAGTAGTAAGCGGTGTCTGCGCGGCGCAAGCCGAGCATCTATTGAAGCGATTCTTTCAAATGCAAAGGATAAAAAAAGGTGAGTACAAATCAGGATCTCAAAAAAATTAAAGCGCAGCTTACTGAGCGCCGGAATGAGCTTGAAGAGCATCTTCATAAGCTATCAACCGAGAAGGTAAGTGACGATCAAGTGCAAGATCCGGGCGATCAGGCACTAACTGCGACGATGGAAAGCCTTCGATCTTCTTTGCAAGATACCGAGCTTCAAGAATATAAGCGTATCAAACAGGCCCTTTCTAAAATCGAAGATGGCACATATGGCATCTGTATCGATTGCGATAGCGATATTTCAGAAAAACGCCTGAAATGGTATCCCAATGCGGCTCGCTGTTTGGGTTGCCAAGAGACCTTTGAGGACAAGGGATAGGGCTTACTTGCTCTATTAGTGTGTTGGCGGTATATAGCCGAGCAATTTACGAACGTCGGTATAGAGCGAGTATTCATGAGGGAATTTTCCTTTTAAGTCGGGAATATCGTTCCGGGCTCCATGTTGATATAATAATTGAATTATTTGTTTGCTGAGTTGAGCATTAGGTATACTTGCGGCAATGCTTATAGGGGTCCGCCCATCGTTATTGGGGCTATTTATTATTTGTGGGCTTATTAAGCTTTGAATAATGCCAATTGTTTTGGTCGCATTTGGTGTGAAGAAATTAGTTTGCATGGCAAGTAGCGCCGTGTGAAGAGGTAAGTTTCCTTGATTGTTTATAAAGTTAGTTCGAGCTCCATGCTGCAAAAGGGTTGACACGCTATCAGAGTCGAGATTTTTTGCAGCAATTTGAAGAGCCGTATCGTTATTGTTAAGCGCAATATTAGGATCAGCTCCTGCTCGAAGTAATGCGAGCATTGATTGTTTGTTTTTTGTGAGGCTCAGCGGGGTGTTCCCAGCGTTGTTAGATGCATTGATATTAGTAGGAGAAATGAGCTTTATGATGATATGACCCGGAAGGTCTTTAGTAAGTGCAATATGAAGCGGATAATTTCCTAGAAGGTCTTGCTTGTCTATCGAAGCCCCGTTTTTAAGTAAATCATCGATAATTGTGATCCGCTTAAAGCCGACAGCTTTATGCAAAGAGCTATCACTATGCTTATCTGTAGCGTTTGGGTCTGCATTATAAGATAGTAGCTGTTTAGCACCGTCTATATTGTTGTTCGAAATGGCAATTATCAGTGGTGTAGCATTATCGCTATTGCGAGACTCTATATTTGCATTGTTGGCAATCAAAAAATTAATCATTTGATTATTTTCAAGTTTGGCAGCCAGGGCAAGAGGTGTTTCTTTTTGTTGATTTATTTGATCAATTAAAGAAGGATTTTTTTGCAAAATCATTTTCGCAAAATCATTTTTATTGTGTCTAATTGCTTGGTGAAGCAAGCTATTACCAGCTTGATTTGCGATAGCAAGATCTACTCCTTGCGCAAGGGCTTTAATTAATAACGGATCATTTCCTTCTAGGGCGATAAAGAGTGGGATTTTGCCTTCATTGTTTTTACTATTTGTTGAGGCTCCTTGCTGAATCAATAAGTTTGCAATCGCAGCCTTTTTTGCGAGGTGTAAAGGAGTGTTTCCTTTCTTGTTTTTAGCTTCAACAGATGCGTCACTTTCTAGCAATAATTTTATTAAATCTGTATTAGATTGATTTACTGCTATATGTAATGGGGTGTTGCCATTTAAATCAGCATTGTTGATATTTTTTGTATTGAATAATCTTTTTACAAGGTCTTTATTGCCGATTGAGACGGCGATATTAAGAGGGGCAACGCCAGGCTGTAAGTGTTCTGGATTTGAGATTATGCTTTCAATATAGGATTGAATGGATTGATCAGGAGTTGTAAAGGCACGGCGAAGCTCTTTGTCTCCTATTTTCAATCCAAGTTTTATCAGCTTTTTTACAACATTTAATTGTTTTTTGTCGATTGCCAAATCTAAGTAGCTATTATATCCCTTTTTATTATACAGTGCGCGATTTTGCATGCGATTATCACTTGTTTTTGCGCCATGTTCGATTAAAAAGCTAGCAAATTCACCTTTTCCATTCCATAATGCATATCCGAGTATGGGTGTGGCATTTGCGCCAGTTAAATATCCTCCAAATGTCCCGACCAAAATGTTGGGGTTGTAGCTTTGCAAAAAAGCATCATATTGCGAAGGGTCATTCATATAGGGGGCAATGGCTTTCTCAGACATATAGTTGAGCCTAAAGGGAGAGGTTGCTGCTTTTGTTGCGCGTGAGACTCTAGATCCAATAGCATCTCTTCCTGTTCGGATACTAGATCCAATTGCAGCGCCCCCAGATTTTATTGTTGCAATTCCTGTGTCCCTTGCTTCTCGAGCTTTTTGCCGTAAAGACTGGCGCGCTAAAATGTCTGGCAAATAGTGAATTTGTATCGTATCTATTTTTAAATGCTCTTTGAGCGCGGCCATTAAATCATGAGTTGCATGCTTATTATAAAACAGTGAGGTGATGACGTTAAATATTCCTTTTTCATTGAGAAAATCAGAATTTTTTTGTGCAAGTTGCTTGAGCTGATCGAGATCTTGCATATAGGCAGCATATAATAGAGCACTTTGGGCAAATGTGAGGCTTTGAAATGAGGAATAATCGGTGTACGCTCGAAGTAGCGAATTCAGCTTTGAAAGGATATAGTGCTTTTTTCCCTTACTATAAAGAGCACCCACCCCAGCTCCGATAGCTGCTGATCCAGCCGCAACGATGATAGCTTTTTCTCCGATATTGCGCATATGTTCAGTTTTATAGTCTTCGCTCCATTCTTGGCCCTCGGGAATTCCACCACGAGCTTCGCGATAAAGCTGGATTTCCATTTCAGGATCTATAATTTGAGGTGAGGTTACAGCTAATCCGGTAGCAGCTGCAGCGCCTGCACCAGCAAGGATTGCCTTGCTTTTTAGTACAGATCGCTCTCCGCGGAGGATTTTTACAGCATTGATGAAGCTGGCGTTTGTTTTAGGTGCCTGAGCGGCTTGACTATGTAAGCTACAAGTAAAAATAGTTACTATAAGCAGCATTGAGATCTTATTCATTTTGATTTTTCCTTTGCTAAAACAAGGCCCTCTTTTTTTTATTATTCTCAATGTGCCATTTTTATTTTCAAAAAGGCAATAGTTCTCTCTTTTGCTAGATATACATATTAGATATTTATCTGTTGAGAGATGAATAGGCAGGTGCGGCTCGCTGTTTGGGTTGCCAAGAGACCTTTGAGGATAAGGGATAGGGCCTGTGGGGGCCTCTTTGGGTGTTTGAGCAAAGAAAGAGAGGTCTTTCAGCACTCTTTTTTGACATTTTACCCCAGATTCTCTACGATAAGAGTATGGTTTTATCCATAAAATTCAGGCATATTCCATTCTATTGAAAGGTTTTAAACGGTATGGCACAAGAAAAAGCGTCAGCTTCAGTAAAAAATACGTCTCTTGCACACGGTGTTGGTCGCCGCAAAAAGTCGGTTGCTCGTGTATGGTGTCGCTCTGGTAAGGGTGATGTTCGAGTAAACAATCTCGATATTTCTCAATACTTTGATACCAAAATTGACGTAGAAAACGCTGCAACGCCACTTCGTCTTTTACCGATGTCTGAAAAGTTCGACATGAAAGTAACAGTAACTGGCGGTGGTAAAGCTGCTCAGGCGGATGCTGTGAAACTAGCGATCGCTCGATGCTTTGTACAGCTCGATGAAGCGACTAAGTCTGAATTAAGAGGCAAGGGGCTTTTAACGGTTGATGCTCGTAAAAAAGAGCGTAAAAAACCGGGTCAAAAAGCTGCTCGTCGTAAATTCCAGTTTACCAAACGGTAATTTTCCATTACATTTTCGATTTCCTTGTGGTGATAGCCACATAATGTACTCTTAACTAAAAAAGGTATAAAGAGTGTGTAGCGTAGTTGGCTATATTGGCATGAAAGAAAGCAGGGCGATTGTGCTTGAAGGGCTCTCTCGTCTTGAATATCGTGGCTATGATTCTGCTGGATTTGCGTGTATCGATCCCGATGATAATCGATTGATGTATGCAAAGTCCGAAGGAAAGCTTTCACAGCTGGTCTCGCGATTGCAAGACGATCCGATCGATGGCTTTGCTGGAATTGGGCATACTCGATGGTCTACCCATGGAGCATCTTCAGAGCAGAATGCGCATCCGCACTTTGATTGCCATAAGCAAATTTCAGTAGTGCATAATGGAATTATTGAAAATCATCATGAGCTAAAGCGGCAGCTTGAGGCTGCCGGACATAGCTTTCATTCCCAAACTGATTCAGAGACAATAGCGCACCTTTTTGAAGCGGCTCTTACCGGCGCTCGCGCACTACCAGATGCACTCAAGCAGCTCGTAGGCCGTTTGCAGGGTGCGTATGCATTTGTGTCATTGTTGCAAGATTATCCAGATACCATTATAGCCGTTCGTAAGCGTTCCCCACTGTGTATTGGCATTGGCGAGGGGCAGATGTTTGTTGCCTCTGATATGTTGGCGTTTGCCGGAAAAGCTCAAAATGTACTTTTTATGCCAGATGAGAGTTTTGCTCTGGTAAAAAAAGATGGCGTTGAGCTTTATTCTTTTGATGGCACTTCGTTACCGTTTACGGTGCAAGAAATTGATGTAACATGGGATCTCTATGAAAAGCAGGGCCATGAACATTATATGCTGAAAGAAATTTACGAGCAAAAAACAGCAATACACGATACTGTTGATTTTTTGCATTCCGTAAAAGATCGCGTGTGGGATGATCTGGGTATGACCGCTCAGCAAATTCGCGATCTGGATTCGATTAATCTGATCGGGTGTGGCACGTCGTGGCATGCGGGATATATAGCAAAGTTTTTTTTCGAAACGATTTGTATGCTTCCAACGCAATTGCATTTGGGGTCTGAGTTTCGATATCTTCCTTTTTTCCCCTCACAAAAAAGTATGTTTGTTGCCATTTCTCAATCGGGAGAAACGGCCGATACGCTTGAAGCCGTGCGAATGGTACATGATTGTAAAATGCCTACCGTTGCGCTTACGAATATATCATCGAGTACGATGGTGCGAGAAGCGGATGGTTTTTTATTAACGCAAGCCGGGCGAGAAATTGCCGTAGCATCCACTAAAGCATTCTCTACTCAGCTGACTGCGCTCTATTGGCTTGCACATCGTATTGCGCATGAAAAGAAAATGATTTCTTTGGAGCAGTTAGAGCGGTCTCAAGAAGATCTTCTGGTTGCAGCTGAGGTGCTTGAAAACGCGATTGAGAATTATAAGCTGTTGATTATTAAAGAGCTTGCTCCTCGGTATGCACGATACCGCAAAATGCTTTTTTTAGGACGGCATAGTAGTTATCCATTTGCGATGGAGGCGGCACTGAAGCTCAAAGAGATTGCCTATATTTTTGCAACCGCGTATCCGGCAGGGGAGCTCAAGCATGGGCCACTCGCTTTAATTGATACCGATATTCCCGTTATTATTTTTTCTCATCAAGATTCACTTATTTATCAAAAATTATTAGTAAACGCTCAAGAAGTAAAAGCGCGTGGCGGCCACATTATAGCATTTGCTTTTGATGGGCAAAGTGAGCTGATCGAGCTGGCGGACGTGGTATTTGAAATACCACGAGTAAAGCCACTTTTAGGCCCATTGGCGATGACTGGCTTGATGCAATTTTTCTTTTATGCGATTGCCAAAGAGCTGGGTCGGGCAATTGATAAACCACGTAATTTGGCAAAATCAGTTACAGTCGAGTAAAAAAGCCTGGTTTTAAGCGCTCATCTCTTGTTTTTCCTTCTTTCAATCACCTATACTTAAAGAAATAGGAATGAGTAACGGTGTATGAAGGAGGAAGTATGAAAAAAGCTAATTTATTTCTTACTATCGCATGCGCGATATCATGTATAGCTCCTGCGAATGCGGGGTGGAAAGAGTTTCAATCTACGCTTTCAAGTTATAAAAGCTGTATGTTGCGTGAGCGAAAATGCAGCCCACAAGAATCAAAAAATCTTTCAAAGGTGGTAGCAACGCTTATTGGCTTTGCGGCAGTTTTGGGAGGTGCACTTGGATATCAGTGGTATGAAGAAAAAATGCGCCTGAGTTGGGATGGTATTGAAACGTTGATTGCGCAATTTCGAGCACAAGTCATTGTTGAATTTATTAAAGGTGATCAGCCGGTGGTGCAATTTGATATGCAGCCATTAGAAAAATATCAACGAGTAGTACAGCAGCATCCATTGAGTATTTCTGAGCAAAATGCAGTTCGAGAAAAAGTGCGTTTCAGTATTCGAAATGAGTTTGAAGGTCTCAAACGTATGATTGAAAATTCACAAAGATTACAAAGCGAGAAAGATCGGCAGATTGCGATTATTGATGGAGTGATGGCAAAACTATCTTTAATTATTGCTGAAAGTTAAAAAGAGCATTGCGTGGTAGCTATTTTTTTATACCTTCCGTTATGCTCAAAATCAAAAAGCGGAGCGGAAGGGAATGGCTATTTTGGTAGTGTGCTCAGAGAAAAAAGACAGACAAGAGCTTTCTTTGAAAGACGATACTTTTATTTTTACTGACTTGGATAATTCGGTATTTAAGAGAGTTTTATCTGGTATTCAATCAGAGTTACCGTTTCAATATAGGCCGAAACAATATCTCAAAACATTGCATAGGCTTGCCGATCAGCATGGAGTTACGTTTTTATTTAATGCATATGATTATCCGGGATGCATTTATACGAGCGTTCTTGCGCAAGAACGAAATCTTTCAGCGCCGCCATTGGATGCAATTTTAACCTGCCAACACAAATATTATTCTCGTAAAGCGCAGCAAAAATATGTACCAGAAGCTACGCCTCACTTTGCTATCGTTTCAAAAGAGCATCTCGATGATGTGAAAAAATTATCGTTTCCACTATTTGTGAAACCGGTTAAATCATATCTTTCTGCATTTGCGCGGCCAGTTTATAGCATGCAAGAATTACAGCAGTATCTTGAAAACGTGCATATTCCTAAAGAGTTTTTAATCTCATTTGATTGGGCAGTAAAAAACTATTCCGACTTTGAATATGACGGCAGTTACTTTATTGCAGAACAGATGCTCAAAGGGCGCCAAGTAACGCTTGAGGGGTATGTATTTGATGGTGAAGTTGGATTGATTGGAATTGTAGATTCGGTGATGCTTCCGGGCACGATTTCTTTTGAGCGATTTGTATACCCTTCATCGCTGCCGCAAGAAGTGCAAGAAAAAATGTTTGATATATCGGCGCGATTCGTAAAAGGCATCGGGCTTGATATGAGTCTTTTTAATATTGAATTTATGTATGATGATGATACGGGCGATATATATATTATTGAAATAAATCCTCGTATGGCCGCACAATTTTGCGACCTATTTGCAATGGTAAATGGTGCGAGCAATTATGACGTGCTCTATGACATTGTGCGTGGTAAAAAACCGAATGCATATACGGGGGGATCATTTGATGTGGCGGCAAGTTTAGTATGCCGTCAAAAAGAAGATCAACGTGTATTGCATGTACCCACTGAATGGGATTTGCAAAAAGCACAATGTCGATTTCCAGAGTTGAAATACTATCCATGGATTGGCACAGGAAATAAACTGTCTGACGTATTGCAAGATGGTACGAGCTATGTTTATTGCTGGATCCATTTAGGCGCGCAAGATCGCGATGAATTAGAAAAAAAATATGCAGAAAGTAAAGAGCTTTTGCCCTTTAGATTTGAAGCAGTTTAATCAAAATTGAAAGAATAGTATGAGAAAAATTTTTTCAGCCATTTTTATTTTATTTAGTTCTCTTGTTGTGATTGCGTCAAATAATTTGAGTGAAAAAATAAATACGCTTTATTCTCAAGATTATTGCTCTGCCCTTGAAGGCGATTATGGCGATGGATTGATGTCTGAAGGAGGATTTTCTGAAATTGAAAAAATGTTTTTAGGAGTAAATCTTTTCAGCAAAAAAGCATTAGATTTTGGATGTGGAACGGGTGGTGTTTCTGTTTATCTTGCACAAAAATATGGAATGCATATTACTGGTTTAGATATTAACGCTGAAGCAATTCGCGTTGCTCAGCAACGAATTTCTAACGGGCTGTCTACTCAATTGCAATATGCTGTAAATGATTCTAATGATTATCTTTCTTTTGTAGATGCTTCATTTGATATTGTATACAGCAAGGCTGTACTTCTTCATGTTCCTGATAAAAAGAATCTTTTTCAAGAATTTTATAGAATGCTCAAGCCGGGTGGGCAGTTGGTAATTATTGATTGGTTGAGTCCCATAGAGCATGCATGGGGGCCTTCTGTGATTGCTTTGAGTAATATTGACTCATTTCCTATGTTTGCAGAGTCTATTGCAAGTTATGAATTGTTATTACAAAAATCAGGATTTTCGAGTATTGAGTATGAAAATGTTTCCGAGCGTTATCATGCATATAATGTAGAAGTATGCGATCGCATTAATAAGCAGAATAAAGAAAAATTGATACATAATTTAGGTGTGCAAGGATTTGAATACTATTTAGAAGGGTATGCATCAGTAGTTCGTGCGTTTGAAGCAAAAGAGTTGCTTATGGTGCGATTTATCGCTACTAAGTAGTTTGATTCATGTTCAATTAACCATTTTTTACGCTCAACTCCTCCGCCATACCCACACAGATCTCCATTGCTTTTGATTATTCGATGACACGGAATAATAATGGCGAACTGGTTTGCTTTATTGGCATTTGCTACAGCTCGAAAGGCAGTCGGTTTGTGTATCGCAATAGCAAGGTTTGCGTAAGAAGCAGTATGTCCAAAAGGAATATTTAGAAGGCTTTTCCAGACAGATTTTTGAAATGGTGTTCCAGTCAGATGAAGTGGAGTTTGAAAGGATTTGAGTGTCCCATTGAAATAGTCGATGAGTTCATTTTGAATAGAAACAAGGGGTGCGACTTGCATATCAGTAGAAAGAATAGGAACGTCAGTCAGCGGTTGTAAGCGTGTTGTTTTCTGATTGAGAGTTGGGTTGTCCGTAAATTCCAAGAGATACAATGCATCAGTATCGGCAATGGCAAGCATTGGCCCAAGAGGGGTTTGTATTGTTTTTTTGAATAACCGAGAAATTTTTTGAAAGGGTTTAATCATTTATCATCAATCTATATGCATGTGAAAAATGATTAATTACTAGTATTAACGAGAGAGCATCCTAAGGTAGCCTTATTCGGCCCCGAGTGATGCACGAGAGCAAAGAGAAACAAAAAGAAAACACTTGAATACACAGTCATCAACATACGATAGCGATTTTTACGACACATAATTCCCCATTCCCATTACGAATTATTTGTACATTCACCATCATCTTACTCCATCCTTACCATTTGTCAAATAGGGGGCTCGAAAGCCCCCTAAATTACGGGTATTTTTTGTAAATAAAGATTGCCATTGGAAGCCGCTTTTCATTGATTTTAGCTGCTAGAGCTTGATTTCCTCAATGTCCAGGGAGTTGTTTCCAATATGGGAATTACGCAATTGCTCGACCGCTTTATCGGTATCACACACCTTCTCTGGGCAGAGCGTTAAAAAGGTATGAAGCAGGTTGATCAAGCTGATAGTTTCTCGAAGTTGGTTATCTGTTTTGAGCATTTCTTTTGCTCGTTCAGTCCAACGCGTTGGGCCCTTTTTGGCGGGAGCTTCTGCCTTTTTTTCATCTTTGTGATCGCCTGTTTTAATAGAATTATTCAGAGCGCTTTCTCGGCCATAATGCTTGGTAAACCATTGCATTTGTTCTGTGGGCGGCATGCAGCGCTCTACTACAAAGTCTGGAGCAATACCTTCTCCTTGAATATTTCTATTATTAGGAAAGTAGAGCGTCGTGGTGATTTTTGCCGCGCAATTATTACCGACTGGAATCACTTCTTGCACTGATCCTTTTCCAAAGCTTTGTGTTCCAACAACAAATACGAGTGGCTTTTTGCCTGTTTTTTTGGCTTGTTCTTGAGCATGTGATTTTAAAGCACTTGCCAAAATTTCTGCAGCGGAAGCGGTATAGTTATTGGTGAGAATGAAGATCGGCATTTTGGCATTTGCAATAGGATCTCTGCGCGTTACGTATTGTTCGGTTACTTTGCCAGTTTTATCTTTAGTCACCACTACGAGGCTGCCTTTCTCAAGGAAAAGACCTGCGATAGCAATTGCCGATTGCAAGAGACCTCCAGAGTTGTTTCTTAAATCAAGAATGAGTCCCTTGTGGGGTTTTTCAGTTGATTTTTTGAGTAGGTTTTCAATTTGTTGTACCGCGTTTTCGGTAAACATATTTAACGAGATGTAGTAGATATCATAATCTTTAATTAAAAAACTCATTGAGTTTTGCTCTTTAACTACGTCTCGTTCAATATCAAATGAAATTAAATCAGGATGATTTTCTCGTAATACTTTGATGTGTACGGTGCTATTTTTTGGACCTTTAAGTTTGGTAGTAGCTTCCTCTGTGGACATGCCTTCAAGAGATGCGCCTTCGATTTCAATGATTTTATCAAGTGCTTTTATGCCGACTTTATCGCTGGGGCCGCCTGGAATAGTATCTACGATAGTTAAGTATTTATCTTTTGGTTTACGCGTATTATCAATGACGATTCCAATACCATAAAATTGACCACTGGTTGATTCAAGCATGGATTTATATGTTTTAGGATCAAGAAAGCTGGAGTGGGGATCGAGGTTGGTTAAAAAAGCATCAATTGCTTTTACCATGGATTGCTCAAGGTCAGCAACTTTATAATGTTTCTTTTTTGCAAGTTGGATCACTTCCGCAAACGTGCGAGACCAATTATATGCAAGTTGATCAAATGCATCTGCATATGAAGAATCGGAAGTGTTGTTTGCTGGAATTGTAGTTTGAGTAGTGAATGCAAGAAGAATTATAAGTATCGATTTTTTCATTATTTGCTCCTTTTTACTGTCGCCGGATAGTGTGTTGCTGTATAGTAGTTGCATGCTTTGAACTATACGAAACTGCATTGAACTAATGCTAGTGTTTTAATAAAAAGGGGCTATGGAATGGAAAAGCAGAGAGGCCAATTAGCCGCATCGCATATTGCTCCCAAAGAAGGCGTAACGCAGGTAGTAATTGTTACCGGGCATTCAGGAGCGGGTAAAAATACCGTATTGCATTCATTAGAAGATATTGGTTTTTTTTGTATCAACAATTTACCCGGTGCACTTTTGCAGCCATTTTTCGATTCCGTAACACAAGATAAAATACCATCCTCTCGGATTGCACTTGGTTTGGATATTCGGGGCGATATTGGTGTTATTATGCAGCAGCTTTTTCGGCTTAAAACAGTTTGGCCATTTTCTCTTAAAATTGTATTTGTTACTTCTTCCTATCCTGTCTTGGTAAAACGATTTCAAGAAACGCGTCGTCGCCATCCGCTGGCCACGCAATCACGAGATGTATCAGAAGCGATCAAGCAAGAGCAGCATGTATTGCAACCACTTTCACAAATGGCAGACATTATCGTAGATACCGATCAATTTACTATTCATCAATTGCGTAACTGCGTGATCAGTTCATTTGCGCCGGATGGGCAGCAGCACATGGTAGTAACAGTTACCGCATTTGGATATAAATATGGCGTGCCGTCAGAAAGTAATGTGGTGTTTGATGCGCGCTTTTTGCCAAATCCCTATTTTGTCCCCGAATTGAAAAAACTGAATGGCACTGATGCGGAAATTCAAAACTATCTGTTTGAGCAGTCTGCAGTAAAAGAGTATTGGGAACGATTAGTATCTTTTGCATCGTATGTAATTGAGCAGTCTCATAAGGAAGGGCGTTTTTCAATGAACGTTGCAATTGGCTGCACGGGCGGACGCCATCGATCAGTAGCACTGGTACATCGTTTTTGCCAGCAAGTAATAAAGCAGGTAAATTTTGTGGCACGTTATAGAGATATTGAACGTGATACGTATCAGGAATATTAGCTGTTCGTATCCTTCGACAAGCTCAGGACGAACGGCTATGAAATCTCTGTGTGGGCATATTGGTGAGTATGAAGGACATGAAGAGGAAGGAAGAAAAGATATAGTTTAATAAATCTACCGTTCGCCCTGAGCTTGTCGAAGGGAGCGAATGGTAAGGGAGTTGTAATGCAAAAAAAGACACTGTTGCGCTTTTTTTTGGGAGTAGAAATTATGCTTTTTGGATGGTTTTATTATTCCGGAGCACGAGGCATATTGGCCGTTCATGAATTAAAGCAAGAAAATGATCTTATTGTGGCGCAGATCGAAAACACGCAAAAAGAGCTACTGCTTTTAGATCATCAAATTGTCGCGTGGCACAACGATCCGTTTTTTGCCGAAAAAATTGCCCGCGAAGAGCTTCACATGGCACATGCAGGTGATGAAATCTATATGATTGATTGATTATATTGATAATGCTCGAATCTGGCCTTGCCTGAGAGAGTGAACTTGTGCACGTAAATTTTTAGGAATATTAAGCTCTAAAGCATTAATTTTCACTACGCGCTCAATGCCTTTTACGTGATAATTCCAATGTTCTTTTTCGGTGATGCCATATTCATTTATAACTTTTGATACCCAATGAGATATTACATTTTTCCATAGATAGCGAACATCCTTACGATCTTTAAAGGCTCCCATTGAGTGTTCGTAGGTAAACCCTTCTTCATCAAAAATGAGAATGGGTTTATGCATGAGCACATTCCATTGTTCTTGCGCTTTCCATCCTATTGCAAATAATCCGACAGCGATACCTGCCGGCAATACACCGAACAAAAAAGAAGATTTGTGGCTTGGAGGCCTGGGCTCATATCTGGATAGTGTAAAAAATGCAGCAGATCCCATTGAAGAGATTGTTCCAAAGATCAAACATAAAGCAGCGCTATAATCAATAGGGGCGCGGTAAATTTTCAGCTCTTTTTTGGCGGGCTGATGGGGGAATGTAGTTTGAGTAAGTAGTAATAGCGGCAATAAAAAAAGATGGAGTTTCATTTTGAGCTCTTAACAAGGTCTTTGACTTCAATTTCGGGAGGATAGGGAGAAAGCACTTCGATTAATCCATCTTCGGTATAAATGGCATAATGGGCAAATGTTTCTGTATCATACGCATCATAGGATTCTTCTTTAAACCAGGTTAAGTAGTTTGAATTTTGTACTTCAAACATACACCAACCATGAAAGTCTTTTTTCTTATGTGTATCTACTAGATAGTCCAATGTTTTTAATAAGCATCCTTCTTCTGTAAACCTATATGAGTAAACTAGTCCGTTAAACGTAATTTTTATTGTTTTGGTATTTGATTCATCTGAAAATAATAACGTTAAACCTTTTTTATTGCTGACAATTTCTTCATAATATAATGTACCCGGAATGTTTTTAGTCGGCACCCACTTTTTCCATTTTTCCATTTTATTCGTCATATTGTTTTTCTTAAATAAATTCAATAGTGGGCTCATAATTAGCAATTACATCTAATATAGATTCAGCAGATACAAAACAAAAATGAATTGCTCCTCCATAATAATTCAAAATGTCAGAGGATTCTTGAGATAACTGGCGTAAATAGTTTGATTCAGAAATTTTAAAAAAAGTGCGTCCTTTGAAAAAATCTTTTTCATGTTTGCCTCTTACCTCATCAAGTCTATTAGTAGCAAAGATCTCTTGGACGTATTTATAAGACCATACCCAATCTTTAAATGTAATTCGCACCTTCTTTTTGTTATTATTTTGTTCAGATAACTCAATAATAAACCCATCATCATCTGAATCTAAAATAGTATCGATGTAATATTTAGCATTTAGGCCTTTTGCAGCTTCCCATGTCATCCAGTTTTCTGGCATACTCAATCTCCATATCTAAATTTAACACTTTTGTTTTTGATAGGATTAAAAATTTCCAATGTGGGAGCCCCGTCAGAGCTTTTCATTCGGGCTGTTACAGCTTTTCCATCAGGAAGTTTACCAAGTTTGCCCGAAGAAATATCTCTAACTTCTGTAAGATTCATATTTTCAAAATCTTTTAACATGTCTTGATATGTTCCACATTTATCATAGATTTTAGCCCTTCTTTTTTGCTTTCTAAACGTTGCTTCACTTATCAAATCATCAACCGTTTTCGCTGGCTTAGATTTTACTACATCAGGAGCGCTACCGCCAGTTGTTTTCTCACTATCCTGCCGTAATACAGAAGAGGGATCGGGCATGCTTACTGTGGCTGATCCATCAGCAGCTATAGCCACTGCAAATCCACTCGCGACTTGCGCAATTGAGTTTGCAATCACTTCCTGCGATGCAGATGTTTGCGCAGCGGCTGCGCCACCACCACTAAAGCTTGCACCATAAAGCGTCTCGCTTAATGCGCTTAATAGTTCACTGGTTCCTTCCGAAAATGCGGCAGTAATTGCGGGAAGATATTGGGGAATATTTGCAGCAAGGCTTGTAACCATTTTCCCTGCAGTCGCAAATCCAGTTACAGTAATAATATCCGCAATTGCATTTACAAAGATTGTCTTTTTTTCTGCCCACGGCAAGCCGGCATAAGAATCTATTGTTGCAGCAAATTCTTGAATGCGCTGTACTTGCTGTTCAGGAGTTCGGAATGCTTGGCCAATAGTAAGATCCGCTATTGCACATCCAATGTTGGCAACTTCGGCAACTTTTTCTTGAATGAAGCTGATTGGGTGTTGCGCATTATCGCCTATCCGAGATACCACTTGAGACGCAATTTCGACCAATTCAGACTGATCTAATGATTGCGCACTAAACGTAGCCCCTTGGAGCGCTCCCGATTCATTTTGCTTAAATGCTTCCACATTAGCTTGAATCGCTACAGCCCACATTCCTTGCTCTTCAATCGTTTTTGCCTGATGCAAATAACTGACATTGTTATTAAGAGCTTGCTTGATAACGGCATCATTTTTAAGCTGTTCAGCCGTGCCAGAGAAATTAAAATATCGATCAGGTGTGATACCAAACTCGGTATTAAGAAATTCGCTTGCAAGTTGGGACGAAGAGTCTATTTTTGCATCGACTGTAGAGCTAACTGTTTCAGTAGGTTTTTCAACACTTATTGCAGCAGAATCTTCCAATTCATGCACATCTTTTCGCTGTAAATAAAAAGTTTTTGCCGCTTGAAACGTTTTACTATCAATTTGCCCATCTTTACACCACTGCTCTAAATTTCTCCATGCAATCAAAGCTGAGCGAGGATTTCCTTGACGTACTGCCATAAGTGGTGTCGTTGAGTGGTGACGAAGCATGCTACTTACAATGTCTTTTTCCCGTTGCAAATGTAATCGGACCTCGGGGGAGAGATCTGGATCCTTTAAGCGCGATTCCAATTTGCCTTCTTTTGCATTAAGAGAAAGCCAATCTCCTTCTAATCGTTCTTTATCACAATCCTGGTAGTATTTTACCCAAGGAGCTAGATTTGTACCTAGTGGATAGTGAAACTGCCGCAGTCCTTCTGCTTCTGACCGAGAAAGAAAAGCTTCTTCTGCAATTTTTAGGGCATCTTGATTTAATCCGCCCATATGATATTGAGATTGTAAGCTAGAGAGCGATACCGCAGCTTCTTCATGTGAGTCCGACTCTACAATGGCTATAAAATTTTGCATGTTTTGTGAATTATAATGATATATGAGTAATTGCATTTGTTTGGAATATATAATGCGCTCATTGTCGGAAAGAGTTCGTTCGCTTAATTTGTCTGTTAAAAATCGCCTTGAAGCTTTTAAGGCTGTTAAGTTAAATGATCTAACGGCTTCTTCGAGTTTGTTATTGTATGCGCGTATAGCAGGCCGTAAACACATTTTAACATCCGCTATACCAACAAAGTGTATATTCTCGGTGCTAGTTGATCGTTGATTCAATATATTTTTTATACGAAACATTTGAGTGGACGAATCAAACAAAGGTCCCATATTTAAGTAAAAATAGTCTACGAGTTCTTGCTTGGCATCGACACGGATTTTTTTTGTTATTTCTGACCCACGTAAAAAGGGGAAAGTGAGTAGCGTCAGTAGTATGCGTTTCATCATTGTTCACCTCGTAAGGCATCAACAGCAGCCCCTGCAACGTCTTGTGCGTCTTGAGAGGCCCCATCAGTGTCTCCCTGATGCCACTTATGTATTGCTTTTCCTATTTTAAATATGGTCCAGCCCGCATTTAGTGCGCTATTTGCAAGCTGAAATCTACTATTCCAATTGAAATGGCGCTCTGCTTGATCTTGAGGCGTTTCGTCTTCATCATAATACTTGCTATCCAGCCGCTCTTGATGAATTTTTTCGATTGCTCGTTGAGCATGATCCATGGTTACATCATCATCGCCAGCATAGTCTAAGGCTTTTTGGTAAATAAGCTGAAAATCTCGCCCCGTAAGTTTAGGATACTTCGTAAAAAGCCATTGTGCTTTTTGTATATAGGCGAGAGGTAAATCTGGATACATAGGAAAGTAAGAAGCAAGCGCATCAGCTTTATCCTTTGGGCTTGTTGGCCCATGGAATTCATATATCATACCTGATAGTCGTGATAAAAGTGGTTGCGGGAAATGTGTAATATCATTAGCGGCAAGAATAACTATGCGCTTATTTGACGGTAGCTTATTAAAGTCGTCAGTCCATACCCAAAAATCATTTGCGGTTTGTGCGGTGTCTCTATTTTGCTGTTCTGGATGATCAAAAATCTTATCGCATTCATCAATAAATATTCCACAACAATCTGACTCAGCTACGGCGCTGTTCAATCTTTTGACAAGCTTTTTGCCAGATGTACCATAGGAGCCTGAGCTAATTTGATGACGATCTATACGCATTAAGCGAAGATTCATACGCCTACAAAGCCCTATTGCGCCATCTGATTTTCCTACCCCAGGTTCGCCATGAAAGAGGACAACTCTATTTACACGATTTTGCCTAGCCAATGTTTTATGAAGGCTATTAACTTCTTCTCCCTGAGTTCTTAAAATTCGCTCTTGAATGGCGATTTCTTTTTCTGAACAGGGAAAAAAGTCTGCTTCAGAAATACCTCTACGTGGTGGCGCAGGTTCGCCACCAACACCAGCGCCGGCACCGGCTTTAGATCTGGCTGCTGCTTCGGCTTTTGCAGTTGCGTCTGCTGCTTGCTCTGCGGCTTTTGTAGCGCATCCAGAGGCATCGGGATCACCAGAAAATAAATAGGTTGGAACTAATAGAAGAGAGAAAAGAAACAGGGCTCGATTACTACGTCTCCATGATACCTGCTTGAGCATCATGATAAAACCCTTTAGGAAAAAATGTAAAAGAAATACTTACTTCTACTTTTGGATTATCCTCTTATTTTTTTAAAAAGCAAGCGAAATATAAGCTTTTATTGTAACTTAATTCAGTTTGGAATGATTGGGCGTGGGGGTGGATATATAGTTTTGCTCTATATGAAATGAAAAGGATTTATGGTGCTTAAAGAGAGGCGCTTAATTGCCTTGCAGCTTTTCCCATTTGGCTTCAGCCTCAATGAGTTGCTTTTGAGCGGAATCGATTTTTTGAGAGAGCTCGGTAAACTCCGGGGTGCCATACGTATGGGAGCTGATTTCTAGATTGAGCTTTTCTAATTGCTTTTCAAGTTTGGCAATTTTTTGCTCAGTTTTTCTGATATCACGTCGTTTTTGTGTAGAAAGCTCGGCAGGTTTTTCTTTGGGTTGAGATTCTTTTGCAGGAGCTTCTTGCGCAGTAGATTCATGCTGTTTGGTATCCTGCAAGAAATCTTCGTATTTTCCTGGATAATGATAGAGGCCATTTGGAGAAAGCTCTAAAATATCGGTAGCCAATTCTTGAATAAAGTCATGATCGTGAGAAACGAATAAAATTGTACCAGGATATTTTTTGAGCGCTTGAAGCAGTACCGACTTTGCAAAAAGATCAAGGTGGTTGGTAGGCTCATCGAGAAGTAAAAAGTTAGCATTTTGGAGTAATGCTTTTACCATTGCTACGCGGTTTTTTTCGCCACCACTTAATACTTTTGTTTTTTTCTCAACATCTTTTCCAGAAAAGAGAAACGATCCTAAGAAGCTTCGAATCATGCCATCAGAGACATTGCGTGTATTATTTTGAACTTCGTCAAAAATGGTACTATTTGCATCGAGTGCACGGGTTTGATCTTGCTCAAAAAGCGCATGCTGTACGTTGTGCCCAAATTCAACAGTTCCATTTTGAAGGGGCAGTTTTCCAGAAATAAGATTAAAGAGCGTTGTTTTACCAGTCCCGTTCGGAGCTAAAAGTGCGACCTTTTGGCCGCGGCCAATTTCGCATGTTGCATTATTAAATAGTTTTTTATCATCAAATGCATGCGATACGCCATCTACGGAAAGGACTACTTTGCCCGGACGGCTGAGCTCTGGAAATGAAATATGAATGCTTGGCTCGGGTGGCTCAACTTCAATCAGCTCAATACGATCAAGTTGCTTGATCATACTTTGGGCCATTTTAGCTTTACTTGCACTTGCTCGGAATCGATCGATTGTTTCTTTCTTTTTTGCAATTTCACGCTGTTGGCGCTCGTATGCTGATTGCTGTACGCGATTGCGTTCTTCTTTTTGCTCAATGTAGTAATTGTAGCTGCCGTGATAGAGCGTGCCTTTCCCGTGAGAAAGTTCAAAAATAATATCACACGCTTTTTGTAAAAAGTAGCGATCGTGCGTAACAAGTAAATAGCCAAATGAAGCATTTCGTAAAAATTCAAAAAACCATTCTTTTGCGGTGATATCTAAGTGGTTAGTAGGCTCGTCAAAAAGATAAAAGTCAGCATTTTGCAATAAGAGTTTTGCAAGTACAAGCCTCATTTTCCACCCAACACTCAATTCTTGAACCGGTTGAGTGAATTGCTCTTTTTTAAACCCAAGACCAATTAAAATCTCTTCAGTTTGTTTTTCGGCTTGAATGCGATTAAATTGTGCAAGTTTTTCTTGAATCTGCATGTAGCGCTCAAGAAGCTGCTCCGCGTTTGAAGGAGCGGTATCTAACTGTTTTTCAATCTCAGATTGCTCTAATTCGAGTGCCGTATAAATTTCAAATACGGTGAATGCTTCATCATAAATAGTTTTGCTCGATTCCAAGACCATTTCTTGCGCCATATACGCAATCGTTTTTCCACGCTCTTTTGAGACAACGCCGCTATCAGGTTTGTCCATCCCAGAAATGATTTTTAAAAGGGTTGATTTACCTGCGCCGTTACGGCCAACAATGCCGACTTTTTGATCAGCTTGAAAATCAACAGAAATATCATCAAAAATGGTTCGTTCACCAAAGCGAAGAGAAATGTTTTTGAGCATTAAGATAGACATGATACTGGCCTACTCCATTGTGTATACGTAATGAATCCCTAAAAGGCCAGTATAGCAGACTTTTGAAATAGTTTTAATTCATCCTGCGCCGAGCAAGATGGTCTGCAAAACGTTCAAATGCGGGCGCTATGATTCTGAGAGCATCAAAACAAGCTTTTCCTGTTGCAACTTCTTCAGCGATAAATGAAGCTACCGTGCCAGCCTGATCGGGATAGCAATAGCAAGCAAGAGCAACTACATAAGGCCCCGCTTCTGCTGCTGACCGCCCTGGATTTTGAGCTATCCAGCGTGCACTCTGGGCAATATATTTTCCCACTTCTTTCATTTGATCTTCTTTATTATAGGGGCTTGCCTGCGTAATGAATGAAAATGAGCAGAGTGCAAATGCGAGTAACATACTTTTATTCATTGTAATCCTGCTTTTAAGGAAGAGTCATATTTCCAGGGCATTCGCCATCAAGTTGAAAGCCATCTTCAGGCATAAGTCGTATAAGTAGAGTGCCGTATGCCAGTACGCCAATACCGACACCTTCAGCTGTTCGCTTTGCGATAGATAATGCTTTTAAAGTCATATCGCGAGTACGATTAGAGGGGTTAAATCCTTGAATGAAATCACTGCGATTTAAATGATCTTCTATTTCGAGATCGTGAGTCATGAATGTAATAAAAAGTTCAGGTAGGCCATCGGGTGTTGATGATCTTTCTGCGTGTACATATCCCATTACAATGAAAGCACAAAGAGCGAGGATTGTTTTTTTCATAGTGATCCTTTCATGAGTAGTAAGAGAAATTTCATAAGTAGTACCAGCAGTTTTTGAGAATGTAAAGAATGCTTGTGTTTCAACGGGTTCCTCGATACCTTATTCTTCATTATCTACCATGAAACAAAAAGGAATAGCATGTTTACGTTGAGACCACTTCCCTATGATTTTGGCGCATTGGAACCCTATATTGATGCACGCATTATGGAACTTCATCATGATAAGCATCAAGCGGCATACGTAAATAATTTAAATAAAGCATTAGAAAAGTTTCCTGAGCTGCAAAAAAAATCCCTCGAAACCTTACTCACCGAGCTTGATACTCTTCCAGAAAACATTCGCACTGCAGTCCGCAATAATGCGGGCGGCGATTTTAATCACACCTTTTTTTGGGAAGTTATGAAAAAAAATGGTGGAGGGTCTGCGCGCGGGCAGATTGGTGATGAAATTACTAAAAAATTTGGATCATTCGATGCATTTAAGCAACAGTTTTCAGGAGCTGCAAAAACAGTATTTGGTAGCGGATGGGCGTGGCTTGTAATGGATAAAAGTGGTGACATTGCTGTAGTAACGACACCTAATCAAGATTCGCCGGTGATGAAGGGTGCGCAGCCGATTTTAGGCTTGGATGTATGGGAGCACGCGTATTACTTGCAATATGAAAATCGTCGCCCTGATTATATTGAGGCATGGTGGCATGTGGTTGATTGGGATAAAGTAGAAGAGAATTATCGTGGAATCCTGGGCAAGTAGTATGACAAATTGCTTCTATTGAGGTATGCTAAAAGCTCACAAATAGTAGAAATTAATCTCTTTTTTGGAAAGTACATTGTCCATGAAAAAAAACGAACCGCATTCACAGTCTCCGGAACGAACTCCATCAGAAGAACATCAAGTCCGCGTTGAAAAAGTAGCTGCAATGAAAGAAGCTGGTCTGAAAGCATGGCCAGAATTCAAGCCAATCAATGCGACTACAAAAGATGTGCAGAATGAGTTTAAGGATGATCAAGAGTCTCGTGAGTATGAAATTGCGGGTCGTTTAGTTTCATTACGTGGGCATGGCAAAACAATGTTTGGCCATATTCAAGACCCATCAGGAACGCTTCAAATTTATATACGTAAAGACATGCTTGGCGATGAGGCTTTTGATACGTTTGATCGTTTTGTAGATGTTGGGGATGTTTTGTGGATAAAAGGGCATTCGTTTAAAACTAAAATGGGTGAAATCACACTCAAGGCGTCGCATGTAACGTTACTTTCAAAATCATTACATCCGCTTCCAGAAAAATTTCATGGCCTTGCCGACGTAGAGACAAAGTATCGTCAGCGCTATCTTGATCTGATTAGTAATGCAGAAAGCCGTGAACGTTTTATTAAACGATCTGCAATTATTCGTGAAATTCGTAATTATTTAAATGAGCATGAGTGCATAGAGGTGGAGACGCCGATGCTACATCCGATTCCGGGTGGGGCTGTGGCGCGTCCATTTGTAACGCATCATAATGCATTAAGTAGCGATTTTTATTTACGCATTGCACCAGAGCTCTACCTGAAAAGATTGGTAGTTGGTGGTATGGAGCGTGTATTTGAAATCAATCGAAGCTTTAGAAATGAAGGGATTTCGACTCGGCATAATCCTGAATTTACAATGGTTGAGATTTATATTGCGCATAAAGATTATCAGTGGATGATGGATTTTAGCCAAGCGATGATTCAGCGCGTTGTAAAAGCAGTGAATGATGATATGACCGTGCAATTTGGCGATCATCAGATCGATTTTTCACAACCGTTTGAGCGTATTTCCATGCGTGATGCAGTTATTAAATATGCGGGCATATCAGATGCTGATCTTGCTGATGACGCGATTGATGCAACATTGAAAAAGCACGATGTTTCAGTAGTAGATAATGCGTCATGGGGGCAAAAGCTTTTTGAGCTCTTTGATCAACTCGTTGAATCAAAACTTATTCAGCCAACATTTATCACCCACTTTCCAGTAGAGATTTCTCCCCTTGCAAAGCGTGATCCAGAACATCCTGATTTTGTATCTCGATTTGAGATGTTTATTGCGGGTATGGAATTGGCCAATGCATTTAATGAGTTGAATGATCCATTTGATCAAGCTGAGCGATTCAAGGCACAAGCTGCTGCAAAAGATGCAGGGGATGCAGAAGCGCATCATTACGATGCAGAGTATGTTACTGCACTTGAACACGCAATGCCGCCAACAGTTGGCTACGGCATGGGAATTGATCGCTTAACGATGCTCATTACTAATACCACTTCTATTAAGGACGTGATCCTCTTTCCAACATTAAAGAAAAAATAGACCTATCGTTTTTCTCTTGTGGGTGCGTGTTCTTTTTGTATAACGTGTATCCATATATGAAAAGGGAGTCTTTATGAATAATCGAAATGTTCGATTCCGATTTGTTTTTTTCACGCTTATTTTTGGAGTTACCTTTTTGCTTGCTGAGCCTTTAAATCAAACTGAGCAGGGATGGTTTCCTACAACGTGGCAAGCACTCAAGAGCGCGCCATCTCGTATGAAGGAAGCATTTAAAGATGGAGTAAAAAAGCGATTTCCAAAGTTGTGGAGTTCTTTGCATAGCGCTTCAGTGGCGCATGTTGAAAGTTCAAATGCTGTTTCTTTTGGTGAAAAGCAGGCGATTGCGCAGCGTATGAAACACGTTACTAATGCGGTGCAGTCAAAATTGGGTGAAGTGAAAAAGGCGCCAAAAATAGCTATCGTGGCGAGTGGCGGAGGGTTTCGCGCATCTCTAGCAACGCTGGGAGCTCTTTCTGGGCTTGAAAAATCGGGATTGCTTGATGCTGTTTTATGGCAAAGTACTCTTTCTGGATCTACGTGGGCAATTGGATCGTGGGTGCAATCTGCATTACACAAAGAATCACTTTCAGCTACTCAGTATGCTCAGCACTTTGTATCTCGCATTGCGGATAGATATGTAACAAGCATGAGTCGCTTAGAGGCTGGAGATATATCGTCATTGCTTTTGGTTAATGTGGCGTATGATATGCCGGTGACGTTGGTTGATCTATTTGGCGGGATGCTTTCAAATGTGTTATTTGGAAATCAAACTGAAAAGCTTTCATCGCAAGTTGCTGCAATGAATACTGGTGCGATGCCTATTCCTATTTATACTGCAGTGAGTGCTGATCAAAATATTCCACATTATTGGTATGCATACACTCCGTGGGATGTAGCGATTGAGCCAGCAGTAAAAGGGACGAATGGGTTTTCAATTCCATCATGGGCTTTGGGGCGAGCATTTTTGAATAAAAAATCAATAGGATACAAGCCAGAAAAGTCGCTTGGATTTAATTTAGGAACGTTTGGATCTGCGTTTGCAGCAGATTTAAAAACTCTCTATAAGCATACGCGCTTTGTGGATGTTGAGAATTCGCTCGCCCGTTCAATTATTGATTCAATGATTAATCGATATGGGACATCCCGTTTTACATCCGCACAGGTATTTAACTTTACGAAAGGGATGAAACATTCTCCTTTTAAAGATGCTGATACGTTAAAGATGGTAGATGCGGCACTTGATTTTAACTTACCGTATCCTCCAGTGAGTGGAATGCGAAAAGATCGTTCGCCCGATATTCTTATTTTTATTGATGCGTCTGGAAATGTTTCTTCTTTAAATCAGTTAAAAAAGGTAGAAAAATATGCACGTTCTAAAAAACTGAAATTTCCTTCTATTTCTTACAAGAATGCAGCAGAAAGGGCAGTTTCAATTTTTAGAAACGAAAAAGATCCATCTGTGCCAACGGTGATATATATTCCGTTGGTAAAAGATACGGAATTACTGTTCCAAAAACAGAAAGAATTTCCTGAAATGAAAGTGTTACTTTCTTTGGATCTTTCAACGTGTTGTGGCACTACTAAGGGGATTGCACCTCGTTCAGGGCAGTATACTGTGGCGCTGGCTCATCAAATAATAACACTCATGGATTGTAATGTGCGCGCTCATGCGCAAGAAATATGGCAAGAGGTTGCTGTTAAAGCGGGCACTCCAGATTTGTATGAAAAAGCTATTTCATTATTTGAATATGGCAAAAAGAAAGCGACACAAGCCAAACAAAAACTAGGTAAATTTGGAATCTAGAATGAACTAGGGTACATTAACTGTAGTTGCATAATCTTATTTACTGTTAGTGTGTATATGAAAACAATTCCTGGTTCAAAATATCTCTGGAAGCTTCCAGAAACAGATTCTCAGCATATTGCGCATATTGCGTCTACATACAATATTTCGATGCCGATTGCTCACACGTTATTATCTCGGGGATATACCGATCATGATGCGATAAACTCTTTTTTATTTAGTTCTTTAGAGAAAGATGTAGCTCATCCTTCTTTACTGAAAGATGCGCAAAAATCAGTTGATCGAATTTTGTATGCGATTGCCAATAAAGAGCCGATTTTAATTTTTGGTGATTATGACGTTGACGGCATTACATCATCAGCGTTGATGATGACGTCATTATTGCCGCTTGGCGCAAATGTAAACTTTTATCTTCCGCATCGCGTAAAAGATGGCTATGGCTTATCTACTAAAATTGTAGAGCGCGCTGCGCGTAATGGATACAAAGTTATTATTACCGTAGATAATGGAATCACCGCATTTGATCCGGCGTTGAAAGCAAAAGAGTTGGGCGTTGATTTAATTATTACAGATCATCACCGTCAACATGCTGAACTTCCTGATGCGTTTGCGATTGTAAATCCAAATCAAAATGAGTGCACCTATCCATTTAAACAGCTTGCGGGTGTTGGTGTTTCGTTCAAATTACTTTCGCTTTTATACGAGCAAAAGGGCAAAGAGCTTCCTCAAAAAGTATATGAGTTATTGTTATTAGGGACAGTTGCAGACGTAGTGCCATTGCTCGGAGAAAACCGATTTTGGGTGCGGCATGGATTGCAATATGTGAATAATGCGGAAAGTTTTGCATTTAAAACATTAAAGCAAAATGGCAAAGTGGTTCGGCCGCATGTTTCTTCTTTAGATATTGGCTTTTCTATTGCGCCGCAAATTAATGCATTGGGCCGCCTTGAAGATCCGCGACAGGGCGTTAAGTTTTTAATAGGCTCTGATGAGAATGAGGTTACGCAAGTAGGAAAAGTGCTTTTTGAACTGAATGAAGCGCGTAAAGAAATTGAACGATCGATTATAGCTGAAGTGCAGCAGATGATTGATCTTGAAGTGGTGAATGTAATCGATGAAAACGTTATTATCGCTTCAAGTAAAAATTGGCCTCCGGGAGTAATTGGACTTGTAGCTTCTCGATTCGTGGGTAAATACGGAAAGCCAACTATTTTATTTCATGAAACCAAAGATGGAATGCTAAAAGGCTCATGCCGATCAATTCCAGAGTTTAATATGTTTGATGCGCTGCAAGCGAGCTCTGAGTGGATTGAGCAATTTGGAGGACACTCTCAAGCGGCAGGTTTGGCGATTAAAAAAGGTAACCTTCCACGCCTTAAAGAATCGTTAGAAAAAATTGTTTCAGATACATTAACAGCAGAAGATTTACAGCAAAAATTAGTGGTTGACGCTGAGGGTAAACTGAGTGATTTTTCTCAAAAATTCATGCAAGATCTACGGCACTTAGAGCCATTTGGATGCAATAATAAACAGCCAAATTTTTTAATTTCAGATGTGGTATTGGTACAAAAGCCAAAGCTTTTAAAAGAGTTGCATGTGAAATGTTCGGTGTTTGCGGATGGCGTAATAAAACCGGTGATTTTTTTCAATCGTCCAGAGCTTTATACGCAACTGATGGAGCGTGAAGGCGATTCATTTAATTTGGCTGCAAATGTACAAGAAAACCATTGGAATGGACGAGTTAATATTGAGTTAACAGGCATAGATCTTTCTTTTGAGGGCGCAAACCTATGATTATCACCATCGATGGCCCAACAGCAAGTGGAAAATCCACAGTTGGACGACTTTTAGCAAAAGAATTGAAATATTATTATCTCTATACAGGTCTTTTATATCGTGCGCTTGCGCATGTGCTTATGAAAGATCATGGCTACACGCTTGCAACCATAGCGGATCCAGAAATGCAGTTGGTAGATCAGATTCTTGATACGAAAAAGTTTGTATATTTTTATGATCCGAGTGATCGTGAACGCATTGCGTATGATGGTGTTGATATCACGGATCAGTTGAAGGGTGATACGATTGGCCACGGGGCTTCTTTGGTGAGCACTAATCAACAGGTAAGAAATCGCCTTGATAAGCTCCAGCGTGCAATTGCAAATGATCATGATGTAGTCATTGATGGGCGTGATGCAGGGTCAGTAGTGTTTCCCCATGCTGAGCATAAATTTTTTTTAACTGCGTCGGAAGATGAGCGTGCATATCGTTGGTACAAACAGCAACTTGATCGAGGCGTACAAACGACTATCTCAGATGCGCGAGAATTTATTCATAGCAGAGATACGCGAGATTCTTCTCGAGAAATTGCGCCCCTTACGATTCCGATCGGGGCGCAAACGATTGATGCTACGCATTTGAACGTTGTGCAGGTTCTTGAACACCTTAAAAAATCTCTTTTTTAAATACGCTCTATTTCCTCTAATTCATTGCGAAATGGGAGCGGATTATATTCTTTTAGCGCTTCAGTAACATTAATGATAATGTTGCTAAATCCTACTGTGTCTTGTGATATAAAGCCGACTCCGCGAATAATATCATGGTGAATAAATGGTTGATCATCGGTTGCACCCATGCAATGATTCATACACTCAAGGAGTGATGATCCGATACCAATTACTCGAGAGACGCGATACGTAAGCGCAAGAGATGCACGCATCATTACTATCAGCTTACTTTTTACTATTTCAATTTCTTGTTCTAGTAGGTCAAATAATATTTTTGGTGCGATAGGAATAGTGACTAACGGTGATTCTTTTAATCGTGCAACGAATTGAGCGTGTAATCGTGGTTGGAATTCTGTCATAACCAATTTAAAGTTATGAAGGCGCTTTTTAAGCAGTTTTACTTGCGCTTTAATGGGTGGGATGAGTGAATTGAGCTCAGCAATTTTTTCTTGAGCAGTTTCTTTAAGCGTAAAGCCATCGCGCCAGATAAAGGTTTTGAGTATTTCTAGTAATGCATCTGTGGTGGTTGGGGGTGCTACTACAATCAGAGGGTGCGTTGATGTTACAAATTCTGCTGCATTGCCCAATTTACGCACTTGGTTTTTTAAGCTATCAAGTGGATGCACGAGTGCATCATCAATTAATACCGATCCAATTTTCCCTGCCGAATCATGCATAAGTACAATTTGCTCAACGAGCTCGGAAGTGCTGTTGAACGCTTGGTGTGCGATATGGCCGGCCGCAGGAATGTGTAACTCATTTAATTTGGTAATTATTGTAGGGTATGCGTTGTAGAGCGTATTAAAGTCTGTAACGAGAGGGTGCTCTTTTGAGGTTATTGCGTGGGACGCTAATTTCGCACTTACGGTAGCAATGCCTGCTTTTTGTAAAGTTACGGCTGTTTTTTGTATGTCCTCGAGGTATGAAATGAGTTGATTTACTTGTTCAACTACTGCTGCATGCTCCATGCGTGGAACTGTTTGTCTCAGGTGGCGTATGTGGCGCTTTATTTTTGAAAATGATGGCATCAGAAGATCTAAATCAAAATCGAGTGTTTCTTGTAGCATTACTTTCATGAACGTCGATCCGGAATTTTCTATTTTTTGAATAAAATAATCGGCAGCTTGATCTACGGTGTAGAGTTTTTCTTTGGCTTCATCAAGCACGTGGGCAGCTAAATTTGTGAGCGCATTGGATGCATTGTTAGTAAAGGTGATAGTTTGGCGAAAGAGCACTTGAAATGGTGATGGATCACTCAATGGTTCAATTGTTTCGGGAGGTGCGGGCGAATGAGCCTCCCCTTCCGGTTCAAAAAAACTGGTAATATTTCCGTGAATTGTGTTCCAGATTGCAGTTGCTGATTGGCCCAAAAATCGATCAGGAAGATCGTGAGCGTAAAGTGATGACGAAAGGAATAGTGCGGCTAAAAAGAGTTTTTTCATGGTTCATCCTTTTTTTGCCTTACGCTAAATTGTTTTTCAGAATGAACGCAAGAATTAGGCCCTTGGTATAATCAAGGGCCTATTATATTCGTCTATTGTGGAAGGCTTTCTTTTGCAGCTTGCCGTAACTCGATAAGACTTTTTCTGATGCCATCAAACTCTGCTGCGGCTGCTTTTAGCTTTTCTAAATGAGATGCAGTAAGAAACTCTTTTCCAAGTGCATCATTGACGTTTTCTATTGTTGCGATACCAGCAGAAATGAGCTTCTCAATATTATTGACGACAGCAGCAATATAAAAAAGTAGATCATTAAGGAGCTCTTTGCTGATTTTTGCTTCTTTTAATACTGCGCGCTTTGCAACATTGAGATAATTTTCAACCGGATTTCGATTTAACTGTGTAAGTATTGATTGTTCAATAAGAGCAAGTAAGTGTGAGCTGTGCTGACTGAAAGTGTCTGAAAGCGCTTGCGCCTTGTCTTTCGATTCAAAGAGTGCGATACGGGTTTGTTGTATTTTAGGGAGTAGTGCCTGGGTTATTGTTCTTACTTGCGATACTGGAATAGGTTGCTCAATTACACTCGTTACCCATTTTTTGAGAGCTTCTCGATCAAGGCCTTCGGGCAGTTGTTGTGCTAGTTGGGCAAGTGGATTTTCATCTGTAAATTGTTTCAGATAAAGGGCGGCGCGTTCGAGGTGGTCACCGATTGCATTCAATGGATTGATCATTTGTTGTGTGACGAGAATTTTTCCCCATACACCAGCATCAGTATGCATACGTGCCAGAGATTGTAAGGTTGTACCAAGAGAGTCAAGTACGCCTTGTAGTGCAGCACCTACTGCGGGAATATCGGTTCTACCAATAAGCGCAAGAAGATCTTGATATATCGGAAAGAGAGCATCATATTTATAAGCAAGTGGATATTTCTCTTTAAATGCTTTTGCGTCTTCTGGTTTGTATTTTCGTTGATTTCCCTTTCTTCTATCCTCGGCTAGAGAGAGAGAGTTCGGTATATTATTCCATGATCGAGAAGTTATTTGCGATAAAAATCCGGAAAGATTTTCCCATAGTGCATATCCCATGTTTTGTATTGTTTCCCATTTTGTTTGTATGCGCTGAATATCGTTCCATGTTGAGATTTTCCACATTTTATCAAGTTTAGGAGTCATTTGACCCAATGATTGATCAAATGTCTGTCGCGCTGAAGCGAGTGCCTCATAACTGATTCCAAAAATAGACGAAAGAGCTTGTTTTATGAGTATAGGCCCTCCCTGTTTAATGCGCGACGCAATGAGTTGCGCCTGAGTTTTAGCTTGCTTCATGACAACGTCGGCTTGAGCTTGTAAGCCGTGCCTTGCAAGACGGTTTGCTTCTTCGAGCTTTTCGTTTAATTCTCGTGTTGCTTGTTGCAAGAAATTTGATCCTTCTTTTTTTACACGAACAATGCGATCGAAAAATTGACCAAATGCTCCTTCGGATTTTTGAATCTCACCGAGAGGGTCTTTTTTTTCTTGTTCAGATTCTTTTTTTTCCGCATACAGATATGATGCCACTACAGCTCCAACTGCAATCGTTACGAGTGCTGCAATACTGATTGCGGCTCCATATAAAAATTTCTTTTGGCCACGCGTAAGCTCTTTTTTGAGCATTCCTTGTTTAAGTTCAGAAAGAGAGCGTTTGAAATTATTGGTTGTGTTTGCAAGACGTTGAAATACTTGTTGCGGGCCCCATCCTTGTACCTCTTGCGAAGTTACTCTTGTAACGGATTCAACCTCTTTTGACGTTGCCGCGACGGAAAGCGTTCCTCCTACTACTGCAACAGTAAGCGCGAGTACCGTTACAGATGTAGCGATAAAAGCGGTTCGCTCAGCCTGGCTGCATGTTCCCTTTGCCATACAATTGCCCATATACCCAATCTTTTGCCCAAGGCTTTCGACTTGTTTTTGTAATCGATCAATCACAACAGTACGATCCATTTGTTTTACATTATTAAACGCAGAAGAAAGACCGCCTTTAATACGGTTGGTTGCAGTAGAGGCAAGTTTTGAAGCCCCACCAAAAACAGCCCCTTTAGCTGATCCAAATGCTTTTTTTAGACGATCTTGCGGATATGTAGCTCCAACCGTGCTTAATACGAGCGATCCAATTAACATAAAGGATATGTTGCGCGATAATCTACGAAAAATGATACGAGTAAACATAGTGTTCCCCTAAACTATAATTTTATATACATATAGTAATATTTTAGGGGGTGAGATTGGAAGGGTTTACTGTGTCGGGAGCTTATTCAGGCCTTTTTGCCAAAAAAAAGGGGGCTTTGTGCGAGCACCCCTTTTTTGTCACATTGAAATATATTTTATATTTGCTCTTCACTCATGCTCATATCATCCATTTCCATTTCTTCTTGTTGCTCTTGGGCTTGCTCGCGAGCCATATTCTTGGTTGATTGAGTGCTTTCGGGCTGAGAATTGTGTGAGCAGCTTGGCAATAAGCCCAGGGTAAGAAGTGCGAATAGTCCGTATTTCATAGAAACTCCTTTATAAAATAATAATACCGCCCTCTATAGTACAAAGAGGGCGGTATTATCTGCAATAGTTCTGAATAACTACTATTTTTTACGAGTTATTTTCTTTTTTACGGGCTTTTTGGCCGCAGGTTTTGCTTTACGAGTTGCTTTTTTCTTGAATGGAGGAGTAGTAAACGCTTGTTCAAGCACTTGATCCATATTGTTTACTGTCACAACTTCCATTCCATCTAGATTTACTTCTTGTTTGATTTCCTGTAGATCTTCTTTGTTTTCTTCAGGAATAAGTACGGTAGTCATATTGTGTTGTTTTGCCGCAAGAAGTTTTTCTTTTAATCCACCAATTGCAAGCACACGTCCTTGAAGTGTTACTTCACCAGTCATAGCGAGCTGTGACTTTGTTTGCATTCCAGTAAGTGCGGAAACAAGTGCGGTAACAATAGTGATACCAGCAGATGGACCATCTTTTGGGGTAGCCCCTTCTGGAATGTGGATATGGATATCTTTGGTATTATGAAACGAGCTCTTAAGGCCAAGCTTTTGCGCTCGAGATCGAATATAGCTCATTCCTGCTTGCGCAGATTCTTGCATTACATCGCCCAGTTGCCCGGTAAGTGTAACGCTTCCTTTTCCAGAAAGTACGGTTGTTTCGATTTCAAGAACATCCCCACCAACTTCAGTCCATGCAAGGCCAGTTGTAAGCCCAATGCGATCAGAGTTTTGACTAAGACTTGTTTTTTTGAATGCGATGTTTCCGAGCCATTCTTTCATACTATCAGGAGTGACCTTGATTTGCTTAGTATCTTTTTCTTTTAAGAATTTTTGAATAGCTTTACGCATGAGCTTGGTAACGAGTCGCTCAAGTTGGCGCACTCCTGATTCTTTTGTGTATTCAGAAATAAGCATATCAATAAGAGTATCTGGAAGTTGGAACTGACGCTTTGTTAATTCCAGTTCATTCAGATTTTTTGGAAGTAAAAACTGTTTTGCAATTTCACGTTTTTCTTCATCGGTATACCCAGAGAGTGTAATTATTTCAAGGCGATCATAGAGTGGGTATGGAATGTTTTCCATAACGTTTGCAGTAGCAATAAACATTACCTTTGAAAGATCATATTCTGTATCAAGAAAGTGATCTACAAATGATTTGTTTTGCTCTGGATCGAGTACTTCAAGCAATGCAGATGATGGATCACCGTGCAGATCTTGAGACATTTTATCAATTTCATCAAGCAAGATTACAGGGTTAGTAACACCAGCTTTCTTCATAGCCTGAATAATTTTTCCCGGAAGGGCACCAATATAAGTACGACGATGTCCACGAATTTCAGCTTCATCTCGTACGCCGCCCAAAGAAATACGCACAAACTCGCGCCCAACGCTTTGAGCAATGGAGTGTGCAAGTGATGTTTTACCAACGCCCGGAGGTCCTACAAGGCATAAGATTGGAGAACGATCTAATTTTTTAGAAAACTTTTTAGCAGCCAAAAATTCTACAATGCGTTCTTTAGCTTTTTGCAAACCAAAATGATTTTTATCTAAAAGACGCTCTGCTTGCGTAAGGCTAATGGTATCTTTTGTTACGTCACTCCATGGAAGAGAGGTGATCCAATCCACGTAATTCCGACTCACTACCGCTTCAGAAGAAAGTGAAGGCATTTGCTCAAGTCTTTTGAGCTCTTTTTCCACTTTTTCCTGCGCATCTTTAGGAAGCTTTAGTTTTTTAGTTTTTGAGCGCATTTGATCAATCTCAGCAGCTTGATCTTCTCGGCCAAGCTCTTTGTTGATCGCTTTCATTTGCTCAGTCAGATAGTATTCACGCTGGCTTTTTTCAACCTGTGTTTGAATGCGGCCTCGAATACGCTGTTCAGTTTGCAAAATTTCAATTTCTTTTTGCAGCATTCGGCACAATGCGATCATTCGCTCAGAAAGATCAGCAATTTCTAGAAGTTTTTGGCGATCAAGGAGCGTTAAATTTGTAATGTGCACGGCGATAGTATCAGCAATATAGTCAATATCGATTGGAGTTTTTACGGATTCAACCAAATCTGCAGGAGCTTTGTCGTTCAGTTGAGAATAGGTAAGATACAGCTCTTCTAGCTGTCTCCAAATAGCTTGAATCTCTACTTCTTTATCTAAGCTGCTAGTCGGTAAATCGGTATATGAAACAGAGATAAATCCGTCGGCCTCTGAAAAGTCATCAATTTTCGATCGGCAGATACCCTCAGCCAAGATTTTAAGCGCCCCATTAGGCATATGACTTACTTTTAAGATAGTTGCTCGAGTTCCATACTCGAAAAGATCGTCCTGGCCGGGAGATTCAACCTCTTGGTCTTTTTGAGAGGTGATGAAAATGGTGTGATCTTTTTTTAAAGCATATTCAACCGCTTTAATAGAGAGCGATCGCCCAACGATAATAGGTACAATGCTTTTTGGAAGAATAACGACATTTTTCAGTGGTAAAAGAGGGAGCGTTGTGCGCTCTACGTCGACCGATTCAGTGATTGTGATATCTTTGAGTATTTCTGACATCGTTTTATTCCCTTTTAATTTTTCTTATTGCAATTTGAGTGGGGACTTATCCCCCTATAGTATGAGAATAATCCACATTATCAGGGTATCGGCATTGAGCGATTTGTCAATGAAATGGGGGTTCTTTTTATAAGGAGAGGCTGCTTGAAGTCTCGAAATGAGGCCTGATTTATCGTTTCAAATTGTAACGCTGTGCGGAGAGGCCTAAATATGTGATATTGCCAGGCATTATGATTTTTTTCGAATGAGAATTTTCAACAATGATTATTTTTACAATTATTAAGTTGTCTGCTAACATAAAGGAAGTTAGACAGTTTCTTATTGTTCTTTTTTTATTATCAGGAAGGAAATACCTGCATGTTTAAGCGTATTGCTACAGCTCTTTGGGGTAAATTTGATAGCACCGATGAGCTGAAGAAATTTGGTTTCTTGGCTTCTATTTTTGGTCTTATTATTGGAACGTACTGGACATTGCGTCCTATGAAGGATGGTATTTTCAATGCGATCGTTGGATTAGAAAGCTGGCAGCCAACTGCTAAAATCCTTTCTATGTTTGTCGTTTTTCCTCTGGTTATCATGTACAGTAAGTTAATTGATACATTCCCTCGTCATAAAGTGTTCTATGTGCTGATTTCAATCTATGCAGCACTTGCACTCACATTTGCATTTTTCTTAATGAATCCAGAGTATGGACTCGCAAATACGGTTAAGAGCCCAACGCGTATGCTTGGTTGGTTCTGGTATATTTATGTTGAAAGCTTTGGGTCATTGATTGTTGCTCTTTTCTGGGCATTTACAACAGATACAACGCTTCCAGACTCTGCACGTCGTGGATTCCCATTCATCGCACTATTTGGTCAACTTGGAAACATGGTTGGTCCATTTTTCCTGAATGCAAGGCGTCTTGGGCTTACAACAAGTGCTCCGATTGTAGCTATTTGTGGTGGCTTGATGCTTTTAATGGCGGTTCTTTTCTGGTTGATGGTTCGTATTGTTCCTGCGGCTCAGTTTGCAGGTTACGAGTCTGAAAAAGAAGAGAAGAAAGAGGCTTCAGAAGAGCCCGGCTTCTTAGAAGGCTTAAAGCTTTTACTGACTCAGCCGTACCTATTTGGTATCTTTTTGATTGTTACAATTTATGAAGTAATTATTACTATTCTTGATTTTCACTTTAAGTCTACAGCGGCTTCAGTGTATCTCGATGAAGCGTCTCTTTCATCGTATATGTCTGAGTATGCGTATCTTACTGGTTTTGTTTCAATGATGTGTGTACTTCTTGGTATTAACAATATTCAAAGAAGGCTTGGTATAAGAGCTTCTTTGGTTTTGCTACCTCTTTTGGTAACAGGTGCAGTGTTGATGGTTAAATTTAATCCAACATGGCTTGCAGCTGCGTTTTGGATTATGGTACTTGCTAAAGCGATTAACTATGCATTAAACCAGCCAACGTTAAAACAGCTTTATATTCCAACAACTAAAGAAACGAAATATAAATCTCAAGCATGGATTGAAATGTTTGGGTCTCGTCTTTCAAAAGGTGGGGGCTCAGCTATTAATACATTCCGTGGATCATTGTCAGCTCAGTATGGCACATTGGAAGGGGTTGCTTATTTCCTTTCTATTAGCACGATGGTTTCGGGTGGCTTGATTACAATTTGGTTGTTTGCGGCATTATACATTGCAAAAACATACAATGCTGCAATCGAGAAAAACGAAGTTGTTTGTTAGTTGTGATTGTGTAACGTAATTTGAAATTAAGGGGCCTTCTTTTTTGTAAAGAGGGCCCTTTGTCTAAAAAATATGTGGTTATGGCTAGGCGTATAAACAAGGGTATCTTTTATGGGGCTAGATAATAGGGATCTTGGTGATATTGAGAGCGATGCTACTCAAGAGCGATTAAAGTTTGTCTTTTTAAGCATCGCATTTTTCTTTGTGATTGGCGGATATACTATTGCAAAAGAGCTCAAAGATTCTGTGTTTGCAAGTATCATTGGCAAAGACTATATTCCGCTTGCAAAAATTCTTTCTATGTTTGTGCTTGTTCCTGCAATTTTCTTATATTCGCTCGTGGTTGATCGGGTACGCCGTTATCAGCTTCTCATGATTTATAGTGCACTATTTAGCATTGTTGGGCTTCTGTTTGCCTATCTCCTTGGAAGCTCTACCGTTGGGCTTTCAAATACTCATTCTACTCCGTATCGTTTATTTGGATGGCTGTTTTATTTTTTTGTTGAAGGGTATTCTCCCTTTGTAGTGAGTGTGTTTTGGGCATTTGCTAACTCTATTTCAAGCCCAGAAGGCGCACGTCGCAACTATCCATTTATGGTGGCGGCTTCAAAGGTTGGCGGCTTGGTGGGTGCTGGCTTTGCATGGTATTTGCTTGCAAAGGTTGCTTGTGATGTGAGTTGTTCATTTGGTTCGCCAGAAGATGTTTGGGTGCATCAAGTGATTCTTGGTTTTTCTTCTGCTATGCTTTTGCTCGTTCCGGTTGTTGTTTATTTTCTAATGCGAACTGTGGGCGGTCGTTTCTTGCATGGATATGAGGCGGTATACAAAGCTGAAAAAGTTAAAGGCAAAGATAAAGTTGAAGGCAAAGAGGTAGAAGAGAAGACTGGTATGTGGGAGGGGCTTGTTCTTTTGCTAAAGTATCCTTACGTACTAGGTATTTTTGGTATGATTTATTTTTACGAAGTGATTGCTACGGTGTTGAGTTATTTGCGAATTGGCGTAGCTCAAGCGGATTCGCACAATATAGCAGCAGTGAGTGCTTCGTTATTTAAAATGGTTTTCTTTGTACACCTTGCAGGTTTTTTCATGTCTCTTTTTGGAACAAGTACGCTGATGAAGCGCCTTGGAGAGCGAACGTGCTTAATGTTGGTGCCATTATTGAGTGGGGTGTTGTTACTCTATTTAATGGTAGAAACAACTCCATCAGCGCTGATTGCAGCCTTTATTGCACTCAAAACAGTAAACTATGCGTTTGCGTGGCCGGTCCGAGAAAGCTTGTATATTCCAACAATTAAAGCTATTAAATTTAAGTCGAAATCATGGATAGATGCCTTTGGAAGTAAGTTTGCAAAAGCCGGGGGATCTACCTTTAATATTTTTGTTTCACACCTTGGCCCTGCGCTTTCTTTGCCGGCACACTCATTTTTCTTTGCTGGCGTGGTAGCGTTGTGGTTTGCAGTCGCACTACTATTAGGGCGGCGATTTGATCGAGCTGTGGCTCGAAACGAGGTTATTGGCCTCGATGGAGTTGGTTCTGGGGAATAACCACACGTAGGTTTCCCAGTGTATAAAACGTTGAATTATTGCTGTATTACGGTATACTTTTACCTATAGTTACCGTATGGCTTTAGAGAAAGGATCTCATGATTGATTTTAAAGAGCTCGTTAAAGCGGGCGTTCATTTTGGCCACCAAGCATCTCGATGGGTACCTAAAATGGATCCCTATATTTGGGGCGTTAAGAATAAAGTTCATTTAATTGATGTATCAAAAACAGCACATCAATTAGAAAAAGCGTCACAGTTTTTACAAGACGTTGCAGCGCAAGGCAAGCAAATTCTATGGATTGGAACTAAAAAGCCGGCACGTGCAATTATCAAAGAGGCTGCAGTTTCTTTTGATATGCCATATGTTGATTACCGTTGGATTGGCGGAACATTAAGCAACTATGGACAAGTTAAAAAGTCTGTAACAAAGCTTCTTCATTTTGAAGATGTTGTAAGCAAATCAGAAAGCTACCCAAACTATACAAAAAAAGAACTAAACTCGATTCGCAAAAACGCTGATCGTTTAGAAGCTATTGTTGGTGGTCTTAAGTCATTGAAATGGCCTCTCGGAGCTGTTGTGATTGTTGATGTAAATAGAGAGCAATCAGCATTGAAAGAAGCGGTAAGCGTAGGTCTTCCTGTTGTTGCATTGGTAGATACCAACGCAGATCCATCTTTGGTTGATTACGTTATTCCTGCAAACGATGATGCACCTCGTTCTATTGGCGTTATCGTTGATTACCTTAAAAAAGCAGTTGAAAAAGGCATAGAGCTAAAAGCGGTTAAAAAAGAAGCTGCACAAGCAGAAAAGACTGCAGAAACTGCTCCTGAAAAAGCAGTAAAAGCAGAGCCAAAAAAGAAAGAGACTGCTGTAAAAAAAGAAGCTGCATCAGCAAAGCCCGCAGTAAAAGCGGCGAAAAAAGAAGTAGCTCCAGAAGTAAAAGCTGAAGAGAAGCCAAAGAAAGCTCCGCGTAAAGCTGCTGAATCCAAACCGGAAAAATCTGCAGAGAAAAAAGCAGAGTAAATTGTTATTCAATTGAAATATGCATCGGTTTGGAGAGGTGTCTGAGTGGCCGAAGGAGCATGATTGGAAATCATGTATGTCTCGAAAGGGGCATCGAGGGTTCGAATCCCTCTCTCTCCACCAGTCTTCGCTCTTGCGAGCTTCGTCTGGCTTTGCCATTATTTGCGCAAGATTGTCCGAAGCTGCTATAGGCGTAGATGGACCATTGGGTCGACGCGGATTCAAGTCGGAAAATAAAAATTGGGAAAGTAGATAAGGAATGCGATACATACCCTGTCAGGTTCGAAAGAAAGCAGCAGACGTATTGTTATTTTTGTATCTACTTTCCTTTTTAATTGTCACAGTTCTGATCGATTTCATGAATCTATGACGCACGTGTTAGAAATAATCGCGCATTCACATTTCACAATCTGAATGCATCACTTACTACTGTAATGATTGGGGAAGATATGGGTGAGATCAAATTAAATCTTGCTCGCAAATGGCGTTCTAAGCAATTCGAAACGATTGTTGGTCAAGAGACCTCCGTTCGAATGCTTAAGAATAGTCTTTTTTTGCAGCAATTTTTCCCAGTGTATCTATTTTCTGGTCAGCGTGGATGTGGTAAAACAAGTACTGCTCGAGTATTTGCAGCCGCATTAAACTGCATGAGCTTATCTGAGTTTCAATCAAATCCCAAACAGCACATTGTACCGTGCCAAACATGTGCATCATGCGTTGCCATGGAGCATGGCAGGCATCCGGATTTCATTGAAATTGATGCCGCATCGCACACTGGGGTAGATAATGTTCGTATGCTTATTGATTCAGCATCTTTGCTTCCACTTATGGGTAGCAAAAAAATCTATCTTATTGATGAAGCGCATATGCTGAGTAAAGCGGCATTTAATGCGCTTTTAAAAATATTAGAAGAGCCGCCAGCCTCCGTTATTTTTATGCTGGCAACAACCGATCCGCACAAAATTATTGAAACGGTTCGCTCTCGATGTTTTCAACTTTTTTTCAGATCTGTAGATAAAGATATTTTATTCAAGCAACTTCAGCGTGTTTGTGAGTCTGAGCAGATTAATTATGATGATGCGGGATTGTATCACATCATTGCACAGACTGAAGGATCCGTGCGAGATGCATTAAACTTACTTGAAACGGTTCGTTTTTCTAACAAACAGGTTACACATGCTGCAGTATCTCAGATGCTTGGCCGCATGGATGATGTGGCAATCATTGCACTATTGAGGGCAGCGCTTTCTGGCAATGCAGCAACAGTATTACAACTTATTCAAAAACTTGAGTGGCATCAGTATGCAGCGCCTTTAATTTGGCAGCGATTACTAGAGCTTACTCGCGCTGCGTTATGGATTAAGTATGGCGTAACGCCGGATCAATTTATTGAACATGTTGATGTTATCAAGAAAATGATTCAAGCATCATCAGTGCAGCAGCTTACTCGATTTATGCGTAGTATGTATGATCGAGAATTGCTCTTTTCTAAAACAACTTCAAAGCATGATGTGCTTGAAATGGTATTACTTTCTTTATGTAGTCTTGTGAAAAAAACAGGCCCGGACGGTGAAGGATCTGCGTCTAGCCAGGTAGCAGCGACAGTGGAACCACTTTCGGATGAATTTGAGGATGGTGATGAATCATCTGACGAAGAGCAAGAGGATCAAGAAATTGAAGAAGAAGGGCTCGGGCTTTGGGGTAAGTTTGTACACTCTGTTTCTGGACTTGATGATCCGTTGATAACCTCTGTATTTCAGCAAGGCACGGTTAAGCTGTTCGAAAACAATACGCTGCAGGTTGAATTTTCAAAAGAGCTTATCTTTTTTAAAGAGTGGATTGAAAACGCACAAAATGTATGGATGCCGCTACTGCAAAAACAGTTTGGATCTTCAGTGGTATTTCAACCATTGTTTACTGGCCAAAACGCTGCTGTTACGCCATCAGGAGTTCGTACCGCGCAACGAATGAAATCGCAGCCGGTCCCTGAACCATCACAAAAGCCAACTCCTGCACCAGTACAAAAAAATAATTATCAACCAAATCGATTTGCAAAACGCTCTGCGCGCCCACAAGTGCGCATTTTTACTAATGAGCGTGCAATTGATACGTCTGATGCAACTGCATGGCCAGTTGCGCATATGGTTAAAGCACATCTTTCTGGCACTATTACTGAAATTGTGAGCGTAAAATAATGAAGAAAACATTACCTATCGTTGCCATTGTTGGCCGAATGAATGTTGGGAAATCAACTCTTTTTAATCGTCTTTCTGAGTCTGCACGTAGTATTACTTACGATTATTCTGGTGTAACCCGCGATGTGATTATTGATAAAGTATCATGGAAAGATCGCACATTTGAGCTTGTAGATACTGGCGGCATTGCCATTAAAAAAATTACTGAAGATTATATTGCAGAGCAAGTACGTACTCGTGCAATTGCTGCAGTGCATGATGCGGATGTTGTTATTTTTGTATGTGATGGAACGATTGGAATTTTGCCAGAGGATCGCTCACTTGCTCGCTGGCTGCATAAAGCAGGTAAAAAAACAATTCTTGCTATCAACAAAATTGATACTAAGCTTGCCAAAGAGCATCAGTATGAATTTGAACGACTTGGCTTTGAGCGAATTATTCCGCTTTCAGCGCAACACAGTATTGGCATAGCGGATTTATTTGATTCTATTCTAGAGCTTCTTCCTGCACCAAAAAAAATAGTTGAGCAGAAAAAGCCAAAATGCAATGTCGTAATTCTTGGTAAACCAAACGTTGGTAAATCTTCGCTTTTAAATTTACTGCTCAAAAAAGATCGTGCGATTGTTGCCGATATGCCAGGGACTACTCGAGAAGCTATCAAAGAAGAAATGCATTTTTCTCAAGAAACTATCGAGATAACCGATACGCCTGGTATTAGAAGAAAGCGTGGCGTTACTGAGCCGGTAGAAAAGCTTATGGTAAAGAGTGCATTAGCCAGTTTGGATGATGCCGATATCGTTCTTTTAATGATGGATGCATCTGCTGGAAAGATTGTAGACCAAGAGCTCAAACTTGCATTTTATATCTTTCAAGAGCGCTACAAAGGGCTTATTGTTTTATATAACAAAGATGATTTAGTTGATGAGCAGGCAAAGCATGATCTTGAATTCAGCCTTGAAGAGTATCGTTACTTTTTAGATAAAGTAGAAGAGATACGCACCTCTGTACTCACCAAGAAAAATATTGGACGCTTGCTTAAAAAAATTGAGGCTGTTTCTGATCGATATCATCAGCGATTTTCTGGCGAAGAGCTTTTTGTGCTCTTTAAAGAAGCATTACAGGCAAAGCCGCTTTATCGCGCCCAGCAGCGACTGATTGTGTATCACGCAGAACAGGTTAAAACTGCTCCGATTACGATTGCGCTTACTGTTGGTGAGCCGAAGTGGTTTGGCCCGAGTCAGCTTGGTTTTTTTGAGCGGATTTTACGTAAGAGTGCAGATCTTAAAGGCGTTCCTATTAAGTTTGTATTACGCAAAAAGCGCCCTGATAAAAAATAATTTCATATCTTGTGATTTCAAAGCCATTCTTGCTAACTAATAGTTATATGAAAAATGATAATTATTGGAGAGTGCTATGCATAAACGAATTACGTTCAAAAAGATGGAGCATTCAGCTCCAATGGAGAAATACGTAAATAAGCAACTTGAAAAAATAGAAACATTTCTCGAATCAGAACCAACACCAATCTATATTGATATGATTCTCGAAGCTTCGAAAGTGCGCGAACATCCGTTTGTTGAATTGCGCGTAAAATCACCGAACTTTGATTGTATTTCAAATTATGAAAAAACGGGCGTAGATCTGTATGACTGCATTGATCGCGTGATTGATACGATGTATAAGCAATTGCGAGAGCAAAAGAAAAAAATGAATGACGATCGCAAGCAAGCAGGCCGTCACGATGAATTTAAAAAACAGCGCTAATGCTCTTTATTCATCAGACTCATTTTCTGCCAACGCTGCTTCAATCCAGTGAATTACTGCAATTTGTCCAATAATAAGAGCGTCCATATAAGATCGAACGTAGCAATGAGGATTGTCATATTGTCCTAATATGCCTCGCATTGCGGTAAGTCTTTGACGTGCAGCTGTCAATCCATCTTCGGTTGGATTAAGGGGAAGGCATGGATCTTCATTATAGCCAATACCAATTTCACTCAACCTTTCTATAAATGTTTGCAACGGGTTGCCTTCGGATGCGTGAGTAACTTGCAAGATTCCCAGAGTAAACAGGCAAAGAAAAAAAATAATGCGTAGTGCAACCTTCATTTATGCAACCTCTTGTTATAGTGTTTCAATAAATTCGTCAGGGCTTAATTCATAAAGTTCTCCACCCCAACGTTTGAGTTCTTTTTTTGCAATTGGATCGTAGATAAGTATAGTGGGCGCTCCAATTACTGTAAATTGTTTTTGTAGTGCAAGCGTAGTCTCATTTTCTTCAATATCTTCAATTTTCACGGTGACGTAATTTGAGAGTTTTTCTTGCACGCGCTCGTTAGAAAATAGTTTTTTATCAATTGCCTTACAAATTGAGCAGTATGGTGCACTAATATCGATAAACATTTTTTTGTTTTGAGCGGTTGCGATCGCAAGTGCCTCATCATAATTATAAAGCCAAATATCAGTGTGCTGAGATCCAGCAAGATACAGATCTGTTTTCTTGTATGCTTCAAATGCAAGGTATACTGATAAAGCAATTGCGGCAATTCCCAGTAGGTTTTGAATCAAACGACCCATGCCAGAACTTTTATTTGCACTGATAAGATAAAACAATCCAACGCTACCGCTTAAAAGCACTGTCAGCCATCCGATGATTGATGCGGGGACGATAGTGCCAAGAAAATAGAGACACGTCGCTAGCATAAAAAAACCGAAAAACTGTTTAACGCTTACCATCCATGTGCCTGCTTGTGGTAGTACACGAAGCGATCCGGAAAAGGTACCAATAATAAGTAATGGTATTCCGAGTCCAATGCCAAAGAAAAAAAGAAGTATAAAGCCAAGGGCAGTGTTTCCAAGGGCGGTTACCATAGAAAGAAGCAATACAAGACCGGGTGATATGCAGGGAGATGCGACAGTGCCACTCGCTGCTCCAAATAAAAAGATAGAAAAGAAAGATCCCTTTTTAACGGTGTGGTTGTTTGAACCTTGCATAAAGCGAGGCGTATACAGATCATACAATCCGATCATTGATCCGGCTAAATAAGCAAGAAGCGCGACGATAGTAAGAATGATGATTGGATTACGCATAAAGCTTCCAAACATTCTACCGCTCAATGCTGCTGCTGTTCCCAGCGTGGCAAATGTAGTGGCGATGCCAAAGACGTAGGTAAGCGCTATGAAAAAGTTACGAGTGATCGATTTGCTTCCTTGTGATTGTAAAATTCCTACGGTGATCGGGATCATAGGATAAATGCACGGAGTTAAGCTTAAAATGAATCCTAAAAGAAGCGCTAATGCCAAACGAATCCACCACGATTCAGTTTCTGTAAATAATAATAAAAGTCGCTCTTGAAAGCTGAGCGTTCGTTGCGATTCTGTGTTAATGGCATCAGATACCGCAGGACTGTTGTCTATTTCATTCAACGAGTCGTTGTTTTGAAAAGTGAGTGCGTTTTTAAAATGGAGTGGGAATTGAAATTGCTGATTTTTTTTCAATCGTGAAACGGTTGCCAAATGAAGCGTTGCATCTTGCAAAGAAGGATCAGAAACAGTTGCCTGTAATGAGAGGGTGACTGGCTGCGTAAAGAGCTTTTTTGTTTGTTTAAAATCGGTATCGTATTTGCTTTTTGGTTCATACGATGCACTCCACTCAGAGAGCAAAACGCCGGGATGATCAGCCGAGAATGAAATGTAATCAGTGTAAAGCGCATCTCCTTGAGCAATAGGAATGGAAACGGTGATTTGATATGTTTGCGCATCTACTTGGTGAGTATCAATTGCGGGTTGAGTAATACCCCAAGAAAGAGGTGCACAAAAAAGGGCAACGATGCCAATGAATATGCTATTTAAACGCATGTAAAATCCTTTAAAACAATGGTAGAAGGTGATGCTTTATCTGACTATGCAGGATGATATAGTATAGCGAAGGATATATAGTTGTGTAGTAAAAAAAAGAGACCCGCAGATGGGGTCCCTTTTATATTCGATGTGAAAAATTAATTATGCGTTATTATCTGCAGCATATGCATCTGTTTTTGCATCAGCCGTTTGATTTACAACTGTTACATTCGTTTGTGCAGCAGGTTTTTTCATTTTTGCTTCGTAATCTAGGCGTGCTTTATAGCGAATTGCTTCGGCTTTTTCTCGTTCAGCTTGCGCACGCTCTCGATCTGCTTGTGCTTTTGCTGCAATAGCTCGTTCTTGCGCTGCAAGCTCGGCTCGTTTTTGTTCGGCTTTTTCAAATTGCGCGATTTCAGTAGCATACTCAGGTTGATTTGCAGCTACATCACGTACGTAAATTAATGCTTGGTGGAATGGTTCAGCTTGGCTGAGCATGTTGTAATATTCGTTTGCAATCAGTTCACGATCAGCAAATGATCGCGCTTTAGTCCGTAAGGTTTGAATCTGGTCATGTAGATTATTGATATGTGATGATAGTGTAGCCGTAAATGTTTTGAACGGATAGGTATACGCATCACCATGTTTTCCAGTTGCCTCGCCGCGGATTTGCATACGAACGGCTTCTGAGTTGTTGTAATCATATTTGCCATACATGCCAGAGAGCTGACTTAAGTAATCATGCATGGTAAAGAAGAGCGCATGGCTATTCCAAAATTTTGAAACATGATCAAGCTTTTCTTCAAGTGAGCGCATTTGATCATAGAGGCTTTGCATAGCTCCATCAGTTTTACCATTATCAGAATCTTTATTGATTCGTGCACTCAAAAGAGATATCTGTTTTTTAAGCGCAGGAAGATCGCCAGTAACTCGTTTGATAAGCGGCAGATCTTTGTGGCTCGTCATTGCAAATAAATCGCCTGCTTGCGTGATTTTCATACGACTTGGATCGGCTACGAATTTTAGTTTTCCATATCTTTGGTGCATACGATTATAGACTGCACGTGCTTGTGAGCGAAGTGTTTCATTTGAAGGGGCTCTAAAATAGCGATACAGGCCATAGCCAATGACCATTATTGCTATTGCCCCCGCAGAGCACTTTGCAATACGCTTATCTTGAGGAGTTGATAGAGCCCAAATAGTAGAGGGTGATGGGATAGCTTTTGCAGGTGCACCGCTTAATGCGATTAATGCTATTAAAGCTATATTTCGTTTGTTTGTCATGGTGTATTCCTTGAGTATTTCTTTTGATTTTCGCTTATTTTACTTGATTATCGTAAAGAGCGCAAAAGGCTGTTAGAGGGTTTTTGCGTGTAAAAGAGTTGAATAAAGCCTGAAAAACGCATAAAATAAGGCTTGCTTCTCTGATTTTTGTATGGGGATATAGCTCAGTTGGTAGAGCGCACGCATGGCATGCGTGAGGTCACGGGTTCGACTCCCGTTATCTCCACCAGTCATTTGTATCGACACAAATGACTGGCAGGCCAGTCTCAATGATAGTTACTTTTCTTATGTATTAGCTCAATAAAAATGAACTGACGTAATAATAGAGTGGGATGCCGATTAAGATATTGAATGGCAGGGTGACGCCCAGAGAGAGAGGTAGATACACCGCTTCTTTGGCATCGGGTGCTTGCGCGCGCATAATAGCAGGAACGGCGATATAAGAAGCACTTGCTAAAAGTACGCCGAATAATACGAGCGTCCCTACGCTATCAACGATTTGATGCGCAATCAAAATCCCCAAACAGCCATTGATGAGTGGCATATAGAGTGCAAAAGCTAAAAGCGCTGCGCTAAAGTGATGCACCGCTTCTCGTTGTTTGGCAATTTTAATACCGATATCTACCATGAAAAGCACGAGAACGATCGTAAATGGCCAGACCACCCATTGGTTCATAAAAGAAAGCTCAAAAACATTACTGAGATATCCCGCTACAAATCCCAGGAAAATAAAGCTGATTTGTCGGCAGAAAAGAATAGCTGAGCAGATATCAAAAAGCGATTCTAATAGCGAGGTTTTCGCGGTCTTTTGCCCTTGTTTGATGAGCCAAAGCCCACTAAAAAGTGCTGGAATTTCCATAATACCAGCAGTGGCAGACATAAAAGTATCATACGATACGGCTCGTTCCGTTAAAAACGTAACAGCAGTAATGAAGGTAATGATACTGATTGATCCATATTCACTGGCAACTACTGCAGCTGTTTGCTGATCGAGGGACGTGGTTTTTTTAAGTATGAAATAATGAATAAATGGTTGGATGAATCCAATAAGTGCCCCAATGGCTGTAAGCATTAGTAAGGGAGGGGTGCATTCATTGGCGACTCCCAGGCAGGCGCCACCCTTAAAACCTATGGTAAATATGAGGTATCCAGAGAGGGTATTAACCAGCAATCGCGGCAAAGAATGGCGCGAGCTAAGCCCGATGACGATTCCGGCCAAAAGACTGATAATTGCAGGATTTAATAGAAGTTGAAAAAATGCATTCATACGATTAGTATCCAGTAAATAGGGTGATAAATGCCTACAACTTTAAAGGAAGAGCTCAGATTTGGCAACGATTTCATACAATCCATTGCATAAAAAGTGAGGATAATTCATACTGAAATGAGTGATAAAAAGATTGTTTTATAAAGAGAGGTATTATTTTATGAAGAAGTTTCAAAAAATGAAGAAACTTGCTTGTTTGTTCGTTGTATTCGGCCTTTTGGCCCCAACTGCTCAGATGCATGCATATAATTCAGAATATGCTACCCAGATGGCTAATGAAGCGTTAAAGGCCTATGATTGGGTTGAAGAAAAGCCTGAAGAGGCAAAACTTCCACAATCGTTTACAGAATTTGTTAAAGCAGCAGCTGCGCCGTATACATTTGATTATAAAGTGCCGTCATTAGCATCTGTATTGAAGCGATCATTTGAGAATTTTCCTGTGACAGATTTTGCTACCGCAAAGCCGGTAATTGATCCGACTACTGTGGTTGAGCTTGAATTGCTTCGTGGTGGAACGCGCTCAGGGGACACCTTTATTGATCGAGTCACTTCGATTGGTGAGGCTGCTTTACTGCAAACAGTGGTGGGGCGTCAGTCGATGATTGAGGCACTTACAATGCCAGTAGATGATATGGCAATTGTGAAAAATCGTCAGGCTGCGATTAAAGCGTTGACGGAAAAAAATATTTTGCGCGCTCGTTGCCTTGCATTATTGCAAAAAATGAAAGAGGCAGAGCCATACCTTTCTGATATGTATATGCGTGAGGGACTGAATAATGCTGAGGAAGCGTTGTATCCGAATGCGATGCTTAAATTGATGCAATTAGGTGAGTCTCCTGCAGCTGTCACCTTTGCAAACCGATTGGCTACGACTTTTAGGGTGGGTCTGAATGTTGCTGTGTCAGCTGGATTGGGTTATTATGCAAAACATGGAACTGATCAAGATTTGCAAGTACAGGCTGCAATCAATGCACCTATATATGGCTTTTTAGGGTTAATTGCTGCGGGTGATCGTAAAAGGGTAACCAACGAAATTAAACGAATTCAGCAAATGATGATTTATGTGGCAACATTTGTTCGCTCTGCGCAAGCATTGTTTCAGCTCGTTGGCACTCAGCCGGGGCTTTTAAAGTCGATGCCAGAAATAAGTAAGGCATTGGATCTCTTGCAAGGTGGATCACGTGCATCTTCTAAATTCAGCTATCTTAATAATTTATTACGTAAAAGTACCTTTGATGAGGGTGCGCCTTCGGCACTTTCTTCTCCGGGTAATGTCCTTGTTGCGTATAAATATATGACGGATAAAGCTATTCGTGCTGAATTTGCACCGGTTATGCGTGCGGCTGGTGAGATTGATACATACGTAGCACTTGCTCAGAAAATGGTAGCGCATAAGGATATGTCAGCACAATTCTGCTTTGCAGAGTTTGTTGAATCAAAAGAAAAACCACTGTTGGATGCGCAAGGCTTCTGGAATCCGTTCATTGATCCACAAGTAGTGGTGCCAAACAGTGTATCTTTAGGAACTGGTGCTGAGCGAAATCTATTGATTAGTGGTCCAAATACAGGTGGTAAGTCGACAGTGATGAAAGCGCTTATGATGAGCGTACTTATGGCGCAGACGTATGGTATTGCTCCAGCTGAATCGATTCGATTTACGCCATTCAGCAAATTGATCACATACTTAAATATTGCTGATGATACTGGTGCGGGAATATCGCTATTTAAAGCAGAAGTAAAACGAGCATCCGAATTAATGGCAACGCTGAAAGCGCTCCCTGCAAATCAGTTTGCATTTGTGATGATTGATGAAATCTTCACGGGAACTGCGCCTGATAAAGCTGAACAGCTTTCGCATCAATTTATGAGCAAGCTGAGCGAAATGAAGAATGTGATTTTTGTGAATGCAACCCACTTTAAAAAGCTGACTGATCTTGAGCAGCAAACGGGTGGCCAAGTGAAAAACTATCACACTGGTGTGATCACTGATGATACGGGCCGTGTAGTGAAGTATACGTATAAGCTTGTGCCTGGGCCAAACGTTGTGAGCAGTGCTCAGCAAGTGGCTGAAGAAAGTGGTATTGAGTTTTAATATTGATTAGATATGAACCAATAAAAAAGAGGCGCCAGTTACGGCGCCTCTTTTTTTAACCCTTCGATAGGCGGGGCAGGAAAATTATGTAGTTTTTGTCTCTACAATTTTGATATTCCCGCTATTGCTGGTCAGGTGGATTTCTGCATCTCCTGTTCCGAGCTTGCCTTCTACTTGCCGTTCAAAATCTCTACGAGTTTGGCGATCAAGCTTTGCAGTGATTGGGTTTATCGTTACGTAATGATCTGAAGTGAGGCGCCCTTTTTGCGTGCGGCCAGTGAGCTTTGCATTTACTGAGCTTGGCAGTGCAAGCGTGATGCCGCCTTGTTGCCCTGAGTTTAATACAATTTTGCTGCTTGATGCGACGTTGCTGCAGGCGGTGATGATGTTTCCTTTTTGCGTAGATGCCATGATGCTTCGTGCTGCGTCAGTAATTTCAATGTTACCTTTATTCGTGGTGGCTTTTACGTCTCCAGTAGCGCCATTAATTGCAATCAGGCCACTTTCTTTGGTGCGTGCGATTACTGCGTTATTTACACTGCTCAATTTGATAGGGCCATTAATCGTACTTGCAGCTACTTTTCCTTTTACTGCATCTACGCTAATTTCGCCACGCTCGGTGTGTAGATTTAATGTGATGTAGCTTGGGACGATTAACTCATAATCAATTGCACCTTTTGCAGCTTTATTGGTGCATGCGGTGGTAAGGGTGAGATAGTTTGCGCCATCCGCTTCTTCTCGACTTGTTTTTACTGAAAACACTTCAAGATCTTCTTTACGAGATGCTCGCTTTACGGCTCTCATGCTGACGGTATTTCTTCGCCATTCAGTGGTAACGTGAATGTTGCCATCGATGCCGCGAACTTTTAAAATAGTTGGCTTTCCAACGGCATATTCCTTCTCAAAGACGTCGTGATTGGTATATTTACCAAAAAAAGAATATACTCGATCCATCGATAGTTTAGCCCACGCATTGCAGAGCGGACTTGAAGCAAGGAGCATAATGGTTAGAAAATACGAAATCGATTTGTTCATAACTTTTCCTTTTTTTTAGGGACCCCACTGCATGAAGTCTACAAAAATTACCCCTCAGATTCAAAGAGCTTTGGCCGATATTCAAAAACAATACCCGGTGGTGCAGGCAATTTTTGATGAAATTAGCGCGCATGGCGGCCGAGTTTTTTATGTTGGTGGCATGGTGCGAGATCTGCTTTTAGGGATTCCAATAAAAGATGTTGATATCGAAGTGCATGGTATGCCGCTTGAAGAACTTGAAGCATTACTTAAACGATTTGGTGAAGTGAATCTTGTCGGTAAATCATTTGGAGTATTGCGCTATTCGGGGCTTGATATTGATTGGGCAGTGCCTCGATCAGATACTGCCGGGCGCAAACCAGAAGTAACACTCGATCATACGATGAACATTAAAGATGCATTTTCTCGACGTGATTTGACCATGAATGCAATGGGCATTGATGTGAAAACGGGTGATCTTTTAGATCCATTTGGTGGCCAAGAAGATATTGAAGCAAAGCGTTTACGTGCGCCGAATGCGGAATCATTTAAAGAAGATCCATTGCGTTTTTTTAGAGTAATGCAATTTATGAGCCGGTTTGAAATGGAGCCAACTGATGAATTGGATGCTATTTGCAGGCAGATGGATGTGTCCGCAGTATCGCGCGAACGAATAGAAGATGAATTTGCAAAAATGCTTCTCAAATCAAAACGTCCCTCGCTTGGCATTCGATGGTTGCAAAAAATTGGCAGACTTTCACTGATTTTGCCGGAGCTTGCAGCTACGGTGGGAACGGTTCAGGGGAAAGACTATCATCCTGAAGGGGATGTGTTTGAACACACAATGCAAGCGCTTGATGCTGCAGCACAATTAAAATATGAAAATGATCACATTAAATTGATCGCACTGTATGCAGCGCTGTGCCACGATTTAGGCAAACCGACGACTACGAAAGTTGCACCCGATGGAAAGGTTACAAGTATTGGTCATGCCGAGCAGGGATATCATTTGGCGCGGAGCATGCTCAAACGAATTACGCACAATAAAGAGTTAATTGATTCTGTAAGTAAGTTGGTAAAATACCATATGTCTCCATTGCAGTTTATTGATAATGAAGCAGGGATAGCTGCCTATAAACGGCTTGCAAATAAATTAGCGCCTCACGCTTCGCTTGCGTTACTTGCTGATTTATCGCTCGCAGATAAACGAGGCAGAAACTCAGAAGGGCCGGAGCCACTAACAACGGATTTTTCTGACATTGAGCTTTTTAGAAAAAAAGCTGACGAAGCGCATGTATTGCAAGCGGTAGAAAAACCGATTTTGCAGGGAAAAGATATTGCGGATTTAGTTGAGCCAGGCCCAAAAATGGGTGAGCTTTTGCGGCGGGCATATGAACTGCAAATTGATGAAGGAATTGCAGATCCCGAGACGTTGCGACGTCGATTAGTTGAAATTATGCATGATAATTGAAACCGTTCGAGATACCCTTCGACAAGCTCAGGGCAAACGGTTGGGGTTCCCGCGAAGCTTTGCAAAGTGAGGTTAAACGGAGAGAGCGATGAGCGCAGCGTTTACTGCTGAGTTTATCGAAGCATCAGGGCGAACGGTGGGGTCCCTGCGAAGCTTTAGTGGAGCAGGCTAAACGGTGGGGTTCCAATGCAAATTGAGCGAATTATAGATTGCGTATTTAAAAAAAATGAGAAGTGTGTCAGTTTAGATTGAAATAAGAAATTACACTTATCCGTTCGTCCTGAGCTTGTCGAAGGATACGAACACCGAAAAAAAGGAACGGAGCATGCCCAATAATTTAGTAGGAAACTCTCTGTGGTATCTCGTCTATAATAGCGATTGGCTTTCAAAAGCGGTTTTGATAACGCTTTTTATTATGTCTGTGCTGTGTTGGACAGTATTTTTATGTAAGTTTATTTTGCAGCGATTGCGCATGCGTGATGTGCGCCGAGTGCAGGAGCAGTTACAAGCTGTCAGAACGTTGCAAGACGTTAATGCGGTAGCTGCAAGCTGCGCGCATACCATGCCGGGTCGGTTTTTATCACAAACGCTTTTTGTGCTCAATACATTAAAAGAAGCACAACCAGACGCATCCCGAAGAAATTGGGATTTGATGCAATATCATATTGATCAAACCACCGATAAATTACTTTCTCTCGAAGAATCGTATTTGCCGGTGCTTTCAACGAGCGCTGCAGTGGCCACATTGTTGGGATTGTTTGGAACAGTGTGGGGTCTGATTCATGCGTTTATTAGTATTAGTGAGCGGCAGTCTGCAGATATTACTGTAGTAGCTCCTGGTATTGCAGCAGCACTTTTAACCACTCTAGCAGGGTTGGTAGTGGCGATTCCAGCATTAGTGATGTACAATTATTTAATGAATCAAGTACGCAAAATTGAGCTCCAGATTGTTAACCTTTCTGATAAAGTCAGCTTTATCATGCAGCATGAACTATTGGGGTAAGATATGGCACGTCGTTCGTTTCGATCTCGTCGCCGGCAATCATCGCAACTTTTGGATATTTCGTTGACACCGCTTGTGGATACCGCGCTGACATTGTTGGTAATTTTTATGATTACTACACCTATGATTCAAAATGCAATTCGAGTAAGTTTGCCGAAAGGGCAAGCAAAAGAGGATGCAGATAATCAGCAAGAGCTGGTGGTGTACGTCGATAAAGATAAAAAGCTTTTTTTTAATGGCACTGAGTTTTCTGATGAGGCAATTGTAGCTGAATTACAAACCAAAGTGGCTGCCGATCAGAATAAGATGGTCTACGTGAAAGCAGATCAGGGAGTGCCGTATGGAACGGTGCTTGAGCTTGTTGATCGCATTAAAGTGGTTGGTGGCGTTTCTCACGTAGTTTTAGCTACGCAAAAATACGCATAATAGAGCCATTATATTTGCCCAATACATGATTAAAAAAATCGACACTTGTGGGTTTTTACCCTAGAATAATACCCAACATTGCGTTCAAACCATCGTTATTATATACTATTTCCATTAGAAATGAGTGCATTGATGGACCAATTTATTTGGCCAATAAATGCTCATTTTATTATGAAATTCAACCGTAAAAAGCAGAAAGACTTATTATGACAAAGCCAAAAAAATCATTTCTCAACGGAGGTCCACGAAATTTACTCGTTGGCACGCTTGTGCTTCTTGGGTTTATTTTCGTACTCCATACGCTTACCGATCGAAATAGAACTATCCAGCCAATTACGTATTCGCAGTTTTTAAATCTAATTGAAAAAGATGAAGTAAAGCGCGTGCATGTATCCGGCCAGGAAGTGCATGGTATCTTAAAAAACAACAGCCGATTTGAAACTACTATCGCCAATAAGAGTGCTGACTGGCAGTTATTGCGAGAGCATGGGGTAGAGTTTTCTATAGATAATCCAAATGGTGCCTTTAATATTTGGTATCTTCTTCCCCTTCTTTCTTTGTTTATTACTGCATGGGCATTGTGGTATTTCATTCGCCAATCACGTGGATCTGGCGGAGGAGGCGGTGGCAATAATATTTTCACTATGGGCAAAAGCCGCGCACGTCTTTTTATGCCATCAAGTATCAATGTTAAGTTTGATGATGTTGCGGGCGTAATGGAAGCAAAAGAAGAGTTGAAAGACGTTGTTGATTATTTAAAAAATCCAGAAAAATATCAGCGCTTGGGCGCAAAAATTCCACGGGGTGTACTATTGGTTGGTTCACCGGGTAATGGTAAAACAATGCTTGCACGTGCAGTTGCGGGTGAAGCAAATTGTCCGTTTTTTAGCGTGAGTGGTTCTGATTTCATTGAAGTATTTGTGGGTGTGGGTGCGGCGCGAGTGCGCGATCTATTTCAACAAGCGCGCAAGAACGCTCCATGCATTATCTTTATTGATGAAATCGATGCTGTTGGGCGCCAACGGGGATCTGGTCTTGGCGGTGGGCACGACGAACGTGAGCAAACGTTAAACCAAATGCTTGCAGAGATGGATGGTTTTCAAACAACGGGTGGATCAGTGATTGTACTTGCAGCTACCAACCGTCCGGATGTACTTGATAGCGCATTGCTTCGTCCGGGACGATTTGATCGCCGAGTAGATGTGCCGTATCCAGACTTGAAAAGCCGTGATCAAATTTTGCAAGTACATGCAAAAGCGGTAAAAATGGACCCTGAAGTTGATTTACAAAAAGTAGCTCGCGGCACGCCAGGATTTTCTGGAGCTGATCTTGCTAACTTGATTAATGAAGCTGCAATTATTGCTTCTAAAGAAGATAAAGAATCGATTGGTATTGATGATTTAGAAGAAGCGCGAGATAAGATTCTTTTGGGTAAGGAAGTAAAAAGCATTATTCTTACCGACGAAGACCGTAAAGTCACGTCGTTTCATGAATCAGGGCATGCGCTGATTCGCTTGATGATGCCAGAGGATAGTGATCCGCTTCATAAAGTGACTATTATTCCTCGTGGCCGTGCATTGGGTGTAACGCATGCAATGCCAGAGCGTGAAAAATATACGCGCACCAAAGAAGAAATGGTTGCGAATATTATGTCTGCATTGGGTGGGCGAGCTGCTGAAGAGCTGGTATTTAATAAAGCAACTACCGGTGCATATAGTGATTTTCAAGCGGCATCTTCAATTGTGCGAGATATGGTATGTAATTATGGCATGGGCTCAGATCTTGGTCAGGTGATTTATGCGCAAGGCCAGGGCGATTACGTGTATTCGCAAAAGACAGCTGAGCGCATTGATGCAGAAGTGCAGCGCATCATGGATGAGTGCTATGCAAATACGATGCAGCTTTTAAAAGATAATCGTGATAAGCTCGATCTTCTTGCAGAGACATTGTTAGATAAAGAGACGATGTATGCGGAAGAAATCTATGAACTTCTTGGTATTGAGCCACGCGTACAGCATCGTTTCTCCTAAAAAGGAGGCCGTATGGTGCCAAACATATCACGTGAATTAGAGTTAATTGTGAAAGAAGCAGGTAAACTGCTTCTTTCTTATTGGAAAAAAGGCGTTTACGAAACCAAAAAAGATGCTGGCTATTATACTCAGGCTGATATCGATTCAGAAAGCCATTTGAAAGAAATGCTGCATGCGCTGTTTCCGGCAAATTTTATTGCTGAAGAATCAGGCATGTCGGGGAATAGTAATAATGGGTATCGATGGGTAATAGATCCACTCGATGGAACCACCAATTTTGCGCATCGAATCCCTTATTTTTGCATCTCAGTTGCATTAACGCAGGATGATGAGCCGATTTTAGGGGCGATCTATAATCCGCTCATGGATGAATATTATGCTGCGCAAAAAGGGGCGGGTGCCACGCTAAATGGACAGCCAATACAGATATCAAAGCCTCAGAAGTTTTCAGATGCATTGATTGGTTTTGGGCTCGCTTATGATGCTCGGCATCGAGGGCAGACGGTTGGCAGAGCGCAAATCATTGCCACTCAGGCTCGGGCGGTGCGTCATTTTGGAGCAGTAGCCCTTGATTTGGCAAATCTGGCATGTGGACGGCTGGACGGAGTAATATTCTCCCATCTGAGCTGGTGGGATATCGCCGCAGGGATACTTTTGGTGTCCGAGGCAGGGGGTAGCGCCTCTCAGATTGATGGCTCTTCTCTCGGGCCAAATTTCGTGAGTTGTGTGGCTGGGAGTCAATTGGTCCATGAAAAACTGAAAGAATTAGCAAAAAGCCCTACAGATAGTTGAAAAAACTGGGTAATGGGGTAGAATAGGTACTAAGCACGTATAGAGTGCATTTCTTGAAAGATACCCTCAAAAGGATACATTCATGGCAAGAATATGTGGAGTCTGTGGTAAACGGCCACAGGTAGCAAATTTAGTGAGTAACGCAAAAAACCGCGTAAAACGTTGGGTATACCCCAATGTGAAGACCATGCGATACACGAAACCGGATAATGCAAAAAATACGGTAACTCGTGGTAAAGTATGCACAAAGTGTGTTAAGGGCGGTAAAGTAACAAAGGTTATGTAAAAGGTTAAGTATGCCAAATATTAAGTCGTCTAAAAAACGCGTATTGCAATCTGAAAAACGTCGTATTCGTAACTATTCACGTAAAAGTGATGTGAAAACTGCAGTTAAAAAAGTTCTTGATGCAGTAGAGAAAAACGATGCAGCTTCAGTAAAAGAGCTTCTTTCTTCAGCGCAAGCAAAACTTGCTCGTGCACAAGGAAAGGGTCTTTTCCATAAAAATACCGTCGCTCGTAAAATGAGCCGATTGGCAAAAAAAGTGAAAGCAATGGGCGCTCCAAAGGCGTAGTTGGTTTTCCTTGAAAGTGTTTAAAGAAGGATCCTGGTAAAAGGGATCCTTTTTTTTGTTTTATTCGTTTTTATATGGAGGTTATATCATGAATCGTAATTATCTCATATTACTCTGCCTTATTGCTCAAACTACTGTTGCAATGGAAGCTGAGGGTTCGATGCTTTCTCGTGCGTTGAGCTGGGTGCGAACTTCGATTCAAGCGGATATTAATAAGCGACTAAAAAGGTATGAGTTTGTTAATTCTCCAGAAGATGGTGAAGTAGATGATCTTTTATTTGGCGGAAGTGCTCCTCAAGAAATAGATATTGAGGCGGTTTTAGATGAAAGATGGGAAGCGGTTTGCCAGGAAATGCAGCGTGCAGGACTGCCAGTTAAAAAACAGCGGTGTCGAGGCCATCGAGCAGTAATTGTATATACCGGCAAGAGAAAGAAATGTATAAAAGAAACCTATTTTATCACGAGAGGTGATGAGTCTGTATATGGTGCTGTGCCCGTTGATTAACTATCGGCATACTGCTTATACGCCAGCAACAGCTCTTTTGCGACTTTTGAAGAGACTTGTGAGCTTCCCGCGTGTTCTATTAATACTAAAAAGACTAATGGCTTTGCAGCTTTATACTGAACGTATGATGCAAACCATGCGTGCTCCAAGTAATCATCACTTAATTTTCGTTTTGCTAAATCAGTAATTTGTGCAGTACTTGTTTTTGCATATACTTTCATTCCCGGAATATCATTTAGTTGCCGGCCTGTTCCACGGGTGACTACCAGTCGCATAGAGCGGCGTAAAAATTCTAGTGTAAGCGGTTGTAATTCAAGTGGCGATTGTTCTAATGGTTCGGTTTCTAAAATACGTGGCTTTGCCAAATAGCCGGTAAATATTGCACCAATCATTCGGGCGATTTGTAGGGGAGTAGAAAGGAGAAAACTTTGCCCAATGGCTACAGACAGTGTCTCTCCGGGCCACCAGCGCTCACCCTTAGTTATCATCTTCCAATCACGCGTTGGCACTATTCCTGAATTATTTGTGAATAAAAAGTCTGTTGATTGGCCGAGTCCAAATCGTTTTGCATAGTCTGCAAGCAAATCAATATCCATGAGCTTTCCTAATTCAAAAAAGAGTACATTGCAGGAGTGGGCAAATGCTTGCGGAGTGGTGAGTGTGCCATGGCCCCATTTGCGATTACACCAATAATTTCTTCCGGCAAATTCAACAAATCCTTTACAGTCCCAGAGTTGATCTGGGTGCAATAATCCGTTCTCAAGTGCTGCGCTAATAGTGATTAATTTAAAAATAGATCCGGGCGGATAAGGATTGGTTGCGCGATTTAAAAACGGTTGTTTGTACTGCAGTTCAGACCACACTGCATGAGAGATCGGTTTTAAAAAGAGTGCTGGGTCAAACGTAGGGCGAGAAGCAAGTGCGCGTATTGCGCCATCCTCTGGATCAATAATTAACACGCACCCAGTATGTTCGGCAGGATAGATGCGTTCGGCAATGTGTTGCAGATCACTATCAATAGTGGTCACAATATCGGCACCCGCGCGTGATGGGTGTTGTGTAGTGGTTGTTATATTTCTACCCGTAGAATTGATTGTTTTTATACGAGATCCGTCTTGCCCTTTTAATAATTCATCACATATTTTTTCAAGCCCCATTTGGCCGGTTTCCATTTGCCTATTTAAATATCCAATTACGTGGCTTGCGAGCGTGCCCTGCGGATAATGCCGCTGAAAATGAGTATTGAGTGTAAGGTTGCAATGATTAGGATAGAGCTCGGTTATGGTAGTTAATTGCTCGATCGATATATCTTGTGCAATTGGCGCTTGCTTGCAATGCCGTTCGGCAAGAAGGATTGCATGCTGAGCATTAGAAGAAAGGGGAGTCTGTGTGATTGCTTCAATGGTAGTAAGCATTTTCTTTTGCACATCATTTAATGTGCGATTACCTGTTCCATTCCATGCGAGATGGGTAATGGGCCGATTAGTTGCGAGTGCGTTGCCATTGCAATCGTAAATAGTTCCGCGTGCTGATGGGATTGATTCTACGCGCAAAAAATTCTGCTCGCTTCGAGATGCGTAGTAGGGCTGCGAAATAACTTGTAAATAAAAAAGACGAATAACGATAAGGCAAAAAGCGATGGAGAGGGCAATGGCGATGGAGCGAAGGCGAGAATCAATAGGCTGTAAGTGATTCATGCACGCCCATCCCTACGACTTTTTCAACATGCGCTTTACGGGATGAATGTCGTTACACATTTGCGTTAAATCTTCAAGAGATACATGCGTATATTTTTCAGTGCTTGCAATGGTTTTATGTCCCAGAAGTTCTTGTACCACGCGCAGATCTGTTCCCTGATTTAATAAATGGGTGGCAAATGAATGGCGAATTTTATGCGGTGTAAGCTGTTTATCAATTTTTAAAAATGTTCGAAACATTTCGATTATGCGTTGAATCGAGCGAGTGGTAAGCCCTTGATTTCGATTGTTTACAAAAAGATGCTCATCGTGATGCTGCATAGGCATACGTTCTTTGAGCAAATATTCCTGCATTTTATGTTTTGCTTTTTTACCAAATAATGCAATCCGTTCTTTATTACCTTTGCCCTGAATACGAATTGTCTGCTCTTGCATATTGATATCTTTAAAGAGAATAGCAACCAGCTCTGAGCATCGAATGCCGGTAGCGTAGAGTAGTTCAAGAATGGATTGATCTCGAATAGGAGAGCGGCTCGGAAGGTCTTCAGGCTTGATTGAATCCAGAAGATAAAAAATTTCATCAACACTTAAAAAGACCGGAAGTTTTTTAGTAATTCGTGGCCGTTTTAAATCTAACTCAATTGATATGCCATACGTTTTTAAAAACTTAGTAAATGAGGCAAAAGTTGAGTATTTTCGTGCAATTGATCGCTTATCGATTTTCAGATAATAAAGACTCACTAAATAGCGTTCCATGATCTGGCGCAATCCCAATTTTTCCTGCTCATTTTTTGGAATTTTTGATTTCCAAAATTCGATGAAGGCGCGAAGATCCCCTTCATATGCGCGAGCAGTATGCGCGGAAAGATTTCGTTCAACATCAAGATAGATGAGAAAGGCTTCTTTTTTTTCAATAAATTCTTGAATTGTCATGCTACTCCCTCAGAATTGTTTCCGATGTGAAACGCTTTAAATCGGCGATTAACCGATGAGCGATTAACGCCCAAAAAGAGAGCTATTTTATTCTGATTTTTAAATTTTTTCCAGAGTAACTCCATGATATGTTCATGCTTAAGCGCCTGTTTTCCGAGTCGGCCGGCCAAAAGAAGCTCTGGATCTTCAAAGGATGCATTGTGGGTTGTGCCCACTTCCAGGGGAATTGAGGCTGTTTTTTCTTGGAGTGCATGCTGTACCTGCTGTTGCAATTCAAGCATGCTTACTGGTTGAGAGTCGATAATTTTTTGCTTTTCTTTTTGTGAGAGTGCGCACATATTTTTTAATGCGTGAGAAGTAATGTATTGGTCTGTAAAGCCATCTATGAGGCTTTCTTGTTCGTGTGCCGGCAGTGATGCAACTGATGGGATAGTAACAGTTTCTTTCTTTAAGAGCGTATATAAATCAGTGTTAAAGCGGCCACTATGCACTAAGGGAGAAAGAATCTGATTTGAAGAGCACACAATACGAGTATTACTTGAAGCGGTTTGTTCAGAATTGAGGTAACGATACCATCCGAATGATATTAATTCAGCCAGTGCTTGCTGGCAGTTATTATCTAAATGATGCACATTTTTAATAGAGAGTGTGCCATTTGAAAGCTTTGATAAGAGTGGGATCTGGCTGCTTGGTTGCGCTGATCCAAAGAGTGTCGGGGCAATAGCTGCAAATGATGTTGGTGCAGTGAGTGTGAGCGTATGAAGCGTCTCTCGCATGCTGATTGCATGAATCAGTTTGGCCAGCTCATCTATATCCTCTTCTGGTACATTTAAGAAGACTGCTTTTTTATTAAGTGCAGCTTTTAGTAATTTAATTTTTGTATTAAGAACGGTTTCTTCGTTGCTTGGTAATGCAGCGTTGATTAATGAACCCGCCTTTGTGGAAGAAAGATACAGCAAGTAATCCCAATCATTCGGATCATGCAGAAGGTGCATTTGTTGCAAAATAACATCAGAAATATCGGGGTAGCTTGCGGTGATAATGGTGTGTTGTTGTTCAAGATGCGGTACACCCGAAAGCAGTAATTTGTTTCCAGCGCTATCTTTCGTATGCAATGAATAGGGTGTGCTAAATGTCTCTACGTACTGAGCAACTTCTTGCAATGATTTAGAAAGAGGGTGTCCCTCTTGAAGATTTGGATCAAACGGAATCAATTTTTTTGCATCAGTATTGGCTCGATTAAAGTGGCCATTTTTATAAAAAATAATACCGAGCATTTTACGCTTAGAATGGCGTAAAAATCCATGCACGCTTTCTTTGTATAAATTGATCTCTTGATGCTTATTATAGAGAGAGTCTTTGAGTTTTTTTTCTTTTGAAAGCAGAGTGTTTACGGTGCGATAGCGCAGTAAATTGGTAACATTGCCCAGATAGGTAGCAAACGCAAGCATTGCGTCTTGTTCGCTATGATTAAGATGCTCAAGGCGTGCGTTGTGATCTACTGTGATGTATCCAACCAGTTTTTTATTACTATGAATAGAGAGAAATACGTCCGCTTGTAAATCATTCAAAAACTGTATCGTTGCGTTATTATGCGGGGTGGGTTCATAAAAGTTTGAGAATGTAACCTCATCTCGCACGAGGAGCGTATCAAAAGCATCATGATCTGCCATAAATGCCTCAATCATATCATCGCGAGAGGAACGATTTTGTTTTTCTTCTTGTGAGTAATGTTCGCGAATGGTCAAACGAACGCTATTGCGTGGTATGGCAAATGCTTCGTTAAAAAAAAGTTGTGTGATATGAGTCAGCTCTTGTGTGTTTGTTGCTTCACTGAGTCCGCGTAATACTGTTTTAAATTCATCAATAACGTGTGCTTGTTGCATGCCAATTACGCGTGGCGTAGCATTTGCAAGTCTGATTTTAAGAACGTTTTTCATGCAATAATACAGCGCAAGTGTTAAAAGGAGGGTGGAGATACTGATGGTCAGATACATATCATTAATAGATGCAAAACAGGTAGCTAAGATAAATTCAATTGCTAAGTAGGGCATTACAAAAAAAGCGGTAAAAAGTTGCACCTGCTTGCGTAATAATTTTGGAAGCTTAAATGTGCGCATATTTTTAAAGACGTATGCGAGTCCTAAAAGGGGGTAGCTATAGACCAATACGGGAATAATGTATCGCATGATAATAAATTCTGCGCTATCCATTGCGGTTCGTGCAATGTCTCGCTCTGTTGTAGTTGCAAGCGTGAACGGATGGAAAAGGGCAAGATAAATAAAATACAGAAAAAATGCCCCCGTAATCGCTGTAGAAACAGTGTGCCACTTTTTAAATGTAAACTGCGGCTGCGTGAGCGCTTGTAAAAAAAGAGCAAGTGATTGATATTGCACCGCTAAAAATGCCCATGCAATTCGAATGAAAAGAACAACAACGTAGTACGGCATCGAAACGAAAAGAGATTGTGATAATTTAATGAGCCATGCGATATCACAAATTAATGCACTTGCCATCGAAATGAGCAAAAAAAGCAACGGCTTAATGACAACATTTTTTTTCCAAACTGTTGAAATTAATTGCACAACGTAATTGAGCTTAATACCGATTGCAAAGCACAAAACGGAAAAAAGAAAGTAGGGACTTTGTACTGTTTGATAGAGAGAAATAATATAATGTTCCATAATTTTATTGATCACATCCCGTTCAATGGTTATACTACTCACTGTTTTAACTGTATATAAACAGATGTAATCTAAAGGGATCACATGGATGCTCACACAATCATGACTATAGTACACCATGTCGCAGAATTTTTGAACGGCTTTTTTTTGTTTATGAAATATCCGCCTAATTAAGTAGAAAAAATCTGCATTAGGGGATAGAGGAAAAGCACATAAAAAAGGCTACCGTTTTTCGGTAGCCTTTTTTGGTTTGTACTATTTTAATTACTCATCAAGGTGGTATTGCTTGCATCGGCGATTTACCGATGAACGATTCACGCCCAAGAACGATGCAATTTTATTTTGATTTTTGAACTTATTCCACAGTAAAGACATAATTTTTTGATCTTTGAGTGCTTTTTTACCAAGTCGTGCAGCTTGCACAAGCTCTGGATCAGACACTTCATACGCAGGATCAAACTGCGTTTCATCATAAATATCATTCTTTTTTGATTTCTGAATCAGTATTTGCTGCACTTTTCCTTTCAGCTCTTCAAGGCTGGCAGGGCGATGGTGAGAAAGTTTAAATTTATCTTTTTCAGAGAGCGAAAGTAGATTTTTATACGTTTGATTTACAATTGCTTGCTCGCTAAATCCTTCAGCAAGTATGCCAAGTTCATCTTCTGGTAGTGTGAGGAGCGATGGCATCTCAAGGGTAGTGTGTTTGAGCTCATTAAAGAGTGATTGGGAGAATTTTCCTTCACGCACAAGCGCGCCCAGATCTTTATTGCTTGAACACATAATGCGCACATTACTTGAAATTTTATGTTCGCTTTTAAATACACGGAAAAATCCGTATCGAATGAATTCAGCTAAATATTCTTGCGTTTCTAAATCAAGCAATTCAACATTTTGAATGAATATTGATCCAATTGAATCAAGCTTTTCAAGAAGTGGAATAGCTTGTTCTTTAGAAGTATTAAAGAGTGCGTTAATGCCAAATAAATTGATTGCTACGGCAAAGTTTTTAACTGGCTCAGTCAGCTCAATAACGTGCAATGTTTCTCGTAAGCTGACATGGTGCAATAATTCAACCATTGGGCGAATGTCTCTATCCGCTATATTTAAGAGTGTAGCCTTTTTGCTGAGCGCTGTTTTAAGGAGTGCAATTTTAAAGTTTAAAAGTGTTTCTCCCGATCCAGGGATCAATTGATTAATCAGCTTTCCGGGCTTGGTGGTCTCAAGATAAAGAAGGTAATCCCATTCAGATGGATCGCGCAAAATATCGATCTGTTTTTTAATTACGTCAGTTACTTCAGGATAGTAGGCACTAATAATGACGTTGTTATGCTCGAGGCTTGGCATACCAGAAAGAATGAGGGTATTGCCATCAGCATCTTTCGCATGGAGCGTTTGCGCTGTTTTATAAGCAGTTACTTGCTGTGCTAACTGTTTGAGTGCTTTGGCGGTAGGATGTCCTTCTTGAATGTTTGGATTTATTCCAATTAATTCTTTTGATGCTTGATTGCCAAACGTAAAGCGACGATTTTTATAAAAAATAATACCGATAGATTTGTGCTTTTGGTTGCGTAAAAACGATCGGATACTTTCTTTATATTGCCCGATTTCTTGATGTTTTGAATAAAGCTCTTCTTGGAGCTCTTTTTCTTGACGAATGAGCACATCAAGATTTTTGTTTTGCATTAAGTTTATAATGTTACTCAAATAACGAATAAAAATGAGCATTTCATCATATTCGGTATTGGTATAAAACGTATTAAGTCGTGCAAATCGATCCACTACGATATAAGCAATCATACTGTCTTTTTCATAAATCGGCAGGAAAATGTCTGCTTGAATACCGTCTAAGAATGCAAGCGCTTGTTCACTATCGGGGGTGGATTCATAGAAATCACTAAATGCGATCTCATCGTATACCAGAATACTGTTTTTCTTTAGGTACTCGCACATCATTTTTTCATGTGTACTCATAAACGTTTCAACGAGCGCAACAGTGCTGCCGTCTTCCTGCTGTGGAGTGCGATGATGCTGTGTTGAACGAATATGCAATTGCACTCGATTATACGGAATACCAAACGACTCTTTGAAAAATCCTTGCGTAATATGCGTGAGCTCTTCAAGGCTGGTTACATGGCTAAATCGCTCTAAAATAGTTTTGAAGTTTTCCATAAAGTTGATATCGATTGGCGATTGCACTTGCGGGCTCCAATTTAAGAATCGAAGTCCGATTACCCGCTTTGAGCAGTAAATGATTGCAATAGAAAGAAGAATTGCTGAAAAACTTGCAGAAGCATAGCCAGTATTGAGCCATAATTCGAATGAAAAAATAAGTGGCAGAACCAGTATGAAATCAAAAATCCAAATCGGTAGAATAACTATGGAAAGAAGAAGGCGTAATTGTTTTTGTAGTAGGCGTGGAAGCTGTGGCTTTCGCAATTGAGATATGGCAAAAATAAAAGAGGGAATAATTAAAGGGAAATAAGTGTAGATAATTGAAATATTTTGAATGAGGAATTCAATAAAATACTTATCTTCTGCCCTTATACGATTAATATCGATAAAAGCAATTCCAAGGAAAAACAGGGCAAACCCGAGACTTAAAGCAGAAGAGATTTTATGACGAAGCTTTAATTGAAAGTTTTTTGAAACAATGCTTTCAATAAACAGTGCCAAAAATTGATATTGTAAAGTTATGGCTATCCATGCCATTCGTCGGAAAAATATAAAAAATTGATGGTTAAAGCCATTAAAAAAAATCTCTCGGATAAGGCCGATGGCAAAATCACTTTCTTGAACTATGGTGCTAACCAGTATGCCAATTAAAAAATAAAGAGAGAGAGGGGCCTGATAGAGCGCTGCTCGTCTTTGTATTAACTTTATAAAAATAAATATTTTTAGAGCAACAGAAAAGAGAAGCACTCCCAGTAAGAATGCTGGAGAAGAGAGGGAGGAGTGTATGTATGAGAATATATTTTCTATCATCATATCTTTTCAACTGTTGCTATTAAAGAAAGTGCCCTGTATAATAACCTTTATTCTAAATAAATTCGTAACTAAATAGAGGAATTTTTTATGGCTAACCTTTTGAATTTATATTGTAAGCTACTCAGTTCTCCATTGCTTGCTATTGTATTTGTAATAGCTCAAGCTGGTACTCCAGGCGGTCGCTAATTTCCTACCTTTCCAACTTACCACAATTAAGCGGCTAGAACAAACGCCTATCCGCCTATTTCTGGGGCTTTTCCAATATGAAACAATCCCATAGCAATGAGCTGCAGCGCGCGATAAAAATTATTCGTATGCTGCGGGGGGCAACGAAAGGGATGCCGGAAACGGCAAATTCGTTGATCATTGATCGTTATGGGAAAGACCCCTACCTGATTTTAATCAGCTGCATTTTAAGCTTGAGAACCAAAGATACCACCTCATATCCCGCATCTACACGGCTTTTTGCAAAGGCGCGATCGCCAAAAGGGATGCTCAAGTTGAGCCCAAAAACGATCGAATCGCTCATTTATCCGACCGGATTTTATCGTACAAAGGCTCTCAATATTCTCAAAATTAGCCAGGATTTACTGGATCGATTTGATGGAATGGTGCCCAAAAGCGAAAAAGATCTTCTTTCTTTGCATGGCGTAGGGATCAAAACGGCCAATTTGGTCCGGGGTGAGGCTTTTGATATTCCGGCTATTTGCGTTGATACGCATGTCCATAAGATTTCAAATAGGCTTGGATTGGTTAAAACTGATACCCCAGAGCAGACAGAAAAGGCCCTTAAGGAGCTTTTGCCCAAGCAATATTGGACGGAATTTGGCCGATTATTGGTTATGTGGGGGCAAAATATCTGTGTGCCGATTAGTCCATTTTGCTCGAAATGTGCCATTGCTGACTTATGCCCGCGAGTTGGTGTGAAGCGATCTCGTTGATTTCTAAGATATCGTGCATTAGTAGCTCTATGTTCTACAACGCTTATTGTAATCTATTATTCTCAACTTCGCCCCTCCGCGGGGAGCGCAAATGTATTGCTTGCCCAATACATTTAATACAAGGGCACATAAGAGAGGCATCTCTTATGTATCTCTCTACGCTTGAGGCGGATACCATTTTAATCCATCTCCGTTACACTCTGATGGATCCTACCATTCGCCTAACTTAGCTTAGAGTAAGTTACTTTTCTCCGTTGTAGCTGCGGCTTATATATCCGACAAGCTAGATCAGAATCGCTTTATTTATAATGGCAGGCTTGAGTGTGCAGCGAATGCGAACTATTCAAGCCTACCCTATTTTGCGCAACATAAAGGTTAAAAGTCATTCGCGATTACATGCCTTCTAAGCCGCATAGGCATTTTGTAAAAAAGTATGCTCTAAGCAAAGTTAGGCGAATGGGGAGCATTTTAATCGCAGAGAGATACATAAGAGAAACTTCTCTTATGTGCCCTTGTATCGAAGATATTAGGCAAGTAATATCTTCGTGCACCCCGCAAGGGGCAACGTTGACAACTAAATATGAAAATCAATCGGTAGATAAATGGAATGTAAAAAATAACAGCTACTACTTTTGCTTCAATAAAACTTTTTTTGCATCTTCAATGGTTTGCACTGCAATACCATTCAGATCTTTCATGCTCATTCGTGGCTCTCGTTGGCCAAGCCGTTTTGCAAAAGAATGGTGCTCTTTATTGAGAAAATAACAGGTCCTACTTTTACCCACTAATGAAGGAAATGCAGGGCATGTTTGCAAATCTTTTCGATTAGCGACATTTCGTGGCGTGCAGACAACGTCTGTATTAGGAAATTTTAAGTAGCAACGATATGATTCTGGAGCTTTGCCATCACGTTCAGTAGTGTCGTATGCAATTTGTGCATTCCATTTAAGCGCAGCATCACTATTCAGTTTTTGAGCAGTCTCTAACGGTATGCATGCAGTCTGAATGCCAACAGTGACCACTTGTGGCGCTCTGCTGGTATGAATCGCTACCATTGAAACGGTAAGTAATGCGATGACAAATGAAAATCGTTTCACGTTCTCCATGACTGCTCCTTGAAATCCTACATACCTCATTCTTCTTTCTATTTTGAGTATATAAAATACGGCAGAGCAGATGCAAGAGTTTGCGCTTTATTTCTGGGCTATTTCAGCTTTTTTTAATAGATCATCAAGCGTGAGGCCAAATTCTTGTTTTCCATCTCGATGACGAAGCGTTATCGTTTTGTTTTCAAGCTCTTTCGCTCCCAGCACCAGCATCCATGGCACTTGTTGTAATTGTGCTGCTTTAATTTTACCAGAAATTGGATCCGAGGATTCATCCATTGCTACTCGATAGCCACGCTCTTTAAACGTTGCGAGCAGCTCTTGGGCGTATGGTTTTTGCTCATCAGTGATAGTGAGTATTTTGATTTGAACCGGTGCAATAAAGAAGGGTAAGCGCCCTTTATAATGCTCAAGCAAAATAGCCATAAAGCGTTCGATCGATCCATAAATTGCACGATGAACCATAACCGGACGCGCGCGAGTGCCTTCCGGAGTAACGTAGGTAAGATCGAAGTTTTGTGGTTGGAAAAAATCAACTTGGATTGTGCCGCATTGCCATTCACGGCCCATTGAGTCTTTAATTCTAAATTCAATTTTTGGTCCGTAAAATGCGCCTTCGCCTTCATAGATTTCGAATGATACGCCAGCGCTTTCAAGGCCATGTTTTAATGCATCAGTTGCTTTATCCCATAATGCATCATCACCCATTGCATCTTCCGGCTTTGTAGAGATACCTACTGTGATATCCTCAAAACCAAATTTTTTCAAAACGGTATACGTGATAGCAACCATTTGCTTAATTTGCTCTTCAAGCTGATCGGGTGTGCAAAAAACGTGTCCATCATCAATAGTGAATGCGCGCGCCCGAAACAAGCCATGCAAAACGCCAGAAAGTTCATAGCGATGCGCAAGCCCAAACTCTGCAAGTTTAAGAGGAAGTTCTCGATACGAACGAGGACGTTCTTTATACACTAAAATTGCACCCGGGCAGTTCATCGGTTTGATTGCAAACGAACGATCATCAATTTCACTAAAATACATATTATCGCGATAGTGATCATAGTGCCCAGAGCGCTTCCAAAGTTCATCACTGAGCATCATTGGAGTAGCAATTTCTTGATAGTCTGCTGCGCGTAAAAGCGATTGCAGATAACCAACTAATTGATCATATACAATTTTGCCGCGTGGGTGGAAAAATGGAAACCCGGGCCCTTCTTCATGGAATGAAAAAAGATCCTGCTCTTTACCAAGTTTTCGATGATCATATTTGAGCGCTTCTTGTCTGCGCTTTTCATACATACGCAGTTCTTTAGGCGTGAAGAATGCGGTCCCAGAAATACGCTGCAGGGGTTGGCCGTCACGATTTCCGCGCCAGTATGATCCAGATACATTGAGCAGTTTGAAATTTTTTAAAAGCCCCGTGTGCTCAACATGGCCACCTCGGCATAAATCATGAAATTCTCCTTGCCGCGCAATACCAACAGTATCACCCTCGATTTGATCAATCAGCTCAAGCTTAAATGGATTATCTTTATAGAGTTCGCGTGCGTGCGCTTTTGGCACTTGCTCGTGAGTGAGGGGCAATTTGCGTTCAGCAATTTCTTGCATACGCTCTGCGATTGCTGGAAGATCTTGTTCTTTAAAGTTTGTGGTTGGTAAAAAGTCGTAAAAAAAGCCTTCGGGCGTTGAGGGCCCGATTGTGAGCTTGGTATCAGGATAGAGTTCACTCACTGCGTGTGCAAGAAGATGGGCTGCTGAGTGGCGTAAATTATTGATATCTTGCTCTGGCTTCATGTGCGATCCTTACGGCTTTTTGGGAGTATTACGAGGATATATATGTTTCATATTAGTATAAGAAAAATGGTGGAATTTGCTAGTTATTGCAAGCGGGGGGTTTTTTAAAATTTCATTTATGATTGCCTTACAGGCAGCATGAGGTATTTTACTTTAGTAGTGTTCTTTTCTACAACGCTTCATATAATCTTTAGTCGAATCAGGAAATTAAACTGATAGGTAAATCGCCTATTTCAAGGCCTAAAAGTTGATTATTTCTATCTAAATTATAAGTAAGTATCGCAGAGAGTGCTTGCGAAAAAAAGCTCGTTATTGAACGAGCTTTTTTA
>JAJCZE010000015.1 GCA_029262555.1 Candidatus Babelota bacterium | reverse complement strand
TGTAGGTGGGGGAGGTATATCTGGAAGCAATGAACTTCAGATAGTACGAGGTATTCAATTTCCACAAAATAACGTGATACAAAATAATACCGTCTATTGCAATTCGGGCGGCCAATTTCCAAGCGGTATAGGCATTTCCGGCTCAAGTATTACTAACTCAGTGATTGGCAATACTGCATTCAATAATCCGATACCGCGTGCTGCAAATGAGCCGATAGTTTCAACCAATTATGCATTTGTAACGAATGTATTTAATCAACTGTTTGGAGATGCACCAACTCTTTTGCAAAATAGTTCTATGAGTGGAATTGATCCGATTTTAAATCGATATGATATACCAACGAAGTTGTTGCGATTGGAAGCATTGGCGGAAAGTTTGATTGATAGTTTATTGTAAGGTGATATGAAAAAAGATTTAACGAGAGTTGGAAAAATGAGAGTATATCGTTCCGTTCGTCCTGAGCCTGTCGAAGGATACGAATGGATTCAAACCATGTCGTTCGAAACCCTTCGACAAGCTCAGGGCGAACGGGGAGAGTGTGGACTAGAGTGAAGCGAATACAAAAAATTTTATTTTTATTATTGTTTTTTGCGGGATCATCACGAGCCGTAACGTATCCATTTTCAATAATTGATACACCAGGATTTTATAAGCTGGCAAGCAACGTAAACAATCAAATTACGATTTCATCAAGCGATGTAACGCTTGATATGAATGGTGGCACCGTTAGTGGTGGCACAAATGGTATCGTGATTAATAGCGGCCTCAATAACGTCATCATTAAAGATGGCGTAATTACAGCCGTGAACTCAGATGGAATTCAAGTGGGCGCAGGATGTACCGATATTACACTAAAAGGCATTGCGATATCGCAAGCGCACGTTGCTCTCAATTGTGAACAAGTTACCAATGCTTTTATTCGTGATTGCGACTTCAATCAAAGCACTACTGGTTTACAGCTGAATACATGCCAAAATGTTGTACTTCAAAATTGTACAGCGAATGCGAATACGCATGCCGGATATGATTTGATTGCAAGTACAACGTGTAGTTTTTTGGAATGTCGGGCAATTTCAACAGGTGAGAGTAATGCAGATATTGATTTAACGACGGTCTTTGGTTTTGTTTCAGCAAATGGAAATGGCAATTTTTTTGAAAACTGTATTGCCAATTCAACGATGGCATTATCAGTAACTGGATCGAGCTCTTTGATTGCAGGCTTTGCGTTACGTGGAGATGAAAGTTGTACCAAAATCGTTAATTCCGAAAGTAGTAACACTGAGACGAATGTAAGTGGCTTTACGGTGCCTTATGGGATACTCCTTGAGGGAGTTTTTGATAGTGTGCAAAGCGTAACTGGCTCATTAAGAACTCCATTAATTGTTTTCTCAGTGGACTGGTCTCCAGATGGAAAATACATTGCTATAGGAGGTAATTCACAAAGTGGAGGAACCACAGAGCAACTTCAAATTTTTAGCTTTGATCGTCTTAGTGGTTCAGTAACGAGTATTACAGGGATTGAGTTGGGTATTATTGTATCTGTTAAATGGTCTCCCGATGGACAATATATAACAGTAGCTGGATCAGATATGAGCCTTGGCACAGGTGATGAGCTGCAAATAATGAGTTTTGATCGGGCATCGGGAACAGTTAAACCATTTACTGGAATATTTGGAAGTGCGCCTGCAACAGGTTGGGCTGCTAGTTGGTCTCCTGATGAACGATATGTAGCAGTCGGAGGAGACGCTCTTTCAGCTGGAACAGGGGATGATTTTCAGGTATTGGATTTTGACGCAAAAGAGGGGACGTTAGTTGCTCTTGATGGTGCATTGGCTGGAACTATTTTATCGGTAGATTGGTCTCCGGATGGGAAATATATTGCTGTTAGTGGAAATTTAATTACTGGTGGTACGGGAAATGAGTTTCAGGTCTTTAGTTTTGATCGTGGTACGGATATGGTAACGTCTGTCACCGGCGCATTAATGGGAACAATTTATTCTGTAAGATGGTCTCCAGATGGAAAATATCTTTTGATTGCTGGGCTTGATATTACGGGTGGAAGTAATCAAAAGCTTCAAGTTTTTAGTTTTGATAGAGTATCTGGACTTTTGGAGTTCATTACAGGATACGATTTAGGAGTAGAGGTTCTTTTCGCTGTGGCGGAATGGTCTCCCGACGGGAAATATATTGCTGCAGGGGGTAACGGTTTAACAGATAATATTTTTGTGGCATTGCAATTTGATCAAGCTGCACAGACACTAACATTTATTGATCAAGCGATAGGAACTTCTGGTACTATTCGATCGGTCGGCTGGTCTCCCGATGGTACAAATATAGCAGTGGGGGGTCAAACTCTTGATGGTGGAACTGGCGATGAATTTCAAGTGGTTTCGGGTATTCAGTTTCCGAGTAACAATGTGATTAAGGGAAATACTGTGTATTGCAATTCAGGAGGGCAGTGCCCAAGTGGCATAGGTATTTCAGCGCCAAGTATCACAAATATGGTGATTGGTAATACTGCATTTAATAATCCGATACCTCGGGCTGCTAATGAACCCATAGTGCCAAGTAACTATCAATTTGTTACGAACGTATTTGATCAATTGTTTGGCGAAGGCCCAGCCGCTACACAAAATATTGCTACAGCTGCACTTACTCCACAAATAACCGTGCCGGATATTCCCGCACGAATAAAACGAACTGAGTTATTACTTGAAAGCTTGATTGATAATTTATTGTAGGGTAGCCATGAAATACGAATACGACATTATCGTTATTGGTGCAGGAGCTGCAGGATTAACCGCAGCAAAGACTGCCAAAGGATTGGGTAATCGTGTTGCATTGATAGAAAAAACTGATCGTTTGGGAGGTGAATGTACCTGGACAGGATGCGTGCCAAGCAAAACATTAATTAAAACAGCGCAAGTGGCATGGCAATCGCAGCAGTTTCAGACATACGGCTTAAAAGGCACTGCGCCCACTATCGATACTTCAAACGTGATGCCGTATGTGCGTGCCATTGTGCAAGAAGATTATCAATCGCATACGCCGGATAAAATCGAAGCTGCAGGTATTGATATGCTCTTTGGCACAGCGAAATTTATTGATCGTAATGCAATTGATTTAGATGGGCGAAAGATTACATTCTCAAAAGCGATTATCACTACCGGATCAGATCCGTTTGTGCCGCCAATTGAAGGGCTTTCTGATACTGAATACCTTACGAATGAAACATTTTTTTCTTTGGATAAATTGCCACAATCGCTTTTAATTCTTGGTGGTGGCCCTATTGGATGCGAGATGGCAAGTGCATTAAACCGCCTTGGGGTAAAAGTACAACTTGTTGAAATGGCGGATCGCATTTTGCCTCGCGAAGATGAAGAGGTTGTTGCGCTTCTTTCAGACATGATGCGAAAAGAAGGAGTACAAATTTTTACCAGCATGAAAGCGATTCGTGCATCTCAAAAAGATGAAATTATTTCTTTACATGTGCAAGATGAGCAGGGCAAAGTAGAAATTTTGTCTGCAGATCAATTGTTGGTAGCAGTTGGAAGAACGCCAGGTATTGAAGGTTTAAATCTCGATGCAGTTGGGGTTAACTATGATAAAAAGCATATTATTACAGACGCCACTATGCGGACCACTGCAAAAAATATCTATGCAGCTGGAGACGTAGTTGGGCCATTTCTTTTTAGCCATATGGCGTGGTATCAAGCGCAACTTGCTGCACGAAACGCAACGATTCCCTTTTTTAAAACAAAAGTAAACTATGATGCTGCTGCGTGGGTTACGTTTACAGCGCCAGAGCTTGCGCGTATGGGTATGACGGAAAGGCAAGCCCGTGAAAAATACGGAAAAATAACGGTTTATACAAAGCCGTATCATGAGCTTGATCGAGCAATTACTGATCGCACTACGAATGGGATGGCAAAATATATTCTTGATAAAAAAGGGCTATTGATTGGTGCGCATATTGTTGGAGCGCGTGCGGGGGAGATTTTGGATGAATTGGTATTTGCAAAATATCATCGTATTCCATTTTATACCATTGGCTCGATTGTGCATGTGTATCCTACGTATTCTGAGATGAATTGGCATGCAGCAAAGAAAGCGTATATTGATCATTTAGAAAAAAATATATTCATTAAAATAGTAAGAAAAATAATGGGAAAGTAATACTAAAGGGGTTGTAATGAAACAATGTGTATTAATGGCGCTTATAGCTATTGCTCCAGTGCAGGCGCTGAGTGATTTGGAGTTGTTTGAAGTAATGGGAGTGACTGATCAAGAAATAACGCGAATCGGATTGATTCCCCAAATTATAGATAAAATTGGGGTTTTGGAAAAAGGAATGACTCAAAGTGATGTAGTAGATGGTAAAATTACTTTGTCTACTACGGGGTCTTTCATCCCACTGAGCAATTTGGTTGCAGATATCGTAATTACTGGCACTAATGTAACGCTTAATTTGGATGGTCGGACTGTGATAGGTTCGATTGATGTTTCTGGTAGTATCGTAATTATAAAAAACGGTGCAGTATATGCTCCAACTCCAGTTAATTTAGATTTTGCCAATACACCAGCTGTTTATGTGCGTGATGGCGCGACGAATGTATTATTAAAGCATTTCCATGTAGAGTGTGCTGATTCTGTTTTGACTGGTACCTTATTTGACCTTGTTCCAACTGATACTACGTTGACTGCGTATGAATTAGTAGGAACGGGAACTGTGTTTGATGCGGTTCCAGGGAGAACAGCAATTGATGTTCAAGGTAAAGTAGTAAGCTTGTTTGATTGTAGTGTGTCCAGTGGATCAGCGGCGAATAGTACGAATGCAGATGCGAGTGATGGTGGGCACGCAATAGTAGTCAGGGGTAATGCCAATAAGGTTCGCTTGCGCGATTGTATTATGATTACTGGTAACGGAGGCAATTCTGCAACAGGAGCTGCTGGCAATGGAGGCAATGGAATATCCATTGCAGATACTGCAAATCACATAGAGCTTGATGATTGTACAGTTTTTGAGACGGGATATGGGGGGAATGGTGTAACGATCGGGGGAAATGGTGGCCATGGTATTGAGATTTCAAGTACTGCGATTGATGCAGGTGTACATGATTGCAGAATTCGTAATACTGGTGCAGGCGGATCGCCAAATGGTCTGGGTGGAAAGGCGATTTTAGACGCCGTTACAACAGCTGGCGCTTATTCGATGGTATTCAGTAATTTTGCGCATAATATATCAAACGAAATTAAGTTTGATTTACGAGGAACGGGGACAGAGGAAGGTATTGCCTCTCCAAATCCACCAGATGGTACCGTTTTAAATCCATATGCAAATGTATTTGTGTCGTAATTGAGCTAATAAATAGCTAAAAAAGGCAGGCATATAGGGTGCCTGCCTTTTTTTTGCTACACTCTCAAAAACAGGGCGGCATAAAAAAGGAAACGGTTATGAAAACATTTCACAAAAAACTATTACTCTGGCTTACGCTTTTAGTAATTGCGATTTTCATTTTCTATTATTTTGGCATATCTCAGCACCTTTCTCTTGAAAATGTGAAAGCGAATGCATCCTATATGCAAGGCAAGGTAACTGAAAATTATCTACATGCGGTATTGCTATTTATAGCGGTATCAACTGGCTTAATAATGCTTACGCTTCCCATCACTGCGCCAATGGCCGTATTGGCAGGGTTTCTATTCGGCATGGGGCCCGGTATTTTGTATTCAATGATTTCTATTATTATTGGAGCGGCAGTTTCATTTTTGGTAGTTCGATATGCGCTGTCGCATATGATGAAAAATCGATACGGGCAGCGACTCTCTAGTTTTAACCAGCGTATGAAAAAATATGGCTATACCTACCTCATTACTCTACAGCTTTTAACGATAGTCCCCTATTTTGTGATTAATTCATTAGCGGCACTTGCAGGAGTGCCGTTTTTAATATTTTTACTTACTACTGCCGTCGGATCGTTTCCGGTGGTAGTAATTTATGCGTTTGCGGGAAAGCAGCTGTATAAAATAAATTCATGGCAAGATATTTTAAGCACGCAGATGCTTTTGGTTTTACTCTTACTTGCAGGGCTTGCGATGATTCCAATGATGATTCAAAAATGGCGCCTGAAAAATGGTGGGGATTCAGATGCGTTTTGATAAACGAATAGTGATTGGTATTGCGTTTATTGCTCTCATAATAGGGATACGATTTTCTGGTATTACTGATTCTATTACATTGGTAAAGATTCAAGAGCAACGACTACAGCTTATGGCATTTGTAGATGCGCAGTATGGATGGGCCGTTTTTGCGTATATCGTGTGGTATGTTTCGATTGTGGTATTAGCGCTTCCGCTGGCAGCATTAAGTACTGTTGCAGGAGGTTTTTTATTTGGGGTAGTTCCTGCAACGCTCTATGCAATTATTGGTGCAACAACTGGCGGTACTCTTTTTTTTCTATTAGTACGCTATGCGTTTGGATCAGCAATTCAGGATCGTTATGCAAATAAGCTACAGAGCGTGGATAAAGAAATGGAGCTGCATGGAGTTTTGTATTTACTTGCAATTCGTTTTATCGCATTGATTCCATTTTTTATTATGAATGTACTTATTGCGCTTACGCGCACGCCAGTATGGACGTTTATTTGGACCACCACAGTTGGCATTATTCCCGGTACATTTGTTTTTGCATTTGCTGGTCAGCAGCTTACTACGATTGATTCAATACGCGATATTTTTTCACCACTCGTATTACTTGCATTTGGACTGCTTGCAGCTTTGGCGATTGTGCCATTGCTTGCAAAAAAATATGGATGGTTTGGGCTGGGATGATACGAATTAAAAAACGTTGAGATCTTTTAGTTCACGCATTACTGCATCATGATCCAGGCATTGAATTGCTTGCATGCCAACGGCACGCGCCATGCGGACATTAATTTCTTTATCATCAATGAAAATACAGTCTTCCGGATTAAGGTTGTATCGATCGATACAATTATAAAAAGCTCGTGCATCAGGCTTTGAAAATCCTGATAAGCCGCTCGTTATAATGCCGTCAAAATAATTGAAAATATCGCTGTGATAGGCAATAAAATTATTATGCGATTCAGGGCTGGCATTTGAAAGTACGTACAGCTTATTTTTTTTCTTGCCGTGCTCATCGATAGCAGCATGGCATTTTAAAAGGATTTCGAGCCCCTTTTTAATTACAGAAAATTGCTTTTTCGTATCACGATGTTCAGGGTGATAATTAAATATAACGTCACGAAGATCAAAGATAATGTTATGATTTTTTTTCATGCGCTTTCTCCGTTATGCAATTAATCTGAATGTTGAAATGTTATTTATAGTAGCGCCATAATAGCTTGTTTCGTTTTTTTCTTTTGTAGCGCGCCATATTTTACTTTTAACGCATTCCAACCACATTCCCGGGCAGTAGCAAGATTGTCTTTTTGATCGTCAATAAATATATATTCTGCATGAGGGAATTGCCGTTCAAGCTCTTTATAAATACGTGGATCTGGCTTTGCAAGGTGTACAATTCCTGAGACGATATAACCATCAAAAAGCTTAAATATTTCAGGATAAGTTTCTAGCATTTTTTCAAATGATTCTTTATCCCAGTTTGAAAGTACATATAATGGATATCCCTTTTTTTTCAACGATTTTAAAAGCGCAACCGTTTGTTGAATGGGTTTTCGAGATGCTACAAATAGTTCAGGTAAAAATACTTTTGTAAGATTAATCATGAACTGTTTATCAGAATAACTGAGGTCTTTAAGGGCTTGAATGCCAAATACTATTTCATCAAAAAGTTCTTTGTTTGAGCGTTTTCCGGTCATCCATTCAAGCATATAACTTGGGATGGTTGAACCGTGCTCATCTTTAACTTCTAGAGGAGTGCCATCTTCATTGTGAAAAGCATATGTATGATTATTGTTTTTTGCAACTTGCTCAAGCACGGCAAACCAACGCGTTTTCATAGTTTTGCTAGAAAAAGAAATATGTAAAAGAGCGTATCTGATTGTATAATATTTTCCAATTTGTTCATTGAGCACTATTGACCTATCAGTATCAAATAGTACTCCACCTAAATCAAAAACGATTGCTGTGTTTTGCGCGGGAGTTAAAGTATGTGATTGTGTACTCGTAATGAATGCGTAAAAAAGACTACTTAAAGCTATTAGAACTAAAAAAAGTAATTTTTTTATAATTTTCATATTATTACCTCCAATATGCAGCCACTCCCCATTTATTCTTTTAGAATACACTTTTTTGATTCTATTTGTCAATGCTTGCATGGAGGGCGTGTAGTGCCCAAAAGTTCTTATGGAGGCTTTAATTGGGTGTTTTGGTCTCATGGCGGCAAAGTTTGGCAATAAAGCAAAAAAACAGTATTATTATCACATGTGGAATAATAAGAGGTTATATCATGAATTCTTTGTATCAAGAACGTATTCTCGATTATTATCAAAACCCTCGCAATCGCGGGACTCTTAATGCGCCAGATTTTTCTTCTGGAATGGTGAATCCATCGTGTGGTGATGCTGTTTCTATGCAAGGAAAAATAATCGGCGATACGCTTGAGCTCTGCTCATTTGAGGGGAAAGGATGTGTGATTAGTCAGGCAACCGCGTCTATGCTCTGTGAGAAAGTAGCTGGAATGTCTATTCAGGATATTCAGAAAATGGATGCTGAATATATGTTATCTCTTCTTGGCATGCAGCTGGGGCCTACTCGCTTGAAATGCGCACTGTTGCCACTTGAAGCACTGAAAAAGGGCTTAAGTGAAGTGGTATTCTAAGTATTGTTTTATAGTATTATTACTTCCATTTATTGTCTGTGCGTCTGATAAGGGTGTTGATATTCCATTGGGGTATGATCCAGATCAGCCTGAATCGAGAGAGGTGCAATTTGAAAGGTGGTTTCGCGTTACGTTTGTAAATCCTCCCGAACCGCGATGTTGGTTTGATGAAATAAGTCCAACTGTGTTTCGCCTTAATTGGAGAGAGGAGCAAGTCGGAGTGTTACAAACATATGACTGCTCACTAGATGAAGCATGGATTTTAACGTATCTCATTGAGGATAAAGTAGAAGGCGGCCTGGATCGTTTGCACATTGATTCTGGTGCAGAATTTGGGCCGGGAAAGGAGCAAGCAATTACCTTGGCAGTATTGGGAAATCGTGCAAAATGTGTACACTATCTTCTTGGGCGAGGTGATGCTGATGACTTTCTTGATTGGTTATTAAAAATAGCAGAAACTAAAAAACGTGTGCCAGCAATTCAAGGTTTAATTAAAAAACGAATTGCTGCAATTCAGAGCGATAAAACTGAGGTCCCGTAATGCTAGATCGAGTAAAACTGTTTTCAGAATTAGATCGGGTTTCTTCCGATCTTTTTTTAGATGATTCTGATGCGTTTAAAAAATTGTATGCCGACTGGAAAAAGCTCTGCGCAGATCCATTAATCGCACAAAAAGTAAAAACGGCACAGGTTTCTTGGCCAATGCCTTCTTGGAATGGCACGCTTCATTCCTCGTGTGATATTGAAAAAAATCCTGGAGTATATCACGTTGCATCGGTTGATGGTTCTCAAATTTATCCTGATCGCCATATGGGCGTTTCCTGTTATTTAATTAATACTGGCACGGTAGTATTTCATTATGACGAGCGCTCCCAAAAAGTACGCTTTTCTTCTATGCCGGAACTGTTTACTGGCGTTGAAGATGATTTTCAACTTGAGCTTTCTACCGAGCTTGTAAATGGAAAACGGCAAGATCTTGAATTGCGGGGTGGTGTCTCTCTTGGGTTTGCATTGCAAAAAGAACTGGGCAACGATCCGCTTCTTTTACTTTTTGATGGATCTCTCATTTTTTGGCATTTAGAAGCAAAAGATATGTTGTATAAGGAGTTGTTTTTTTCTCGATACGTAGCGTCTTTAATGGCGCTGTATACTAAGCGAATTTTAACGGCGAGCTATATTAGTAAGCCGAAAAGTCGTGAGCTGATTAATATTATTCGTGCCTATCGCTGCGGATTTGATGAATCGCAAGAAAAAGCGGATGCGGGCCCGATACGATTTTCTGATGGCAGTATCGTGCGCACCTTTTTAAAAGAAGGGCAGCGTACTATTGTATTTAAAAATCATGCAAAAATTAGTGCGGAATATCCCGATGCCGTGCAACCACACTTTTTTTATCTGCATGTGGGCCAAGAAGTTGGGCGCGTGGAAATTCCAGCATGGATCGCACGAGATGAATTGCTTGTGAATCAAGTAGCCGCAATGATTTTAGATCAATCAAATAAAGGATATGGTTATCCAGTGGCACTTGCAGAAGCGCATGAGCAAGCAGTCGTAAAAGGGGCCGATCGTGAATTTTTCTATCAACTACTGGCACGCATGGGAATGCAGCGGAATATGCCAAACAGTATGTCTTTAAAGTTAGCCAAAAAACGTGGCATGGGAATTTAAATATTTCAAAATAAAAAGAGCCTTTTTATGCTGCAGGACTAGCGCTGGTTTTAAGCAGAGGTAATCGTCCATATCCCCTTTTTCTTCGGAGAGCAGTGGATGTGTTAGAAGAAATTAATTTCCCTAGGTCTTTTAAATGCTCATATCCATGACCTAGACCTGATGGTATGTAGTGCAATGATGGCACTCGTTGTGTTGGCTTTCTTCGAGCTGGAGGAGCAGGATGTTCATACTTTTTTATAATTTTGTACGAGCCAGTTACAGGTGATGAAGTAGTGTGATTTCTCACACAAGAGATTTTTTTCTTGGTAGCAGTAGGCTTTGCTTTTGTATAGCCCGACCTGCTAACATATGAAGGCCCTCGGTTTGTATTTTTTTGAGTTGTATCTACTACAGTTGGTGTGCGGTGATAGTTAGATTTGGGCGCATTTACGTGGCCAGGAGTTTTTTGATAAACACTTTGTGTAGGCATTGTTGTAGGTTGCATTGACGATAAGAGTGTGCTTCTTACGAGCTGCAATGCTAATTTCGTGCTGTCGCTATCGCTTCCGTCTGAGTAAGTTCTGCCTTCGTTTGCAATTGCATTCTGGCAAGCAATGATTGTATCAATTAAAATTAATACTGATTTTTCATCCGAACAATTTTGCAGTGCAACAATCGCATAGTTAAGATCTTCTACAGCACTAAGCGTAGGGTCTAAATCAGCGTTCCGGCTGTGTATTGTAGATGATGCGACTATGCAAAGTGCTAATGATATGCTTTTATAACCGTCCATTTTGTTATCCTTGATAGAGTATGACATGTTAAATATGAAGACTTTGTGAATAAATAGCCTATAGTATAGGCTATTTATGTAAAGAAAACTTGAATTGGGAAATATGCCTATTCGACTTGAGCTAAAAACGCATCGTTTTGTTGTTGCGCACATTGAGCGCCATTCGGCGGATAATAGCCTTCAGAAAAATATTCAACAGCGTCAAAGTAACCTTGTCCGGATAAAATCGCTATTATCACGTTTTCGGAGAATCCAAGAGCAGCAAGCCGCTGAGCTGCGCACGGTGAATTTTTTAATATGTAGCGGTGTCCGTAGAGTCGAATTAAACCCCATTTTGGTGCATCGGGCTGTTGGGCGTATTGATCGTTAGCAGCAACTGTGAGTAGTGATGTAATGAGCAATGGAAAAAGGAAAGCGAAGCGATAATTCATGATGTTGATTCCTTTGATTATTCTGTGGTGCAATACCATTCTACTGTTGTGCCTTCTTGAATTGCTTGTTCAAGTAATTGAGTAGCATCCGCAAGCGATGTTATTGTAACAGTTTTTTCTAATTTTTTTCCATTTAATATCTGGGCAACTACTTTGTGCGATGCATTAAATTGTGATTCATTAGGGACAAGCTTCCAATACGTAACGCCATTGATTGATGGCTTATGAAAGCGCAAGTCATCCTTTTCAAAACGGCGGTGGCCTTTTGGCGTACTGGGTGCAGAAATCAGAAGCATTGATTGTGCTGCAAGAATTAAAAAAGATAGAGATTGTTTTTTAAATCGTTTCACAAATGCCTTTTTTGGTAATTAAAAAGCTTATTCAAAACGACTATAAAAAATATTTATCTGATCAGCAAGAAGGGTGATTAATCAAGATCATCAATCCAACCGTCTTCATCATCACTTGTTTCATTAAAGTCTTCAGTATCGTCCCAATACCATTGAAGTTCACCTTCAACTACATACCATTGGATGGTTTGTGCGCCTTTTTCATTGGCAATTCTCATTACTTCCGGCAGATCGCCATTCCCATAAAATCGAACCCTTTTCATAGACCATACATCAGCTTCAAATGCTGCTGTGTCGCGCCCACGATAGCGCTCAACATCTTTGGGTGCTTGAGGATTTTTTGCATCCGTAGGGTTACACATTGGAACTCGATGCTCGAGATATTGATATGGATGAATACGTGGCGCGAGTCCTGCAGCTACGCGAGCTTCTGCCAATGCATGTGTTGTTGCAACTATCGCTGCACAACGAGCCATTCGAACGACGGGTGAGCCACCATTTGCACATATATTTTGGGAAAGAATAAGCGCTGTAAAGAAGGCAATAAATATACGTGATTTCATGTCTATCCTTAGTTGTTATGCGTCTAGATCGTCATCACTATCAGGGTCAGAGTTGTTCCATTCCTTTTTATCATCGGGTGGGAATTCTGATCCGTATTCTAAAGAACATCCGGTGTAGCTTTGAGGAATCCGTTTATTTTTAAGATCATGAATGTCTTCCGTAGAAAGTCTAAATAGGCCAGCTGTTGCTGCTTGATTTTTTGTACTGATAGATTCACTTGAAAAGTGAGCAATCACGTCGCCACGGCTATTTAAGACCCTTATCCATTTCCAATCTTGAGCAGCATCTAGATGTACGCAAAAAATGGTAAGTAAAATAAGGAGCAACTGTTTCACTTTTAACCTAGGAATTTCTTAAAGAAGCTGACAATGCCGCCGTCTTGAGCGTCTGTCCCGATAATCTTCGAGTATTCGGTGAGCATTTTTTTTGCATCAGCCGGAATTTTCTTTGGGATGTGGCATTGCGTAATAATTACTAAATTGCCTCGGAATCCTTTTCGGCGGAGATTTTCAAACCCTTTGCCCGGGATAATAAGCTTTTCACCAACTGGCGATCCCTTTGGAACCTTCAAAAGTTGCTTAGTGCCATCGATAGATTCAATTTCCACCTGGCAGCCCAAAACGAGTTGAGGATAAGTAAGCATAAGGTTGGAAACGAGATCGTCTCCCTCGCGGTGAAATTTTTTGTCTGAGAGGATACCAATCTTGATATAGAGATCCCCTGGACGGCCTCCAAAGATACCAGCGTCTCCCTTGCCGGCCAATCGAAGCTCTGCCTCATCATAAATGCCTGCAGGGATAGTAACCGTTAATTTATCGTATTTTTGTACGCGAGATTTACCGTTACAGGTATCGCACGGATCGGTAATTACAAATCCGTCGCCCGAACAGGTTGAGCAGGTTTGCGAATACATGAAAAAGCCTTGGCGATATTGCATTTGCCCCATGCCTTTGCATGTGCCGCATGCTTTTGCGCTTGATCCAGATTTTGCTCCTTTGCCAGAGCATACTTCACACGATACAAAGTGATAATAGCCGATTTCTTTTTTTAGCCCAAGATACGCTTCTTTGAGTGTGATAGTAATTGACTGTGCAAGGTCATGGCCGTTTTTAGGCTCAGGTCCATTTCGGCGAGCGCGTTGTTGGCCACCATTAAACATAGAGCCGAAGATATCTCCGAAGTTTTCAAAAATATCATCCATATTCATGCCGCCCATGCCACCATGGCCGCCCATTCCTCCCATTTCAGGGCCAGAATGGCCAAACTGATCATATTGAGAGCGTTTTTGCTGATCAGAAAGTATCTCATAGGCTTGTGCTGCCTCTTTGAATTTCTCTTCAGCCTCTTTGTTGTCTGGGTTGCGATCGGGATGATATTTAAGGGCCATCTTACGATAAGCCGCTTTGATTTCGTCTGCTGAAGCGCCTTTTGCTACGCCAAGCACGTCATAGTAGTCTCGTTTGCTCATAGCTTATTTTTCATAGTAAAAGTGTGGGATTAACATCCATTTATACGATATAAATCAGTATACCAGCAAATTACTTTGATTCAAATAGAGGCTCAGCTACTCATCATCAATAGGAATTTCCGAACAATTATGTTAGTCGGATGAGTGTGATGCAGGGCTTGCAGATGCGCTATGGTTTGTATATGCTGTATCGATTTTAATATCGCGTGCTGCCTCAATAGCCTCTGTATACAGTCTATCTTTTGTAGCTTGAAGTTGGGACAGTTCGGTAGTGATACGTTCAGCATCGTCACCTTGTAATTCGGGGTGAGCTGCAAGATAGTCATCGAGTGCTTTTGATGCGGCCAGATGCTCCGCTAGCTTCCTTTCGTATTCTTTTAGTACTAATTGCGTGGTGTTGAGTCGTTTTTTTGGTTTAAACGGATTTAAGCCGGCGTGGCTTTGGTGCGAATACGCACAAAGCATTGATAATGCGAATAAAGTTGCACAATTTTTTAGTATCATTTGAAATAACCTCATTGTATAAAAGCTGATAAAGCTATAATTGTAGAGGTGCTATTTCAGTTTGTAAACTAATTTTTCTGTTTTATATACAAGTAAAAATCGATCAGCAGCAATTATGATCTGTTTTTCAAAAGTGCTATTAAATCACTGATAGTTGCTACTTTTAAATTCCATCTGCGCTATCTGGGGTGGAGCTCTTTGCTAATTGCGCCAATACATCTGCTGTACTTACATAGATATCGCCTTTGCTAGAATCATCGCTATCGTCATCACCGTTATCCCTTGAGGATTCTTTCAATGCGGCTAATATATCGGCTGTGTTGGCGTAGATATGGTCATCGCTATCATCATCACCGCTTGCGCTGAGTGGCGCATCTTGAGCAGCAGCAGATGATCCGGCCTGAGGCCCGCCATTGCTATAATTCACTTCAGATCTCGCTTGTTGAGATGCCTCACGAAGCGCTTGAGAGCATTCGTCGAGTTTTGTTTCAGCTGCAGTAATAGCTCGTACTAATAATTCTCGAGCTGTGGCATTTATATTTCCAGGCACTTCATCAAATGCGTGAAGCGCCTTTTTTGCTGCAGCTAAATTGTGAGCCGCACTAGCATATGCGCGCGTTGCATTCGCAAGTGTTGTATCGGCTACATGAAAAGAGAAAGATCGCCTTGGAGCGATTCGTTTTGGAGGACAGTATGAAATTATTGATACGCATAGTGATGCTAATAAAGTAGAATGGCTTTTTTTGAAAATCATTTAAAATAACCTCATTGTGTAAGCGTGATAAGGCTATAATGGTAAAGGTGCTATTTCAATTTGTAAACTAATTTTTGCATTTGATATGCAAATGAGAGTTAATCAGAAGCCATCATGAATTATTTTCGAAAAACCTTCTTAAATCTCTGACTGTCGCTGTTCGAGTTCTGTCTGGCCGAGGTGGTATTGGAGGGGGTGCTGTGGCTATGGCTGGTTGTTCTATAGCATCACAGATGGAAAGCATTTCTTCTGTTGATGGCATACGTTCATATATATGACGTTTTTTTGGGGATCCTACGCAAGCAGGCGTCTTGGCATAGAAAGGTTCTTGTGGTGCTTGGGAATGTGATTTGCTTTCAGGCTGTGCGGCTGCTGATGCATCATTATTAACGGGTGGGATTCGTGTTGATTCGGCTTGAAAGTCTGCTTCAGTTTTCGCTTCACGTGAGGCTTGCCGAAGTGCATCTTCTGCTTTCCGTACAGCGTCTTGCAGAATCGAAATGGTTGGGTCAGTAGGGTTTGTCTCAAGCTGCTTTTTGAGAGCGTTTTGAGATCTGGCAAGCTCTTGGCATGCACATTTCAATATATGTTGAGCAAGTTCTGCGGAAGATTGGCGCTCGGGTCGTTTTTTAAAGGGGTTTGCGCTAACAGAGTAATGGGTTGCCATACACAGAAAAAGGGTAATTATTTTTACGAGTATCATATACCTTCCAACCGGTTAGTATAGTCAGGTATAGCAAGAGCCGGGGCATAATGAAATGATTTTGTTGAAAATGCTACAAAAAGACTTTTGTTTTAGGTGGAAAAAGCCTGTTTTGGTGTTTGAAATTGTGCATTGGGCCGATTGATTGATGTTTATGCAAAAAAGTTAAAGAAACTCTTTATTTTCGGGGGTTTACTTTGCTACTATGAGGATGTAGATAGTTTCTGGTTTCTGTAAGGATCCGTGAGCTATTTCGTCTCAGCGCAGGACTGACATAATTGCAGTCCTTTGCTGAGAAAAAAGGAGAGAAAAATTAAGATAATGTCGTTCTTTTAGAATGGCAGTATCTTTCCTGTGGTAGTGCCGCCTTAACCAGTGGTGCTATTGCAGGAAAAAGTTGGAGTGTTGTTATTCCCTTGTGGAAAAGCAGTGTTCTATACCAACGAGGCGTTGCCCTAACCGGCAGCGCTTTGTTGGTTTTTGGGCAGATCATTTTTTGCATCGAAGAGAATTATGTTTAGAATAGGCGCATGTTCATTGTATGTATCACACTTTAATTAAGGATTCTTACATGACTCACTTATCTATACGAATGATTGCGTTTGGTGTATTGATGAGCGCGCATTCTGCGACGTATTGTGCTGCTCTCCAACAACCATCTTTAGGAGACTTAGCTTTTGAGGGCAAGTTGGATGATATGAAAGTACTAATTGCTGCAGGAGACGCTCCATTTGGACGGGATGCATCTAAAAGAAGTGTAATGGATCGTGCCATTTATGGGGGTCGATTAGCAGTAGTGCAATATTTGTTGGATAATTATCCAACATTGGCTGATATAGAAGAGACCAATATGCCATCTGACATAAAAACTCCTTTGATGCTTGCAACTCAGTTGAGGAAAGTTGCTATTATTGAAGCTCTTTTGCGAGCTGGTGCAGATCGCCATAAAAAGCATTATGATAGTAAGACTCCTGAGGATGTTGCCAGTCAGTTTAAGAATTCATATGTGTTGAAAGCTTATGGATTAGCTGATTCAAAGTAGTAATAACGATACATTTTGAAGTATGGCGTTGCCAATTAAAGCAACGCCATCGTTATATTTTGTTATGATTTATGCAGTTTTTTCATGTGATGTAGACGAGAATATAGAGTGGTTGGGTACGTCCATAGTCGCAAAAAGTTCTTGTTTGAGAGCATTAAATTTATCAGCGCTCATCTGCGTATGCATCACGTCGCCATCTCGAGCGGGGGCAAATACTGCTTCATGCGCGTAGTTAGGATATTCTTTTTTTAGTGATTCTGAGAGTTCTAATATCGAAATTGATTTACCAGTCCCAATATTATACAACTCTCGATCAACGTTCGATTGCGGTGCCATGCCGACAAGTAAGTTTGATTCTGCCACTTGCCCAACGTGCACAAAATCTCGCGTTTGTGTGCCATCACCAAAAATAGTAATCGGCTCATTACTTTCCATGCGTTGTCTAAATTTCGCTACCGCTGCAGCGTACTGAGAATCAGGATTTTGGCGCGGGCCAAACACGTTAAAGTATCGAAGCATTACGCAAGGCACGTTAAAGAGCAGTGAAAACTGTTTGCAGTAAAGTTCACACATTAATTTAGTGGCGCCGTAGGGCGAAACCGGATTGAGGTCGGTGTCTGTTTCGTGGCATACATCATCACGTACTCCATAGACTGACGACGTAGATGAGAATACAAATCGCTTTACGCCATATTTGGATGCTGATTTTAATAGATTAAACGTCCCATCAACGTTGATATTATGGCATATTTGAGGATCATTTACCGATCCGGGAACTGATGTATACGCAGCTAAATGAAACACAATTTCTGCACCAGCCATCGCTTCATCACATGCAGCAGGATCTACGATGCTTTTTTGGATAAGCGTTATTTGATCTTTAAATGGTGCAATGTTTTTTTCAAAGCCCGTTGATAAATCATCAATAATGGTAACGCGTGCACCGCATTCTAGGAGTTTTTCTACGATGTGTGATCCAATAAATCCACATCCGCCTGTTACTAATACCGGTTTGTCGTTATAAAACTCTTTCATATTCACGAGGGCCTCTTTTGGTAGAATGGATTGATGAGTGATTGAGAGTGCAGCTGTGGCAAAAGACATGTTTAGACTAATTATCACAAATAAAGCTTGAAAGGTAGTTCCAACCGTTTTACCCAACTCGCGTTGGGACCCAACCGTTTTACCCAACTCGCGTCGGGGCCCAACCGCTTTACCCAACTCGCGTCGGGGCCCAACCGTTCGCCCTGAGCTTGTCGAAGGGTATCGAACGGCAGAGTATGGAGCGGTACATTTTTGATTTTTTTTTGACCCTTCGACACGCTCAGGGCGAACGGACGGGGATTCTTGAGTAGTTTTAGTAGCCTCGAATAAGGCGGGCGATGTAAAACGAGCTTTATTCATATGATTTCTCCATGATTGAATCTTTTTGAATTGGTACTATCTCTTTTTTTAATAATTCTTGTGCAACATTTTTTCCATCCAAAACAGCTTCTTGCATGCTTGAATATTTCCATGCGCCATACCGGCCCACAGAATGGATTGAACGTTTTTTTAATCGATCAAGTATTGTTGCAAGATTTTGATCGCGCCAGTGATCATATGTAACGTATGCATGAGGAATAGAGAATGTTTTTTGTGTGATGATATTAGTATCGTCGATATTGAATAGTTTTTTAGCAGCTTTTACAGACGCATCGAGCGTGTGTTGCACCCATTCAGGAGATTTGTTTTTGTATGCAAATTCTCCGTAGAGTGAGCTGCATCCTTGTGGTGCCATAGCATCAGAAAAATTGTGCCAAAAACCAAGCCGATAAAAAGGATATTCTTTTTCGGGAAAATAGATCCAATGTTTATCCGAAACGTCCGGACGATTAATGCCAATATTAAAGTTAATTACGGTATTGCATTGCAAGTGTGCAAGCGCAGTTGTGAGTGAACTCGCAGCAGGCTCAATTGCCATTTCAAGTAATCGATCAAGTGGCATCGTGGTTATGAGTGTATCGTATGGCTCTACATGGCCGTTTGTGAATGTTACTTTTTTCTTTGCAATATCAATTGATTGCACGCAATGATCAGTTGCAAAGGGATTTTGTATTTTGTCTGCAAGTTTTTGCACCCAGCTATGAATACCGCCTTTTTTGGGGTATAAAAATCGGGCATTATATCCTACTGATTCAGATTGATCGCTCAATGATCCATGCAAAATTTGTTCAATGGATGTTTGCGGTACGAATCGGCCGGTCCAGCTGGCGGTAATTTCATCGATGGGATGTGCAAAGATTTTTTCTTGGTAATCAAAGAAAAAGTGCTTTCCAAGTCCTGGCCCAAATTGTGCTAATACCCATTCACGAAATGTTTCAGGATGTGGATTTGTTGTGCGTTGTAAAAAGCCAGTAATGCACTCAACAATTACCTGCGGTGGCAAGCCAAAAAGATTGATTTGAAATGGATACTTAGTAAACGTTTCATGTGAATAAATAAATGATCGCCGATCAATTACATTAAGATTTTCAAGGCCTATAATGGTTTTAATCAGTTCATAAAAATAGGGATCACTCGCATGCAAAAGATGACCGGTAAAATCAAACGTAAAGCCTTCGTGAGTTACCGAGCGGCATAATCCACCAGCCTCAGACTCTTTTTCAAAAATCTTATAATCAAAGAATTGTTGCTGTTCAAGATGGTAGGCGGTTGAAATGCCGGTAAGCCCTGCGCCGATGATTACTACTTTCGCCACGAAAATCCTTTTTTATGATTGCCTGGCAAAAGTGTATCGAGTAGGGCTTGAGTGTCAAGCTGTTGCTGTTTTTGGTTTTGCCTTCTGGGAGATGATAGCGCTATGCACTGTTTTTTGGATTGAATAGCTAAAAAACGTTGATTTTAGGCTTTAAATTCAGTTAATATGGGTGTAGAGAGGTATGTTTTATTATAATAAGTTTTGAGGTCACATGGTGAAGCGATTTATATTTACTTTTGCATTGATAATGAGTGTATCGGGAATGTCTTTACGTGCCGAGCAAAATGCTTGGTATGAGTGGAAAACATGGAAAAACATTCCGGCTTCAATAAAAAAGGGTCTACTGTCTCAAAGTATGGCATGGAAGAAAGGTTTTCAAGCTGCCAAAAAAAAGCTTTGGCAGAAAGAGGCATTAAATCGAGAAGAGCGTCAATTTTATAAAAAATTTTTGAGAGAGGTTGGTGGCGTTGCAGCTGCAGCTACTCTTTTGACGCTATGGGGTGCGCGTACTATAGCACAGCGGCAAGCATATGCACCAAGTCTGTATACAGTTGAGGAAGTGCAAAGCATGGACGGTGAATCGTGGAAAGAAAATCTATTTAATGCTGCTCGAGATGGTGATATAGGAACGTTGAAAGCGCTATTGCAAGCTTCTGGTAAAGACATAAATGGGGCTGATAGAGATGGCTGGACTGCCCTTATGATTGCGTGCAAGAGAGGTAATTTTGATGCGGTACAATTATTGCTGCAAAATGGAGCCAGTACCGATGTTAGTGATGATCAAATGAAGGGTTTTTCGCCGTTGATACTTGCTGCTGATGAAGGGCATTCTGAAATAATTCAATTATTATTATCTCGCCCATATAGTGTGCCGATTGATACTGCTGATAGGTGGGGCAGGACAGCCTTTATGCTTGCTGCACAAAAAGGGCATAACGATGTCTTACAAGTATTTTTAGATTATAAGGTAGATATCGATAAGCAACAAAAAGAGTATGGTACAACTGCTCTTATGTGGGCTGTAGAGGAGGGGCAAGAAGAAACGGTAGACTTACTTTTGAAAAACGGAGCCGATATCACCGTTCGTAATCAGCAAGGTCAAACCGCGCTTGACATTGCAAAGCAAGTAATCTCTGAAAAAGGCCGAGCAGAACGAGAGCCATATGAGAAGATTATTGCTTTACTTGAGAAAGCACAACGGTAAGGCCATTACAATTTTTTTAAGGTAAAATGTTGAAGGTTTAGTTGTCTAGCTCCAATTTCCAATTGCTATCGAGCGGCTTTAACCTTCAGCATATCGCCTCGGAGAGCATCCCGTAGCGTTTCATGCTCCTGGGGAGTTATATTGGTCGATCGAGATACATGCCAGTCAAGGACATCGTAAGCAGTTTCATCTACATAATTTTTTATGTCTGGATCTGCACCAGCTTTTCGTAGGATTTGTATAATTTCTACTACTTGAGGCACGGGTATAGCTTCAGTAGGAGGTCCGTGATAGTGATGTAAAGCATTGATACGGCTTATAGCAGTGGATAGTGGAGTTTCGTTACGAGATCTGTTGTACTTATTAACATCTGCACCTGCTTCAATAAGTCTTGTTATAACTGAGGTGTTTATGTGTTTGCTGAGCAAGGCGGCTATTAAAGGTGTAGTTCCACCTTGGCCCGGTTGGTTTGGGTTTGCTCCGTATTCTAATAGAAGATTAATAGCTGATAACCAGTTAATTGATGCTATGAGGGGAGTGATTTCATCACCAGCATTAGGATCGGCGCCCTTTTTCAGAAGGGTTTCTATAAGATCTTTACTGCCAGCTAATGTTAGCGCAGTATTTCCGGCCCCATTCTGTTTATTGAGATTAATTCCTGGAATAGCTAAAAGACGTGTTGTAAGATCTTTAAAATTACATCTAATTGCCATTATTAAAGCGGTATTTCCATTATAGTTAATATTAGGATTGATACCGAGATCAATTTTTTGAAATATTGGCGCCATCTCTTCGGCTTTATATCCAGGGGTGAATCTCTCGCCACATGCATCAGCAATATCTATGACTATATCTTTAGATCGTTGATTAAATGCTGATTCTTCTTCCACAGCAGTTTCTCCGATTTGATCTAAAGCACTCTTTGTGAATCGGCGATGCTTTTTTAATGCCCTTTCATGTTGTCTGTGAGCAATAATCGCCCCTCCTGTTCCAATCACACTTGCTCCTGTAGCTACAGTAAGTCCTCGTAAAAGATTGCGTTCTTTTTTTGTGCATTTTTCACCACGTCGCAAACAACGCCACTTGCTATTAACATACTGTCGGGCTCGCAAAAGATCTTGTCTGGTAGGAGTGCGAAGGGATTTATACCATAGTCGAATCAGGAAATTAAAAGCTTGAAAAAAAGTTGGGATCATCGTATAAAACTCCAAAATTCCGATCAAAGAATCAGGAGTAAAGATGATCCCAAACTTAGAAGAAATTTACTGCTTAATTGACAATCTAACAAGTTTAATTGATAAAAAAATTCAAATTTCAAAAATTGGACGTAGAAAAAAGCTCAGCAGGTCTGAGTTTTTAACGATAGCAATAATCAAGCAAAAGCTTGGGATAGAAACAAATAAACAGCTTTATTACTTGATTAAGAAATGCATGAAAAATGAGTTTTCTCAATTGCCAAGCTATCAACAATTTTGCTATGGGCTTCAATCAAATTTTTTACATTTGGGTATCATAAACACCGCACTTTCACAATTTAATAAGCAAAAAAAAGCTGATTTTTATGTGATTGACTCAACCCCTTTACCTCTTTGTTCGGTTGGTTATCGATTTAGATCTCGACTAGGAAAAGGATTTGCAAGCTCGGGAAAAAACATGAATGGCTGGTACTTCGGATTTAAATTGCACCTTATAATCAATCAAGATATGGACATTGTTTCATTTAAATTCACAAACGGATCAACATCCGATATTGCTGCATTAGATGAAAAAATGGTGAAAGGCGTTGCTGGATATTTGATTGGAGATAAAGGGTACTTGGGGCTTAAAAAAGCTAAAGAATTAAAGGCGTGCAAAATAACTTTGATTACAAAAGGAAGAAAAAATATGAAAAAAACACCCATTTCTAAAAAGATTTTAGGAATGTTAAGGCGCAGACAAATTGTAGAAACTTCCTTTAGTATCCTCAAAGACCGCTTGCAAATTATTAATAAAAAAGCTCGTTCAATAACGAGCTTTTTTTCGCAAGCACTCTCTGCGATACTTACTTATAATTTAGATAGGAATAATCAAATTATACGCCTAGAAACAAGCGATTTGCTGCTTAGCTTAATTTCCTGATTCGACTATACCATGAAACCCATTGAGACGGAGATTGCGATGGTTGTGGTATTTTTTGCGCAAAGGTCATCTGACTTGCCATTAGCGCGAGGATAATAAATATAATAAGCCGATTTTTCTTCATATAATGCCCCCTATGCATTGTTTTTTTAACTATCTGTTTAGATTATATCAAGTAGATATTGAAGAATGCAATGGAAGAGGGGGGAATTGATAGGTCTTTGTAAGCTTTTTATTGGGCGAATGTCAAGCTGTTGCTGTTTTTGGTTTTGCCTTCTGGGCCCCTTTATATTTCTTAATGGCTTTTCTTACCAGTTTATATGCGCCATACACACCAAATGAATGAAAAAGCAGTGATACAAAGATAATATTTGGGTTATGTTGTGCTTTTCGCAGTTCTGAAGCATAAAAGGCTTGATCGCGAGTTTGTCTGCCTCTTGTAGTACTTAGATTAATTCCATTTAACTGACTCAAATCAGGCATATCATACACAACATCATTTTTTCCAATCAGTTTATGAGTGCCATCATCTGAGCAAATTTCTACAAAGAATTGGTTATTAAGGAAAATTGTTCCGATAATGGTATGTTTTTCGCCATTAACGTATGTATAAAAAAAATCGCGTGGATCGTTGCTGAACGTAGCAGTTGGACCAGCAGCATAATTTGAAAGAGTGCACAGTAGTGTGATAGCGCAAAATAAGCGTTTCATGGGTGATCCCTTTTTTTAAATTTTCGAGTAGTATACTGCGTGAGCGCAGATTTGTAGAGTTTGTTTTACTTCTGTATGATTTGCGTCAGCAATGTATGTGTAACACATATGAAGGTATAGTGAAAATGATTGTAAGTAGCAACAAATTTGTAACATTAGCCGTGCTATGTGTGGTCTTTCTTTCAGGTTGTATAGTTCATAAAAAAAATACATTCCATTCAGACTTGCTTCATCAGGCAAGCCCTCTTCATCCATCGTGCGTTTTAGCTACACAGTTTGGCGACAGCTCTCGTTTTGATCCGCAACCAATAGTATCTCTTTTTGCTGATGGGGCGCAATCTCAAGATCAAGGGCACATAATGTGTGATTATCAAAATGGAAAAGTAACATTTGAGAATACCTATAGACTTACATACGGACCGAATGATGTATCGCCTGAATATACGATATGTGATGAATATGAATACATAGCAAGCTACAAAGATAAGCATATCATTCTTTCTGGTAGTTATGACACAAGTGGGACGGGGCGATTTGCCTTTTTAGGAGTAATACGAAGGAGTGGAGATACTATCCAAAATGCAGGAGAAATTGCGGCGGGTGATCGAGGGCACGGCGGAATCATTAGAGTATTATCGCATAATGAAAATATACTACGATATGCATCCTGTGAAACGATTGATAATGTTATACACGTACTAACAAGTAAATCGATCGATGAAAGCTATCCTCCTCCGGCAATTTCAGGGTTTTCACCGATATACGAAGTTAATTTAGATGAGCCGATTGAAAACGATGTGTATACTTCAAAACTTGTTGGTCTTTGGCTTGATTTTGAAAAGTATCATGCTTACCGATGTATTTGTGCAGATGATAAGCATTGTTGCGCCTATGATGTGGCAAATGGGTTACTAGAAAAAGGAAAAAGAGAGCTTACACTTTCTGAGGCACGTCAATTTGGAAAACAACTGTATGATTGTATGATGCAAAATAATAACTAAAGGGTAAAAAATGATGCTTTTTTTCTGGGGTCATCAGCCTAAAAAAAATGGGACAATTGGGAAAAGTTGCCTTTCTCAATGGTATCCGGCGCCCTTTACAGTTGATGATACTACGTATCACACTGCAGAGCATTATATGATGGCGCAAAAGGCGAAGTTATTTAAAGATCAGACTACGTTTGAACAGATAATACATGTTACGTCTCCAAAAGAGGCAAAATTGCTCGGGCGTCAGGTTAAAAACTTTGATCAATCTGCATGGGAAAAGCATAGATTGGCTATTGCCGTAAAAGGAAATTATGCAAAATTTTCACAAAGTGAATCATTGAAATCGTTTTTGCTTCAAACAGGAGATGCGGTTTTAGTAGAAGCGAGTCCGGTTGATACCATTTGGGGAATTGGGATGGCTGAAGATAATCCGAATGCTTCTGATCCAGAAAAGTGGAAAGGATTAAACCTCTTGGGATTGGCACTTATGGAAGTTAGAAGGAAGTTGTATGATGAAAAAAAGTAATAATACAGATCACAAAAACGAGCTTAAGTTTATTAGTGAAGCGCTCAATGCAGCTATCGAGTACAATTTATCATCTGAAGAAGTTTGGAGTGCCTTGAACTATCTAAAAAAGAATCCCAGTGAAACTATTGCAACGGCCTTTAAGTATGCGCTTATGGAATGGGATTTGTGATGGCTATTTTTGATTGACTATTGCTTGAATAAGATCTAAATCAATAATTCTTTCATTCACCAAATTATCCTTTTTAACATATGTTAATAGTGAAATTGATTTGTTTTCTAAAGCCGCTGCATATGCCTTATGGTGCCCGTCGATAATGTAGTTGGCTAAAAAGTCATACATATCAATAGTATCATTATTTAAACAAGTAAGTTTGTCCCATATTCCAAGAGCAAAAACAGTCGGTGTTTCGCCTGAGCGTAATTTTTTTCGATAGTAATCTATTCGAGAGTTATCCAGAAGTTCGTAAGAAATAAGTGGCACCAAACTTTCAAGAAGCATATGCGTTTTTTTTTCATATTTCATGTTATAGGTAGGGATGGATAAATCGTATATAAATGCAGATGTATACTTAAGGGAAGGTAATCGGAAATAAAAGGTGTTTGGGTTATTCGGATGCATTCTCTCTTTATTCGTCAATTCATGGTGGAAAAAGTCAATCTCATTTCCGGATTTACATATTTGAGGTTTTATATTTTTTAAAAACACATAATACTCTCCATTAGGTACAAGCATTTCTGCTTGCTGCAATATGTGAGTATTTAGTGAGTTAAGTCCAGTATTCAAGCTTTCTGAAAGCTGTTGAGCAATGGCAATGTTATATTTTTTTTCGCCAGGCAATCGACGGAAAAACCCATTACATGTTCCACAAATATTTCCCGTTTCGAATGCTTTTTTCCCATTAATTTCTAGATAGCGATACCAGTATGGCCAAGAGCTATTTTCACTTTTTGGTAACGTGAATTGAATAGGGCTATTGGAATTTGAAACGGTGCGTTCTGTGTGATCAATTATCATGGTGGCAGGCGTATTAGAATATGTTATTGTCATTGTATTATGTAATTATAAAGCGGTTTGTAGCTATGCGCAAATCGAACACAATTGGAGTACCATATGTTTAGAAATCAATTTTTTTTTGCTTTAGCGAGTATAGCTTTGCTATCTGGATGCTCTACTCGACTGAAGCAAAAATGCTCAATTATATCATTAGATGAGGTTCATGCTCAACTGATTGAATCCTCCAAAAAAGGTGATGTTGAAAGAGTTGCTCTGCTTTTGAAGGTGCCTGGAATTGATCCAAATTGCAGGGATGCTAGATTGGAAAAAACACCTTTAATGCATGCAGCTAAAAGGGGGCATGTAGATGTTGTTTGCTTACTTTTGAATGGTAGGCTTACTCCGGAGCAAATTAATAGCGGAGAACTTTTATTAGATAGAACTGCACTTATGTTTGCCCTCAATAAGGGGCATGTAGACGTTGTAAAGCTTATTGCTGATCGTTTACCTGCAGATAAACTCATTACCTATGATCGTGCCGATACGTCTTCAACTAGTGAGTATGCGTGTAATACGCAAATGCGCATGTTGCTTTTTTCGTATATGACGAAAGAAAATTTTGATCCTCGACTGGCAGCTGATGCGGCGTTTTATAATGATATAGCACTCATTAAAGATATGATCAAAAAGGGATTTGCTCTCGAGTTACTGAATACGAACAAGATGTCGCTCGTACTTCACCGCGCTGCAATGGGGGGCAACAGAAAAATCGTTGCTATGCTTATTGAAGCTGGAGCCGATAAAGATCTTATTATGAAAAAAGATGGAACAGGCAAAAATGCTTTGATGTGGGCCGCGCTTGATGGGCATCACGAAATTGTTTCTCTGCTTTTAAAACAGGGTCTTTCTATTGAACAGGTTTCATGTCCTACAAGTTGGGGAGAAACGGCTCTTATGATGGCGTGCAAACAAGGGCATCGAGAAGTGGTTTCTCTTTTATTAGAATGGGGAATATCTTCTGAGCATATTTTACTTTCCGATAAAGAATATAATGATGGATATTATAACAATACGGCTATAGAACACGCTGCTATTCGTGGCCATAAAGAAGTGGTTGAATTACTGCTTTCTGTGCTCGATAATGCTATTGAACACCCTTTTGCTTTTCAAGCAATTGCTGCAGCAGCTAAAAATGATACAGTTTCACTTCAAGCGCTACTTGATGATCCAAGTATATCTCTTTCTGAGCTTATGAAGCCTGATTTTCATGGAAGAACCGCATTCATTATAGCAGCTCAAGAAGGGCATTTTGATGTTGTGTCTCAACTACTACAAGCTGGCATTACTCATGAGCACATTTCTGCACAAGATTGCAATGGAAAAACTGCACTGCATTGGGCGTGCGATTCATACAAGCGTTGGAATTATAAAAAAGAGTGTGAAATTGTAGATGTTATTGTAGCATCAGGAATATCTACGGATTGTATTAATTTACCTGATAATGAAGGCTGGACTCCATTAATGTTTGCTGCAAGTTGGAAGCATACAAATAAGGTGAATTCGTTGTTGCAAAGTGGTCTCACCTCTGAACAAATTAATGCTCAAAATGCAAGTGGAGAAACTGCATTAATGTGGGCAATCAAATATTTAAATAAAGAAGAGTATCATAAGGATAATACTGAAATAGTACATGCTATTTTATCTCGGCTTTCCCCAGAGCAGTTGAACGTCAAAGATTGGGAACAGCAAACTGTGCTTTTTTATGCTGCATACGACGATCAAATAGACATCCTCGCTCTTCTTCTTTCTCGGTTAACGAGTGAGCAAATATTACAGCAAAATTATGAAGGTAAAACAGCTCTTGATATGGGATATCGTAGCAAAGAGGTAATACAGGAACATCTTGATATGCTTTCTGCTTTACCTGAAGAACTTTTCTATCAAGGCTTACCTATTTCAAATGCAATAATGTCTGAGTTTCTTTGTCTTGGAGGCCCGGGTCCGTTAGTGGTAGGTATTAATCTTGATGAATATGCCGAACGTGAAAAAAAAGGCGAAATAACTGATCCAAATCTAAATGGAGATACATTTTCTTGGAAGTATATCGATACGATTGATAAAAAATATTACGTTATTGAAGCGTATGCATCGTTTCAAGAAGGCCGAGGGACATTTTCCACAATTGCTGTAGTGTCTCGAGAGGGTGTTTGTCTGAAAGTAATTGATTATATTCACAATAAAGATCAATTAGATTCTATGATTCGAAGAATACAACAGCGCTCTAAGTATGATGTTAAAGAGTCTCTAAAAAACCCTCAAAATCTACCGAAAGATCTTATGTACAAAGGTAGTCCTATTTCCGATACGAGTATGCATGCAGTGTTTGGGCTTGGAGGTTCTGGCTATAGGGTGCCGGGCGGATTAAATCTTCGAAAGCTGGAAGCAGAAGAGGAAGATATTTTTGATTATTGCGAAAAATTTAAATGGAAATACATTGGCTCAATTAATAATAAATATCATGTAGTATATGGCTATGACTGGCCAAAGGATGCCATGGGGAAATTTTCTGGTATTTTTGTTTTAAAACGAGAAAAGAACAATCTCATTGTTATTGATGATAGTGTAGGTGGTGGAGATCGTCATTCAACCATGGTCAAGGGAGGTTCACTTGAAAAAAATCAATTAACGTACTCCGTAAATATGACTGATGGCAGCTTAATTGATCATATCGTTTTCTATTATCCAGAACTCAAATCCTTATTCGATGCCAAAAATAATGGGAAAGTGCATTACGGCGAAGGTGATTCAATAGGCGTTGCTCAATTAGTAGCTGAAATCACTACAGAAGGAAGAGTTGTTGATAGGAATATTATCTCTTTTCATTCTGCTCATCGAGAATATCAAATGACAGGTTCTGTAGAAGAGCCCGTTTCCGAATCGTTAGGTATGGGAGATGCAATACGAACAGCAGTTGACCTGTATTGCTCAAAAAAACGATCTCTTGATCTTACTGGCAACGAATTGAAAGATATCTTTACTCAAGCTATGTATTATACGGAAAAGCGCATTTAAAGAGTAATAACACAATCATGTTTGGCAAACCATTTTTCAATATCTTTTTTCATTTTGCCCTTGATTCGAGTGCCATTGAGATTCAACTGTTCAAGCCGGGGTACGAGATCAGGAAAGTTTTTAGGCAGCTCTACCTCCTGACAATTCAAGGTAAGGATCTTAAGCCCATCAAGATATTTAAAATGATGCTCATCCAAACGGCGCAATTTTCCCGAAACAGAAAAATATTCTAAATACCGCTTCCAGAGAACACCTTCACCGATAACGGGATCGAGCGTCGATATACTCAAGCTTGTTATTTGTGGAAGCCGTACAAACCAGTCTGAATAGTGCATGTAGTTGTCAAACAAATCCAAATGAGAAAGACTTACTAAATCTGAAAAAATATCATAGGGAAGCGTTTTTAATTGATTGTCTCCCAAATTGAGTTTATCTAAATTTTCCAAATTTTTAAAAATCCCGACCGGAAGATCAGAAATTTGATTGCCCTCTAAGTTTAATTCAGTCAGCTCCTCTTGTACCCCTTGAAATACGTTTTCTGAAATTGTTTTCAATGCGTTGTTTTCAAGATTAAGATATACAAGCTTTTTAAGCTTACTAAATACGCTTTCCGGCAGTTCAGTCAAAGCGTTTGCAAAAAGATCGAGCCGCTTTAGATTAACAAGATCATCAAAAATGTGAGGTGGAAGTGATTTCAAAAAACAATTTCCTAATCCAAGTGTCTCAAGGCTCTCTAATCTTTGAAACAAATCAGTAGGTATTTTTTTCAATTCGCTGCCGTAAAGATAAAGATTTTTTAACCACAACAGGTCTTTAAAAAATTCAGGTGGCAACTTATGCAGCTTGTTGTGGCGAAGGTCTATCATTTCGATCTCGATTCGTCCTTCAAATAGACTTTGTGGAAGAAAAGAAAGCTTTCTGCAGTTCGTCATTTCAAACTGTTTTAGATTGGTAAGGCCGCGTAAGATTTTTTTGGGAAGAGTTTCCATAGAGTTATAGCACAAGCATAATTTTTCTAAAGAATGTAAACCCTGAAAAATATTCGGTGACAAGGTTGCAAGATTATTATTCTCAAGCAACAGGATCTTTAGTTGAGAAAGGGATGCAAAAATATTCTCCGGAAGGTGTCTTATATAGCAATTAGAAAGATCTAAGAATTTTAATTGAGAGAGTTTTTTAAAAATGTCGGCAGGAAGGCTTACCTTATACCCAAGCGCAAACGCCTCCACTCCTTTTTTCAAAGATAGTTTTAAAATTCGTAACTGGCCTAAATCATCAAATATGGATTCCGGTAGCTTTGTAACAAACACTCCAGAGAGTGAAAGTATGGTTAAATTATGCAATCCTTTAAAAAAACTTTTCGGGACTGTAGCTATCTGTTTTCCAATGATTTCTAATGATTCTAAATTTGAAATTCCGAACAAAAGATCAGATGGAAGCGTTTGCCATTCTGTAATTTTCAATGTTTTAAGAGCATGAAAATGTTTAAATGGTTTTTCTGGAAAATCAGGATCATTCTCTCTTTCAAGGATTGGCTTATTAAGTACATCCGACCAATCTAGCTCAAGCTCATTTACACTAGAAATATCTATGACTTTAGAAATGTTTTTAATGCCGTATAAACTCGTAATAGATTCTGAAATGTGCAATGCGCCTCTGCCTTTATTATCTTCTACTCTAAATTCGTTCGGCTTTTCGGTGATGAGATCAGCAATACTATATTCTTTCTCTATGCCCCACTCTCGTAGCTTGAGATGCTTCTTGAGGAACTTTGCAACCTTGCCAGAATAATGCGAGGCGAATTTTTCCGCTTTCGGGCTGTTTTTATACGCAAGACATCGAGCGATGGCATTAATAAGATGCTCACTATTCATTTCAATCGCTTCATTAAACAGCGTGACAAGCTTTTCAAAAGAAGCGTTCGTGAAAATGTTGTCGGCAATTTCATGCACTTGATATGGAATGTATCGGCCATCAATTGCGCGAGGAGTAAGCTTTAATTTAATGTTAGATTGAAATGTTTTTAGTGTGCTCATTGTGATTATACTTTATTGATATAAGTGTTAATTAGCTCCATATCGCTTGAGCAGTTCAATCATAGCATCGTGCTTAAATTCGATTGCATATTCTAAAGCGGTTTTGCCGTCAAAATATTTTTCATTTATTTCAGCTCCATGTTGCAACAGCAAGTCAGCGATTTTGACATGATTACCTGCGGCAGCTCGTGTTAAATCTCCCTTATTTACAATAGCTCCGGCTTTAAGCATTAGCTCTACAATTTCATCACGTCCAAATCCTATAGCATACATTAAAGCGGTACAGCCATCAGAGTTGGTAGCATTAATGTCTGTACCTGATTCTAGTAATATTCGCATGATTTCTATATTTTTTTTACTCGGCGGAGTGGCTAATATTAGAGGGGTTTGGGCATCTTCACCTTCTATATTGATAGCAGCTCCTCTATCAACCAATAGCCTAACGGCATTTTCTTTTTGATCATATATTGCTCTCATAAGCGGTGTAAAGCCGATATAATTCTGAGCCTCAATATTTGCGCCCGCATGCAATAATAGTTCAATCATTTTGGTATCGTTTTGCTGGGCAGCATGCATTAAGGCAGTTTCATCAAACTCACCTTGCTCATCAACATTGGCTCCACTTTTCAAAAGATTCTTAACTAACTCATAATTGCCTTTTATTGTGGCATCTATAAGCGGTGTGTGATTTTGATTTTTCATTTTTATCCTTTAGCCTTGTTTTTTCAACATACCTGCAAGCTTTACATACAGCTGAAATGTCATATCCGCATCGTAGCTGCCAGAATGTGCTTTTCTTTTATCCACATGTAATCCAAAGCGGCTACATATTCGTGAAAGCCCTCCAACTGGCGGTTGTTCATTAATAATTGCCGATGCTTGCGCAAGCGCTTTGATGTCAATCCAACGTCGGCCAAATTGCCATGCTTCAGGATTATTAAGTTGATTTTTTAGGAGCTGCGCATCCCAAATTCCCCATTGATGAATAATAGTAAGCGCTTTAGTTTGTGCAACATCTTTGAGAAATTCATCATAGGCATATTGCAGTGTTGTGCCTTGATCAGCTCGTTTTTGCGAAATGCCGGTGAGTTCAATAATGATTTCCGAAAGTTCCTCTTTTGGATTTATAATAATTGATTTTTTACGTTTTACTTTTCCCGTAGCTAGATCACCAATTACATATCCAAGCTCGATAATAGTGTTACTTGGCTGATTGCATTCAAGATCAATAACTACAACCATTGTATTCGATTCGTATTTCATAGTTCCTTCAGTTTTATTTTTAAGCGCCATTTTTCATATTCATGGGCAACATGCAAAATTCCAAATGCATGATTTGGCCAATGATAAGGAGCCGCGCCTGGCGCAACAGCGAAGGTGACTACTGCTACATTACTGAGCATATTTGGCACAGTTTGATCGCTTTCTTCCAACCATAATTTTCCGATTCCGGCATCGTCAGGATGGCTTAAGTTATCTTCATTGAGTATGCGAGTGCGCATTGGCTTTTCACCATGTTGATGCGCTCGGAAAATGGAGCGTACTTTTACCGTATCGCTACTCCATTCATTCAGTATTTTTTGCGTCGCACGGCGTCCATACTCAAACACCCATCCATTATAATTATCGCGTCGCATGAGTGCGATGTTTTCATTCTCTTGCGGTAACACCGTAAAATCACTCCACATAAATCCATTTATATCAAGAATTTCATGGGGAATCCCTACTCGTTTTTTATCAAATGGCACTCCATCAAGCTCAAGCATAAGGTCTTTTCGCACTAATGTTTCAATCTGTTGGGCAACACGATCTGAATCATAGTTTAATAAAGCCTGCGGATCGTATCCGAGCTCAATGCCGCCATGGCAACATTGAATCACGTTACTTATTTCTGTGTTTTTAACGCCTAGATAAATGGCAAGTGGAAGACTGTTATATAGTTGTTTAATGTTTGCCATGCATGTGCCATAGAGCTCTTTGGATATTTTTGCTTCTAATTCCCGTGCAAAATCATATTTTAAATTTGAAATCTCTTCTTCATGATTTCCGCGAACCAGTAAGATATTATCAGGATTTTCATTTTTCAATCGCATAATGGTATAGAGCACTTCTGCGCCATACCATCCTCGATCAACGTAATCACCCAAAAAAAGAAGATAAAAATTATTTTTAATTATTTTGAAGGGGTTTTCAGGATCGAGGTATCCCTGGTTTGCAAAATGCACTATAAAATCATTCAGAGCATGAGTATCGCCATGTAGATCACCATGAATACCAATGACGGCATTCGACGGTATTATTTGTTTTTCTACATGAGCCACAAACTCATCAGATTGAGGCACTACTAATTGCTTTTTTCCTATCCAATCAATTGTTTGAAATTGCTTGCGCATTGTTTCAAGAAACCTATCAAGTTCATCTAAAAATAATTGCTTATTTATAGCAGTAACGTATGAGTTAGTTTGTGAAGCATCAAAACGCGGCAAATGATCGCATGCCTGCTTCCACTCGTGAAATGTATAATCATTCATAGAAGTTCCTGTTAAGAGAGGCTCGACGACAGCCCATGTATTTGACCTTGAATCAATGATTTTGCCTTTTCAGATTCAGCATCACCATCATAAATCCAAGTTAAAGCTGATTTTCCACTATTATCTACGAGCTGAATTTGCTCAAGAGATAAACCCGCATTTAAAATCATCGCCGTAATTCTCGGGTCAATGTCAGCTAAATAGAGAGCGCTGTAGTATGATACAGATGCCATAAGTGGAGTTGTTCCCTTGTCATCTTGAAGACTGATTTTCTCAGGCGTTAATCGTTCAATGAGAGACTTTGCAATATCATAGTGCCGCCACCATGCTGCATAGTGCAAAGGAGTTACTCCCCATTTATCTTGCAAGCACAATACTTCAGGTGCATGAGCCGCGATGTTATCAAGTACAATGTTGACTGTTTTGTGCGCTTGATGTTCATCACCAGTATCGTTTAATGACTTAATTGCCATACTCAAAAGAGACGTTCCTTCATCATCTTGTGCTTTTAAATACTTAGGATTTAATCGCGATAAAAGCATTTTAAAAAGAGACGAATTATTGGTTTTTAAAGCTGTAAATAAAGCTTTTTTTACAGTGTCATCGCCTTCTTTTATCTGGACGTCATCATCGGACAATCCTGCTTTTTTGCCGAGTTCTTTCAGGCATGAAGCGTGCCATTCTGTTTCGGGGTGCGCTTTTTTAAGCAATGACTGAACAAGTGCTATGCGATTTTTTTCTTCTTTAGAAAACAATTTCCATGCTGTATGAAAATCTTCATATCCATCTTCATAGAAAGCGGGTGCAGAATTGCAGAAAGAAACGAGCTCTTCATTAGAAGCCTGAATTACTTTTTTCAAAAGGGCGTGGATGTCTTTTGCCGGATTTATATCGTAATGATTACTCAACAATGTAAAGGTTTTGTTTTGGCCAGCACAAAGGGAATGCATGAGTGCTGTTTTACCAGATGTATCTTTTGCCGCAATTTGATCGCTATGTAAGACAGAAAGAAGCTGTTTTACTAGGTTCTGTGAACAAAAATTTATCTGAGCCATATTAGCGCTCCTACAATATGTAAAAAAGATAAATACGACTGGGCAAGCTTCTCATATCGTGAAAATATTCTTCTAAAATGCTTTATCTTGCCAAAGAAGCACTCAATAGCAT
>JAJCZE010000014.1 GCA_029262555.1 Candidatus Babelota bacterium | reverse complement strand
GTCGAACTGTCAGGACGAACGGAGGGGGTCCCCGTGGAGCGGGGTAAAACGGAGTGAGAAATGAGCGCAGTGTTTACGAGTGAGCCTGAAGGAACTTTGATTGAACACTGATCATTTTTATTGAAACGAAAGACAGTTTTGGGTTACTTAAAAAGCCGTTCGCCCTGAGCTTGTCGAAGGGTTATTCGAATGACTTTAGGTAAATACATGTACAACGAATTAATACTTCTCGCACATATCGTAATCATAGCAATAGCTACATTCATCGCATTGCGCTTAGGCAAATCGGCCTTAGTGGCGTTTTCTGTATTGCAAATGATCCTTGCAAATATGTTTGTACTCAAGCAGACAACGCTTTTTGGATTGAATGCAACCTGCGCAGATGCATTCATTATTGGATCACTTTTAAGCTTTAACTTGCTCAATGAGCTCTATGGCCCGCAGGTAGCAAAGCGCACTATTCCAACGACGTTTTTTTGTGCAATTTTTTATGCGGTGGTGAGCTATGTACATTTGGGGTATGGGCCAAGCACATATGATAGTATGCATGGCCATTATCACGCAATTTTTGCAGTAGCTCCATGGCTCATTGCTGGATCAATCGGAGTATTTTTAATTGCGCAAATAATCGACTATCTTTTATTTCGTTTTTTTAAGCGTCTTTGGCCCAATCATATGCTCATGGTGCGCAACGCACTTTCGCTGAGTATATCTCAATTTTTCGATACGCTTTCTTTTTCATTTATTTTGTATTGGCTCGGCATTATTACCAACATGTTTGATATCGTGGCAGTAAGCTACGCAATCAAAATGGTAGTAGTCGGGATTTCTACTCCGTTGGTGATGCTGATGCTGTGGCTACACCGAAGGATCTGAGTAACGCACTCATAGCACTTCCAAGAGATTCGAATCCAATTTCCTGTGCTATCTGTTGACGAATAGCAGCTTCTCGTTCGTGTGGCAACTTGGCAAGCATACCAAGAAGTTTGCGGTGATTAGGGTTTGTTATATCAGCGCTTTGTGTGAGTGCAACATGTTCTTCGAGTGAGAGTTCATTAAACGATTCTTGAGAAAGTTTCAATGCATCGGCAATGCTTATCGTGCCATCGGTATCAGCTTCAACTTTATCCGCACTTTCTTTTGCAGCTGCTGCAGCTCCAGCATTCTCATTTTTGCTGCATGTTTCTGCATGCGTTCGAGCAGCGTTTCTTTTGCATTTGCTGCAGCAATACAAAATTTCTTTGCACAGTCTACAGCCCATTTTTGGCTTTTTTTTACATTGAGCACCAAGGCATTGTGCAGCTGCGGCTGCTGCACCGCCGTGTTGCATACTCATTGATTGAAGCGGTGTAATGAGCGCTAAAGTGATGAGTGATATAAGTAACATTTTTTGCATAGGGATAACCTTCATTTGAAATTGTTAATGATGGCTAGTATGAGGTCTTTTTATGCGATTTGCAAGCGATAAACGCTGTAAATAAGCTATTTTTTTCTTGTTTTAAAAATATCGCTTAAATCTTTTCCGATCGAAGCAAGAATGTTGGCGATAGAAGACATGGTAAGATTTGCTTCAGCTCGTTGAATTTTTACCAGTTGAGATGGGCTACAGCTAAAAATTCGTGCAAGTTCATTAAAGCCAATATTGTTTTTTTCCATGTAGTTTTGTGTCATTTCAGCAATGGTAGTTTGTAATTCTTTAAAAATTTTTATTTCTCGATCGGCTTGTCGTTTAAGATCAGCAATTTCATTTTTGGTGAGTCGTTGTTCTAAATATTTTTTAAAGCTTTTTGTTTTCATATTAAGATCCCTAAACTTGTAACAGTCGTTTTCGTGCAACAGTAATATCTTTTGCCTGTGTTTTTTTATCTCCGGCTGAAAGCAATATGATTATCTGTTTGCCTTGAAATGTATAATAAATTCGATATCCAAATTTTCTTTCCCGCAGTTCAAATAATCCTTTACCAAGCGCCTTGCTGTGTGGCAGTTTAAGATCTTTTCCTGCTAGTTCTAATGCACTTAATTCTTTAGCAATCGACTTAAATTGCTCGCGCGTAAGCTTATCAAACCATTTTTCTATGGCGCCTTTTCCTGTTCCGGAATTCCAATATTCAATACGCCATTGAATCATCTGATTATCTCCGACTTAGTTTTTAGCTCCTTGGCCTTCATCACTACTTTATATAGTAGTTCTCTGGGTTGGAGTGGTCAAGGGTTGTAGCGAGTATTGGCATATTTTTATTTAGTTTTTGTACAAGGTCGGGGAGGCTGCCTGCAAGCAATAAGTGCTGTAAATACGTTGTTTTCTTGGTATACTGGGGGTATGGAAAATCAATTTCGCTTCGAACTCATACATAAATCAAAAAAATCAGGTGCTCGAGTTGGCCGTATTCATACGCCGCACGGCATTATCGATACGCCTAATTTCGTAGGGGTGGGCACCAATGCTACGATGAAATCACTTGATTCAAAGCAAGTGGATGATTTGGGGCTGCAGCTGATGTTTTGCAATACGTATCATCTGATGCTCCAGCCGGGAGCAGATGTGATTCAAAAGGCGGGTGGTCTGCATACCTTCATGAATCGAAAGCAGCCGATTATTACCGATTCGGGCGGCTTTCAAGTATTTAGTTTGATGTATGGCACTGTGAAAGATGAGCTCAAAAGTCAGGGTAGAAAAAAGGGCGATAACGCCGTTTTGAATATTTCAGAAGATGGCGTATTATTCCGCTCGTATCGGGATGGCAAAAAAATTCTTCTTACGCCCGAGACGTCTGTACAAGCGCAAAAAGCATTGGGTGCTGATATTATTATTCCGTTTGATGAACTTCCTCCCTATCACATTGATAGAAAGCAGCTGATTGAATCGTTGCATCGCACCCATCGATGGGAAAAACGTTCACTTGATGAGCATCTAAAAAATCCTAACGGCCAAGCGATGTATGCAGTGATTCATGGTGGCGTAGATCCAGAGCTGCGCGCATTAAGCGCAAAGACGCTTACAGCAATGCCATTTGATGGATTTGCGATTGGTGGGAGTCTTGGAAAAACGCGTGAGCAGATGATAGAAATGCTTGGGCATTTAATGCCGTATATTCCAACGGATAAACCAAACCATTTACTTGGCATTGGTGATGTGTTTTCGCTTGAACCATGTATCAAGCTCGGGCTTGATACGTTTGATAGTTCTCATCCTACTCGCTCTGCGCGGCATGGTACGTTATTTACATCTCAGGGGTTTGTAAAGCTTGCTAATGCAATTAATCGAGAGCTTTTTGAGCCGATAGACTCTGGGTGTAGCTGCTATACTTGCAAGCATTATACGCGAGCTTATTTGCATCATCTTTTTAAAGCAAAAGAGATGACCGGCTATACGCTTGCTTCTATTCATAATCTTCATTTCATGGTGCAGCTGATGGCGCAGTATCGTGAAAAAATTCTAAATGATGAGATCTAGCTTTTATAGAAAAAACCTATAAGACTTTTTCTTTCGGTTCGCCCTGCCGTGCCCGTCGTAGCCTTGGCGTAGACTGGGATACTTCAGCAGTAAACGCTGCGTTCATCGCTCTCTCCGTTTTACCTAACTGGCGTTGAGACCCCAACCGTTTAACCCCGCTTTGCCAAAGCCTAGCGGGGACCCCATCCGTTCGTCCTGACAGTTCGACAGGCTCACTAGTAAACGCTGCGCTCATTTCTCACTCCGTTTTACCCCGCTCCACGGGGACCCCCTCCGTTTGTCCTGACAGTTCGACAGGCTCACTAGTAAACGCTGCGCTCATTTCTCACTCCGTTTTACCCCGCTCCACGGGGACCCCCTCCGTTCGTCCTGACAGTTCGACAGGCTCACTAGTAAACGCTGCGCTCATTTCTCACTCCGTTTTACCCCGCTCCACGGGGACCCCCTCCGTTC
>JAJCZE010000013.1 GCA_029262555.1 Candidatus Babelota bacterium | reverse complement strand
GCAATCGAATGTTTTTTTGGAAAAATGAAATACTTCAGACGTGTTTTTTCTCGATTTGATAAGTCTGCTCGCAATTTTTCAGCTTTTCTTTCATTTGTTGGAGTAATTTTATGGTTACGATGAAAAGTCAACAGAGCCTAGTTCTGGATTTTTTGATTGTAAGGGTTCGTATCTTTTAACCAGACCAAGCGCTTGTTCAATGGAGCGGCCTTTTTTTAACATTTCGATGACGTGTGTATAGGCTCGATTGAAATGTTTTGCAGCAGCTTTTATAGTTTTAAACTTTTGATTTTTTACTTGGACAGGAATACCAGGAGTTTTACATGCAAAATTTGGAGGCGGCACAAGCCCCATAGCTTGCTCAGGAGTCCAGCCCTTTGAAAGGCGATAATCGACTGTGTTTCGGTGTCTTCCGAATGCTTTAGCAGCACTCTCAAGTGAATCGTACGTTTGGTCTTTAATAATTATTGTTCGCTTATTCGATTGCATGCTTATTTTCTAAATAATAGATATTTTCTTAGAGTCCATTAGCGTCTTTATTGTATATAAAGTGGGCTTATCTACAAGTAATATCCTTGGCACAGCTCTTCGAGGCCTTTTTTGTGTGTAATTTTCATATTGAATTAAATTACAATAAAAGCCTTTCTTTTGCTTGCTTTTTAAAAAAATAAGAGGATAATCCAAAAGTAGGAATGTTTTCAACATATTTTTATCTTAAGGGTTTATCATGGCAGTTAAGCAACGGTCATGGAGAGGTAGTAATCGAGCCCTATTTCTTTTCTCACTTCTATTAGTTCCAATGTATTCATTTTCTGCCGATTCTGGAGGCGCTGCCCCTGCAGCCGCTTCTGCTGGTGGCACTGGTAAATCAGGTGCGCCCAAAGGTGTAAGACCTAAATTCGGATCACCCAAATTCGGACCCCCTAAAAGAGGTGCGTCCAAAGGTGTAGTGCCTAAGTTTGGAGCGCCAAAAGCCGTTGAAAAAGTTGCAGGTACAACGGCAGCCGGTGCCAGTGCAGGTTATAGTCCGGGCAAGGCCGAAGAGTTACCATTATTTCATGGGGCAACGATTGCAGAAATGGAATCGGTGTATCAAGATGCTCCAGATTTTGTAAAAAAGGTGGTGCTTTATTTGAAGAATCCAAGGCGTTGGCCAGGTATTATTCCTTGTAGGTATATGTTTTTAGATGGGATGCCTGGAGTGGGTAAGACCACGTTAGCAAAAGCCGTAGCGTATAAGGCGAATTGGGAATTAAAAACACTTACGCATCAAGGCGTTTATAGAAAAGAGCGTAATGGTACAGCTGCTGAGCTTATGGCAAGACTGAAAGCGATCGTAGCAGAAGATAAAGAAACAGTTGTCTTTTGGGATGAGCTTAACTTGGCATTAGAGCATTATAACAGTGAACATCATGATACGGATGCTACTTCAGAAGCGCTTTGGTCTTTCTTTGATAGCCAAGAGCATAATGATAAGTTGTTTTTCATTGGAGCAATGAATCGAGTGGATAAACTTCCACCTCAAATAAAAGACCGTATATTGGCCCGTTGCATTGAATTATTGCCACCAAAAGATCCAGAAGCAAGAAAGCGTATTTTTCTTGATAAACTTCTTGGTGATGGAATTGTATTATCTCCGGATGCTGAGGCATATATCGATGAGAATATGTCGAATCTTGCTGGGTATACCGGCCGTAATCTTAAAGAGTTTGCGCTAGCTGTACAATTTCAGGCAATGACAGAGGGCCCTGATGCTCTAATGATTATTACGCGTGCGCATTTAGAAGCTGCGGCTCAAATTATTCAAGGAACAAAGCTACGCATAAAGCATGGCCAAGAGGACGTGACTGATGAAGAGCGTCGGCATAGGGAAGCTCTAGCACAGCAAGATCAGCACTTTGTGCAACAGCAGAAAATAACACGCGCTACGGTATCAACTCAAAAAACTAAGTATAGTTATGATTTAGTGGGGCAATTGCAATCAACAACTACAATTTCACGTCAAGCTCTTTCTCAGTCTGAATTGGATCACCATAAGGCTATTTTAACTCCTGCCCAACTAGATATTTTATCTACAATAAATGACAGAGTAAGATCGCACTTTGAGGTGGAGGGTGCTTCAGCAGCCGCGGCAGCGGCTAGTAAAAAAGAAGCTGGCGGTTGCGCTGTAATGTAATTTGTGGGGGACTTGCTATGACTAAGAATTGCATCATACTTCTATTACATTTTTGGACTGCTTTTCTGATAAGTGCAGCTCCAACGTATGATCCAGTACTCAGACCAGAGAGTACATTTCGTTGTACATTTGAGCCTGATACGTTTGCAGCCACAGGCAGTGCCCCAGAGGCAAATCGCTTTGAAACTGCTTATTTTCATACTGATCAACATCCGGCTGCTCCTATGCCAGGTGGATATCCCATTGTAACGGTGAAAGATACTATCAATGCTGCATGCACAAGTGAGCATAGTACCCTTCCTGACCCTTTGAGGGTAGAACTTGTGCATTGGCAAATGGCAGGTGATCTTGAAAAGATAGAGAAAAAAAAAGAAAATCTTGAAAGGGAGTTAGCTGGTAGTTTTTTTGGCAAGAAAACAATTCAGACTCAAATCGATAAAGTAAATAAGATTCTGCAAGATCCGATGACCAAGCGATTGCATATTATTAAAACGGGAACGCTGGAAGAAGCCTTACAAGCTATTAAGAAAATTCGGCGTTTGTCTCCATTTAAATACGCTACACAGTTTCCAGGGATGCCTGGTCATCAGCAATATCTTTTGCGACTAGAGCAGCATATTGCAGCTCGTGGGTATGATCTATTAGATAAGGCAGAATTGTTGCTTGAAGCGCGTTCAGATTATCAAGAAAAAATGGGGCCGACTCTAAGGACTACGCTTCGCCATGGAGAAGCGCCGCGAGAATTTGGTTTTACGGATGGAAAGGCGCCAGATGGATCAATTCTTGGAGATGTAACGCTTGGATCTCCTATTGCAGAGCAATTAGCGCAGCAATCAAATGTGCCAATCGGCAAGCATGAAGACGTTACTGATATGGTAACAACTACTGCTACAGATGCTGCATTAGTGCAAGAATACTTAGCTAAATCTGTTAAGGATCGGGGTGCACGATTAGACCAACTGCATGAGCTGCTTTCTGCAGCAGCGCAAACTGGTGCAATGACTGCGGAACGATGTGTGAGTATTACTCACGCTTTTTTGGAAGGAGCATTGGTTGATCCGCTGGTAGCTACAGTGGACACTGTATTGCATCCAATTCAAGCTGCACAAAATATCGCAGAAGGTGCTATGAAATTAGCCGATGAAATTGGTCCGTTTATGATTGATGTTTTTTCGGCGCCGGATGCTGAATTTCCTACCGCAGCTGATATGCAAGCGCATAAAGAGCGATTACAGGCTCGAGCTGAATCCATGAGCAAAACGTATGCTGCATGTATGGAACACATTGCTGGATTAACCTCAGAACAAAAAGCACGGCTTGTTGGGAATATAACGGGGCAAATTCTTCTCGGTAAATATGGCCCTCAAGTTGCTGGCAAAGCTGCAGAAGGCGGTGTGTCATTTGTAGGCACCGCACTTAATGAGACACCATTTTTACAAGAAGTAATGGGGCAGCTTTCAAAAGGTGCACAAGTTGCATTGCCTGAAGGTGTAGCTGTTAGTGCATCATCGGCAGCAAAAACGGCAGCTGAAATTGCAGCTGATGCAAAAGCTGCTACAGCGGCGGCGCAGGCTGTTGCGAAGGGAGCTAGCGCTGCAAGTGCAGCGAGCGATGCGGGAAATCTGTTACGACAGGATAATCAAAGCACTCCGGGTGGTGGTGATAAGGGAGTGAGTAAGGAAGCTGTTCAATTGTCGGTTGCATCGGAAAAACTGTCTGTGCATCAAGAATGGTTTGATATTGCAGAAAAAGTAGAAAAGAGATTGCCTCAAGCAGAGGTTAGATCAGTTACACCTACAGACTTGCAAAAATATTTAAAATATGAACAGGAAGCAGAGATGGCCTATGAACAAATTCGTCAAACCGATGATATACTAAAAATAGCAAAAAATACTGGACTACCTAAAGAAATGATTCATCGTGTAAAAAATCATGTTTTTTTTGAAACACATAATTTAAAGCATCACGGACAGCGACGTTTTTTTGCTGATGGGGACATGGCTGCTGCTTGGAGTAGACTTCAGAACAATCAGGCTTTTTCTACAGATATTTTAATGTTAAAACATGAATTAGCAGAATCAATCTTCAAAGAATCTTTTCAATTACCTCATGATCCAACACATGAGTTAACAAATGTATTTTATGATTGGAATAAATCACTAAGTTAAATACGGAGTATTTATGAGTAAAATTTCATTTAATTTAGATAAACTTTCGGAAAAAAATGGCATAGCTTTTTATAGGGTTTCAGGAGCTTCTGTCGCTAACGTTTTTTTTATTGCTATTAATAGAATCAATAACTCTTTGGATTTATATTTATCAGATAATTTTGATAAACCTGTAATTTCAATAGATCCTAAAAAAGACTTTTCTTTTAGTGCGGTAAGCATGATTGATAACCGAATTCTTGCTCCAGTTTTAGCCAGAGCAATTGATATTTTAAATTTGGATCATTATCCGAGTGGTATTTCTTATGCTGCCTAATAAGGAATGTAATGGGTGTTGGTGCGATAAAAATGGATAAAATATTAGGGAATAACGGGATACCATTTTATAGAGTGTCTACAGAAGATTTTGATAGTCGTGATTTCTATGTTGAAGTTGACCCTAGCAAGCGACAATTGCGTTTTTATTATACTCCAGAGTCAACAAATCCAGTTTCTATTCTAAATTGTGATGATGAAGAGAATCTGATACGCACAATACCAGAAGTGCATGAAAGAGCTTTTTTTGGAGCATTGTCTAAGCTTCTAAAGGCGTTAAATACAAAAGAATTTACTGAGAAAATGAGTTATTCAGCTTAGGTTTCTTTGAGTTCTTTAAAGGATATGTAATGGGAATACACGTTAAAATTCGCAGATTGGCCTCTGAAGGAACCGTCGGTGACTATCTTGTTTATGGTAGTGAGATGAAGGAAAGAGATTTTTATATGAGAGTTGATAGAGAGAGTAATAATATCTTTTTCTATACCACCTCAACTTTCTCAAATCCTGTAGTGAGTATAGATTTTAACAACCCCGAGGCTGTCATTGGCAGTGTGCCGGATGTAAGTATGTTCGTGTACAGCAAGGCTTTATCGAGTGGTATAAAGGCATTGAAAATGGACGATTGGCCTGAAATTCTTGATTATTGTGCATAATCATAGGCTGCTTCTTGCAGCCCTTTCTTTTTATCTAAGTTCTCAACTCAGAAAGCATTGTCTGAATGTGGCTTAAACTAACGGTAAACTCAATATTTCCGTTGCGGAAGTCGTATATTTTTATAAGAAATGATGGGGCAGCTTTCAAGAGGTGCACAAGTTGCATTGCCTGAGGGTGTAGCTGTTAGTGCATCATCGGCAGCAAAAACGGCAGCTGAAATTGCAGTTGATGCAAAAGCTGCTACAGCGGCATCTCAAGCTGCTGCACAAGGAGCTAGCGCTGCAAGTGCAGCGAGCGATGCGGGTAGTTTGTTACGGCAAGATAATCAAAGCACTCCGGGTGGTGGTGATGTTACAAAGGTAGAATGGGCAGCTTATAAGTCAAAGCATAAGCCAAAAAAGGGAATGCCTTGGAAGAAAGTAGTTCGATCTACTGAAACGGGAGTAGCAAAATATAAGCCAGAAATTAATATAAAAGATATTGAATTGCATGCTTGGTATAATGGAACGCCAGTGACAACTCCAGGTAAGAATTTCAAAGTATTTAAAAGTGATTCTATTATTGGGGCTAAGTGGGGTAAAGAAACTTGCTTTATGAGGGTGGAATGCTCTGCGAATACCATACATGGACATCCTATATCGGAAGCTGAATACTTAAAATATTTAAGGAAGCAATGAAAACTAAGAATTCTTTTATCAAAAAATTAAACATTCTTGATGGTGTGATTACTTGGAATAGTTTTGATCTCGATGAAAACCGTTCTTTTGACGATCAAGAGTTTTTGTTAACTGAAGATATGCTACAAATTACCTTCGGTGATAGATTTACCTTGGATGTTGGCTGGCAGCCTGACTTGGATCCAAAGGGATCATTTGTGGTGTATGCGATACAGGATGAAGATTGGGATAATCCATTATTGAAAAAAACATGCAACACTTTTTCTGAATTAAAAAAAACAATAGAAGACACTGCGATCTTTATTGATAAAATGAGAAAGTCTGGAATAGACCATTAAGACATTTATGAGAGGGGAGTAAGCAATAAGGTCCCTAAAGTTTTTTAATTCAGAGGCAACGCTATCAAGATGGCTCCCACTAAAAGGATAAAGACAATAAAGAACAAGCTAAGTAAACTCCAAGCATATAACGCAATGAGAATTTTTTTGGAAGAGCATTATAGGATTACTGCTTCAGACGATATTGGATCTCTATTGAGCGGAATGCAGTTTTTATCTGATGATATTACAATTGATCCTGCAATCTGGAAGGATTGGATTGATTCGATTGAAAACAAAAGTATTTTAACTAAGCAAGAAGCATTTGATGGGATGATAAAGTTTTTAGAAATATATTATGGATTTACTTCGTCTACTGATACAAAATTACTTATAGATGAAATGCGCTCAGCAAAAAATTGTGATGATATGCAAGTCGCAGCCGTAAAGCAGTGGAGCTTTTCTTTAGATGAAGCACTGAGTGAGCCAGAAGGTTCTCGACAGTATTTTACTTATTAAAAATAAGGGTAAAGTAGAGTTGCTACCGGTATTGTTGCGGTATTGCCAACACTTTAAATAGAGGTGAGAGCCATGTATAGTTTACAGGATTTGATTCAGACAGCTTCACGGTTTCAGCAAAGTCCGCCAGCATGGATGGATACAGCATTGCTGTACACCATACTGGTATTGATGGGTTACTCACTATTCAGTTACTATAAAAAGAAATATAGTAAGTAGCTTCCATAAAAGAGAATTTGCTTTCGTAATAAAATTAAAAATCTCTCGGGGCCTTCGAGTTCCCTTTTTTACTCAATTTTTAATTCAGAAAATATCGTCTGTAGGAAATTACCAGTTTTGTGATTAAGGCGGGGAGTGATCCCCGCCTTTTTCGTGCCCATCTCTTGCATACCCCCCCCCCGCATTTGTTACTATTTGAATATAATGAAATGTAAGGGTATTTAAATAGGGGTGATGCATGAAGAAGATTTTATTATTTATCATTTTACTATCAAGTTTTTTAGTGAATAGCGCTATTCTGGCGGCTGATATGCCAAATCCATCAAGGATGGAGTCTATAAAAAGTGTACCAAGGGAGGTGCAAAATGGTTTTGCCGCTGCATTTAAAAAGCATATTAAAAAGCAGCCGCTTACTGATGAGGAGTTGGTTGCCTACCAGGCAGCTACAAATTGGGCAGGAGGTCCTGCAAAATTATTGACTATTATAGCGACTGGCCCTATTGCAGCAGGTGCTATTGGGGCAGATATGGCAAGAAAAAAAGTTGCCGAATTAAGAGCGAATAAGCCTTTTATTCAACGATTAAGTGAGCGTATTGAAGGCGCATCGCAAGCAGTAAAAGATGGTATTATGGCAGCTCATAAAAAACACATTGAAGGCCAAGCTCTTTCTGATGAAGAAAAGCGCGCATATAGCTCAGCATTAAAATGGGCCGGAGGTATAGCTACGCTTTTGATAGCAGCGAGGTTGCTATACAGTTGGTTGCTAAATTTAGAAGAGTACGAGACTGAAGAAACGTTCGGGCGCGAGGCTCGAGGGTTTGGTTCAGGTGCTGTAGAGTTTGTTACTCGGAAAGTCTATACACATCCATTTACCAGAAAAAGAAGACTGGGGAGAGTGCTGGGAACGAAGATGTATGGCGTTTGATAGCTTAGTTTTTATATATGCAGATGCTGATGCCTATACGGCGGGATATGTGCGCCCGTTTGCGTGAGGAATGATTCAATTGCATGCATATGCCGATGAAGCTGCGCAGGATTATTTTCAAACTCTTCATTGCAATCGAGTGTAAGCACTGGTACGCGCTTGAGCTCCGGAAGGATTCCCTCTTTTTTTGTAAGAAATGCTTCGTGGCGCCGATGAATTTGCTTGAGATACGCAAGAGAGAGTGTCTTTTCTGCATGACGATTACGTTTACGAATTCGTTCGTATGCGACTTCTGGTGATACGCGCAAATAAATAAAGCCTTGAGGTGGGGTGCATTTATTCGGAATAAGCAGCGCAAACCATTCTTTATACATTTGCCATTCAATGCTGCTTAAAAAATCTTGCGCAAAGCTATTATGCGCAAAGCAATAATAGCCAGAATAAATAGAACGTTCTGCAATTTTTGTTTTATATTCTTTTTCTTGCTCTTTTAAATGCTCTTGCACGCGGCAGATCATGGTGAGCAGTTCAAAGGTATATGCCCATCGCTTGGGGTCTTCATAGAAGTTGGTTAAGAGCGATTGGCCGTAAACAGTGTGTTGCCAATTGTTTACCGGTTCATCAACAGTTTGCACGTCTTTCATATGCTCTGAGAGTAATCGCAAAAATGTTGATTTACCAGCTCCTATGTTTCCTTCCAGGATGTACATGCAAATGGCTCCTATTTACGTGAGTATGTGTATGGCTAAAGATGATTTAGTATACCTATTTTTTCTTCAAGTTCCACGGAATAGTTAATGATTTTACGAGAAATAGTAGGGCTGAGCTTTGTAATCATTTCTCGAATGTTTGGATTGCCAGCGAGTTGGCCTAAAGTATACGGATGAATTATTGGGCTTCCTGCCATGAGGTGTACTTCGTCCTTACGCTGTGCATGCGGAATATGCGTAATATCAATGCTCGTTATATTCATAGAAATGCGCCCAATGATCGGCGCAGGAATACCACACATTAAAACCGATCCTTTATTATACAATCGAAAATCATATCCGTCGTAATACCCAATGGGAAGAAGTGCGATGCGCATATCATGTGGGGCTTGAAATGTGCGATCATATCCGATGAAGCTGTTTTGTGTAACGTTTTTGATAGCAAGAATGTGCGTTTTCCACGTTAAAATAGGTTTGAGAATAAATCCAGGATACCGTTTTTGCGTGATTGTTTTATTTTCTTGGCTTGGCCAAAGGCCGAGTGCGCCAATACCGATGCGAAAAAAATTGCAAAATGGTAGGTCCAAGGAGCTCGTTGCTGCACTATTTGCAAAATGAATGTATGGAAATTCGTGTCCGTCAGTAAGAAGGTCTTTTATTAATGACTGAAAAAGAGACTGTTGCGCAAGCGTGAAAGCGCTATCTTTTTTGTGTGACTCAGCGCAATGAGAATAGACGCCTTGTATTTCAATATTGGGCAAACTACGTACATATTTTATGAATTGTGGTGCATCTTCAACAGTCATTCCCAATCGTGAAAGGCCCGTATCAATTTTAATATGCACGGAAATTGTTGCATGGTGCTGTGCTGCAATGGATTGTACGTATCGTGCGATTTCATAATCATAGAGCGTGAGTGCTATATTTTTATTGATAATGCTGCTTGGATCATCATCCAATAGGCCCATAACAAGAATCGGCTTTTTTGCACCCGCTTTGCGAGCGGTAAGCGCTTCTTGCACTGTAGCTACGCAAAATGAATGTACATTCGAATTGCATTCCCCAAGGTTCGCTAACTGCTCAATACCATGGCCATATGCATTGGCTTTGATTACTAATGAAAGATTGCGAGGGCCAATTATTCTTTTATACTGTGATACATTGTGATTAAAATGGTGGTTATCGATTTCAATCCACGTTCGTATGTTATTCATCGTATGATACGCCTTGATTGCGAAGTTGCTTGATTGAGGGACAGTATACCGTACTTTTTAGGGAGGCCTTATGTTTTTACGAATTTTATTACTTTTGAGTATGAGTGGCATGAGCTATTGTCATCAAAGTCCCGGATGGGAAGCTCTTGTTGAAAAGAGTGTTAGGGCGGGTAATTTTGAAGCGCTATACAAAGCATTGGATCTTTTTCCTCAGGATGTTGGGCAGCTTCAAGAGCTTGTTGCGCGCCTTAGAGAGGAGGGTGGCATTCAGGTTGAAGGGGAAAGGCACAGCCGTTTGTATGATCTAGCGGAAAAGCTTCAACAAGTCGCTAAAAGGCAATAGTAATAATTTCAAATCGTGGTATGATAAAGCCTATAAGAAAGGCTTTTTATGGTACGAAAGAAAAAACAGACTCAAGGTGAACTCATTTACGGGATGCATCCCATAATTGAGGTGTTAAAGGCAAAGCGTCGTAAAGTGATCTCAATTTATACGACCAAACCTGTTCCAAAGCAGTGGCGCGAGATTGAGGCCTTAATGCCGAAGTATCCTATTCCTATTCAATATGTTTCTCGTGATGTGCTTACCAAAATGGCTGGCACCACCGAGCATCAAGGTGTTGTTTCTTGGGTGCAGACTTTTCCGTTTCGTAAAAAACCATTTGAGCCAGAAAAGCAGCCATTTGTGATTATGCTTGATTCTATCCAAGATCCACGAAATTTAGGCGCAATTTTGCGATCAGCGTATTGTGCAGGAGCATCGGGCGTAGTAATGACATCAAGAAATTCAGCGCCGTTAAATGCGGTTGCCATTAAATCTTCTGCGGGTCTTTCTGAACATCTTGAGATTCAACACGTATCTTCCGCACAGGAAGGCTTGCAGATGCTTTCTAAGCTTAATTATAGAATATATCTGGCGATGCTGGATGGTAAAGATGCCACTAAAGAATCCTATCCATTACCTACGTGTATCGTAATTGGAAATGAAGCTGTTGGTATTGCAAAGCCATTACGTAAATTTGGAACGCCAATCACCCTTCCTCAAAAAACTGCGGATGTTTCGTACAATGCATCGGTAGCTGCAGGAATACTTCTTTTCATGATCGGATCAAAACATAATCTTATTTAGAGGCTTGCCATGAAAAACATGCTCTTCCTTTTTGTACTTGTTTTTGCATCTAAGGTACAGGCACCAGATTTTTTTATGGATATAGATAGTTTTGCAGTCACAGAGCCCTTTCGTTGTACTCCTAAAGTACAAGAATCTCGATTTGCTGATCCGTTAAAAACTGCAAGAAAATCTGTTGAAAGTTTGTTGGAAGCTGAGAAGGTTGATTCTTTTGTTTTTATAGAAAGTTTTACGCAAGAAGATGGGGATACACTGCGTATTCACTGTAATACAATTATCTCTGTTCAGTTATTGCAGAAATTGGCAAAGAGAGTATTGAGTAAAGAGGGTTATCACGTTTTGAAAGTACAAACAACATGCGATATGAGTATTGTTAAGATAAAGGCTTATCGAGCAATAATTGAAGATTTTGATTATACATTTGACGATCAAAATAAGACAGCAACTCGAAAATATAATCCCGAGAAAGACTGCCTCGCTTCAAATGGTAATGTATCCACTAGTGATGTGCATTTGTGCGATGGGCAGGCATTAATGAGAGCAAAAAGATCTATCAATAGATATTTGGAGCAAGTATGTTTGGGTGCAATGTATTCATTCGAGATAGATGAAGAGAGATATGCTCTGATTGTGCGTATTAATAAATGTTTGACCGGTGAAAACTTAAAAGAACTTGCAAAAAGAGCACTCTGTAACGGTTGTTGCACTTTAAAGGTTGGTTTGCAATTTAGCCCTGATGATGATGTATTATCTGATTACAAGCAAGTGGCTGAAGGCGCTGGATACTCTTTTGATGATGATGAAACAAAGAAAGTGTCATTTGCAGCCCATACGGCTACTTATTCATTTAAGCCTTATTCTTGGGACACGCTCAGAGCGTTGGCTCCTAGCGATTCGTAAGTATCATTTCAACTGAGATATTCTGCTCGTCTGGCTCGATCGCTTGATTTTCTCAAAGCGTTGACTCTCGTTTGAAAAAAACGGTATACGATTACTAGGGATCTCTACTAGAGGGGAGAGAGGGATGGGAAATCGTATATCATTGTATTTTTTTACAGCGCTTATCAGCGTTTTTGGGTTTTTCGCCTTATTTGAGCAGATGCGATCTCGTGTTTGTGATATTCGTTATATTTCCTATTCATTTGATCCTCATCTTTCTGCACAGGTTCGTTCTGCTATTGAAAAGCAGGTTTCGCTTTTAGAATGTGAAGGTGCGTATCAAGTTTCCGCGCTGATGCGTGAGCTTTCCCGTATTTTTCCAGAAATTGAACAAATTGATATTCGTTCATTTCCTCATAATCTTGCTGAGCTTTCAATAAGTGCACCACGGCCAGTGGCAATCATTAATAATTCTCATGTATTAACTGATATGCAATCAATTATCCCATCTAATTATTATGCGCAGTACGTGCTTGAACGGTTGCCGCATATTCGTGCATCGGAATTGCTTTTAGAATCTGTTTCAAATGAAGTGATGGCTGCGATTGAGGCAAGCATTAAAGAGCATATTTTTGAGCGTTTTTCAGTAACGATTGAAAGTGAGCAATTATGGCGCTTGCAGGATAATGCAGATCCGTTGCTAACAATTTGCTGCAATGCATCATGTTTGCCAATTGGCGGCATGAAACATTTGCACAGCCAAATTAAAGCATTAGTAAAACAAAAGGGGGCAACCCAAACTGCATGGATGGCTGACGTACGGTTTAGTCATCAAATAGTGTTATCACGCTACAAAGGGGGGCGTAATGGCAAAAGGATTTAATGATCGTATTTTTGCTACGGTCGACGTAGGAACTACTAAAATTTGTGTTTTGGTTGCACGGCAACTGGCAGATAAAGAAATTGAAGTCATTGGATGCGGAAAAGCCCCATCAGATGGTTTGAGTAAAGGCGTAGTTGTTGATGTTGCTAAAACAATTCATTCAATTCGGTCTGCAATCAAAGAGGCAGAATTAATGGCAGGGCTTCCCATTGAATCGGTAACTGTTGGGATTTCTGGTGCGCATATTTCGTCGCTCAACTCTCAGGGAGTGGTTCCTATTAAGCGTGGGGATATTCGTGAAAATGATGTGGCAGCTGTATTGGCAGCGGCACGTGCCATTCCAATCCCAGATGGCCAACAAATTTTACATGTATTACCGCAATACTATGTAATTGACGGTAGAGACCGGGTAACTGATCCACGGGGGATGCATGGAATTCGATTAGAAGTACAAGCGCATATTATTATGGGTGCGATTGCATCAGTGCAAAATTTAGTAAAATGTTGCGAATCGGCCGGCGTTGCGGTGCATGATATTGTGCTTGAGCAATTAGCTTCAGCGTTATGTGTATTAAGTGAGGATGAGCAAAAGTTGGGCGTTGCTGTATTAGATATTGGTGGCGGGACATCAGATTTTGCTATTTATCAGCATGGCACAATTCGGCATACGAAAGTGTTACCGGTTGCTGGTAATCATTTTACTAACGACATTGCCGTTGGGCTTTGTACTACATTAAAAGATGCTGAGCGAGTAAAAAAAGAGCACGGTGCTGCAGCTTCACCATTAGAGAAAGACGAATTCATAGAAGTTGAAATGGTGCATGGTGAGCAAAAACAAGTGGTGCGTAGTTCTGATTTAGTTCGAATTATTGAGCCACGAGCGCAAGAACTTTTGGCTATCGTGCATGAAGAGATTCTTTCAAAGCGCTTAGAGTCGTTTATTACAACGGGCATAGTGCTTACGGGTGGAGGGTCTTTATTGAAAGGCATTCAGCCTCTCGCAGAAAAAATGCTTGATCTTCCTGTTCGTATTGGCCATTTAAAGGTGCCATTTTCTATTCCAGATTCGTTGCATAGTCCAATTTATGCAACAGGGTATGGCCTTTTAATGCATACAATTCAAAAGCAAAAAGAAAATGAAATGAGTGATATGAGTGGTCCATTGCTGAAAAAAGTGTTGAATCGAATGAAAGCATGGATGGTTGATTTCTTTTAACCAGTACAAGGAGAGAGCATGATTGCACTGGAAGCTGAAAAAAAAGAGTTTGTATCAGTTGCTATGATTAAAGTGATTGGTGTTGGTGGTGCTGGCGGAAATACAGTAAACAGTATGGTTGAGGCTGGAGTAGAAGGCTTTGAATGTATTGTTGCTAATACTGATGCGCAAGCGCTTGATCTTTCAAAAGCAGATGTGAAGCTACAAATCGGTATTAAGTCTACGAAAGGTCTTGGTACTGGTGCTAATCCAGAAATTGGCAAACGGGCAGCAGAAGAAGATCTTGATAAAATAATGGATGTAATTGGTGATGCTGATATCGTATTTTTAACTGCCGGAATGGGTGGTGGAACTGGATCCGGAGCAGCTCCCGTAATTGCACGAGCATTACGAGAAAAAGGTATACTTTCTATCGCAATAGTAACAAAGCCCTTTTTATTTGAAGGTAAACGTCGTTCAAAAATTGCGATGGAAGCTGTAGATACTCTCCGTAAAGAAGTAGACACAATGATCGTACTTCCAAACCAAAAGCTTTTGGATGTAGCAGATGATAATGTATCAATGATTGATGCGTTTGGGATGATTAACCAAGTACTCGGACAATCGGTACGGGGTATCTCAGACATTATCACTCGTCCGGGGCACATCAACGTAGATTTTGCAGATGTACGTGCAATTATGCGTGATCGCGGTATTGCAGTAATGGGAACTGGAAAAGCATCAGGAGAAGATCGTGCGCGTAAAGCAGCAGAGGCAGCAATCGCTTCACCGTTATTAGAAAATGTAAGTATTGAAGGTGCACATGGTGTCTTGCTGAATATAACTGGCGGTAAAGATCTTGGGTTGCATGAAATTAGTGCAGCAGCTTCAGTGATTTATGATCAGGCACATGAAGATGCAAATATTATTTTAGGTTCAGTTATTGATGAATCATTAGAGAGTGAAGTAATAGTAACTATCATCGCTACAGGGTGTAAAGGTGATCAGTCCGTTGAACAAGAGCAGGTGAAAGCATCAGTCTTTGATCACTCCGAGGTTGAAACACAAGCAGCTGAAACACCCGTGCAAGAGCAGCCTGTTGAAAAAGAACTACAGCCAGAGCCAGTTGAGCAAGAGCAACAAACACAAGAAAGTGCTATTGCACCCGAAGCGCTCGAAATGAGTAGTGAGATTGATTTGAATGATTTAGATGTGCCTGCATACCTGCGAAAACAAGCACAGCAAGATGACGTTAATAATTCTTAATTAATAAAAGGAGAGTTTTATGGCTACAAAGGGATACTGCGTTAAGTGCAAAGAAAAAGTTACTATTAAAGATCCAAAAGAGTCAAAGACAAAAAAAGGCACTAAGATAGCAAAAGGCAAATGCCCAAGTTGCGGAACGACGGTGTGTCGCATGGGTGGATTGCAGTAAAGTTGCAAGTAGGAAGGGGGAGGAGTTATCCTCTCCCTTTTGCAGCTCATATAGCATTGTGATACTCTATTCAGCTCAATAACATTTATACTTTTTACTGGGCTGTATGATTATTCACAGCGCTCCTGATTATCATATTTATTTTGGCGATGCAAAAGATCGCATGTTTCCAGATCAGTATAAAAACTGGAATGACTTTTCTCTTATATCTCGGGAACCCATTATTCCACTTGCTGAGCGCCTCTCTCTTCACGCTCTTTTTTTTTTAAAACAAACACATAGCTCGCAAGGGTATGTAGTGAATCAAACTATGTTGAAAAAATCCCCTCCTTTTTCAAAAGAAGGCGATTTTCTTATAACTCAAGAATCGCGCGTTGGAATAGGAGTAATGTCGGCGGATTGTTTGCCGGTAATTGCATACGATAAAAAAAGACACGTCGTTGGAATTGCGCATGCCGGATGGCGTGGAGCAGTTGTGGGAGTAGTGCCTGAAATGGTAAATCAGCTCAAGCAGGTATATGCATGCGATCCAAAAGATATTTCCGTTTTTTTTGGTCCAAGTGCAAAGCGGTGTTGTTATAAGGTTGGTTCTAATTTTTCTGAGCAGTTAGAGGCGTATCCGTTGCATGATCAATTATTGCAAAAACAAGGTGATTCGCTTTTTTTTGATCTGCCATTATTAGTCGAACAGCAACTTACTCTTTTGGGAGTTGCATCTCAATCAATTCGAAAAGAATATAATACATGTACTATTTGTGATACGCGGTTTCATTCCCATAGGCGAGGATCATCATTAGGGTCGGGGAATCGAGTTGGCCGACAAATGACAGTAGTAGTATTAAAGTAGGGGCGATTATTGAGCCGATGTAGCGATTGTGCTATAGTGATTGCACATAAAAGACTCATCAGAGTCGAGACTTTGTAAGGATATATGTATGATTACTCAAGTACTTTCTAAATTATTCGGCACTGATAATGATCGTAAGGTCAAAAAACTTCGGCCGGTTGTTGAAAAAATTAATGCGCTGGAACCAGCTATAAGCGCTCTTTCAGATGAACAACTTTCAGCTAAGACAAATGAATTTCGAAAGCGCCTTTCTCAGGGTGAAACGCTCGATGATATATTGCCAGAAGCATTTGCTGTAGTGCGAGAAGCATCAAAGCGTACCACTGGACAACGTCATTACGATGTACAGTTAATGGGTGGAATGGTTCTTCATCAAGGCAAAATTGCTGAAATGAAAACCGGTGAAGGGAAAACACTTACCGCTACACTGCCGCTTTATTTAAATGCATTGAGTGGTAAAGGTGCGCATCTGGTAACAGTTAATGATTATCTTGCACGTCGTGATGCGGAATGGATGGCTCCTATTTATAATTTTCTTGGAATGGAAGTTGCGTCACTTTATAATAATATGAGTGATGAAGAGCGCGTAAAGGCCTATCAAGCTGATATTACATATGCTACGAATAATGAGCTTGGTTTTGATTATTTGCGCGACAACATGAAATTCCGGTTGGAAGATTATGTTCAGCGTCCACTTAATTTTGCAATTGTGGATGAAGTGGACTCTATTCTGATTGATGAAGCGCGTACGCCGCTTATTATTTCTGGATCAGGAGATGAAAGTAGTAAGTTATATACTGAGGTAGACAAAGTAATTGCTCGCCTAAAAAAAGGCGAGGATTATGAAGTTGATGAAAAAGCTCGATCTGCGCTTTTGACTGAATCGGGAAATGACAAGATTGAAGCTGCATTTAAGATTGATAATCTATACGCTGTGGAAAATATGAATCTTTTGCACCATGCGCAGCAAGCGCTCAAAGCGCATTCTCTTTTCAAGCGAGACGTTGACTACGTGGTAAAAGATGGACAAGTTTTAATTGTCGATGAATTTACTGGGCGTATTTTATCGGGGCGTCGTTATAGCGATGGATTGCATCAAGCTCTTGAGGCTAAAGAGGGTGTAGAGATTGAAAGAGAAAGCCAAACGCTTGCATCTATTACGCTTCAAAACTTTTTTAGGCTCTACGATAAGCTTGCTGGGATGACTGGTACTGCGCTTACTGAGTCAGAAGAATTTCATAATATTTATAAATTAGACGTTGTATCTATTCCAACAAATCGCCCATTGGTTCGTGATGATAAATCTGATCTTATTTTTCTTACAAAAAACGCAAAATACAAAGCAATCGCGGACGATATTAAAGAGCGCCACGAAAAAGGACAGCCTGTTTTAATTGGTACAATTGCAATTGAAACCTCAGAGCTTTTGAGTAATGTGATGAAGGCAGCCGGTATTCCTCATGAAGTACTGAATGCAAAGCAGCATGAGCGCGAAGCTGAAATTGTTGAATTCGCTGGGCATCCTGGCCGAGTAACAATTGCTACCAATATGGCGGGGCGTGGCACGGATATTAAACTAACTGACGAATCAAAAGATGCGGGCGGTTTGTATATCCTTGGAACTGAGCGGCATGAAAGTAGGCGTATTGATAATCAGTTGCGTGGCCGTTCTGGGCGACAGGGCGATAAAGGGGCATCCCGTTTTTATATTTCACTTGAAGATGATCTTATTCGTATTTTTGCGGGCGATAGCTTAAAGCAAAATATGGAGCGCTTTGGAATGCAAGAAGATGAGATAATTGAATCTCGCTTTGTTTCAAAAACAATTGAGCGCTCGCAAGAAAAGGTTGAAAAGCAAAACTTTGAAATACGTAAGCATCTTTTAGAATACGATGATGTTTTAAATCAGCAGCGCACTGTCGTGTATACCTATAGAAAAGATGTGCTTGGTGGGCCGGAACGTATTTATGAATTAGTTCGAGATTTTATTATTAAAATTGTGCAAGAAACGGTATTTGCACATTGTCCAAAGCATTCGATTACCCCTACACAAGTTGAAGCTATTTACGATTCTCTTTCTTCTATCACTGGATTGAAAAAAGAAGATTATGAAAAGGCAGGTATTGGCACGAAAAACGTTGAGATTTTTAAAAAAGATCTGATTAATTATCTGCTTTCTCGATACGATCTTTTTAGAAACCAGAAAAATGAAGAGATGATTCAGCATGCTGAAAAATGGATGATTCTTGAAACAATCGATCAAGCATGGAAGCAGCACATGCTCAACCTGGATCACTTGAAAGAAGGTATTAGCTTGCGTGGATGGGGCCAAAAAACGCCGATTATTGAATATAAACGAGAAGCGTTTGATATGTTTCGTGATATGATGGATCAAATTCGTTTTGATATTGTGCGCCATATTTTCCATCTTGATCTTGCTCATTTTGATGAGCACGCGATTGAAGCAAAACGGCAAAAAGAACTTGATGAACTTAATATGATGTCTGGAGATGGTGAGCAAGCGCCAAAACAGGTGCAACGGGATGCCGATAAAGTTGGCAGAAACGATCCATGCTCATGCGGCTCTGGAAAAAAATACAAAAAATGTCACGGTAGTTAAAAAAAGGCCCGATAATTCGGGCCCTTTTTTTACCCTTTAGAGGTGGCAACAACAGGGGAATTGTTTGCTTTTTTATGCGGAGATAATTCTTTTAACTTTCTGAGTAGCTGATCCCGTTCTCGTTGTAATCTGGCTTTATTGGTTGTTTTTTTACCAATTTGTGTATTTAACTGAGCAATTTTCGCTTTAATTTCTTTGTGCATAGGATCGAACTTTGCAGCTTTACCATGAGCCGATGCAATAAAAAGTAGCATGATGCTTGTCACAGTAACTGTTACTTTTCGCATTATATTTTTCATACCCTTTCCCTTGCTATTATGGAAGTGACGATGCTATTGAAGCTTTTATTTTTTCAGCTTGCTCAGATATTTCTGATGCTTGTCTTTTTAGTTGCTTGTAGGTATAGCAATCAGCTGCCTTGCGAGACCATGGAGCGTTATCACATTTTCTTTTTGCAGCCTCTAGTGCCGATGAAGATCCTGAATCTTGTTGCATTTGAGTGTATTTATAGCATGCAGCTGCCTTTTGCGACGATGGAGCATTAAGGCACGCTTGCTGAGCTGCATTTAAATCTGAGTATGTGCCTGCGTCTATGGGTGCAAACAGGGCTGAAAAAAATGTAATCATTGTTATATATAAAAGTTTTTTCATTGCGATACCTTTATTTTTTAGATTCTGGTTGGATGCCTTTAATGATTGTAAGTAAGTCGCCACCGTTACCGTTTTTAATATCGGTAGTGGTGATTGGTATTCCATGGCTTTTTGAGCAGGCATGCTGATTAACGGTATAAAATTCCCCATTCATATTGATGAGTAGTCGTGCATGCTTGCTTGCATCAAAGTTGGCGTTTACTTTCTGACCGACTTTTACCACTCTAAATGGTTTTTTTGGCGCATTTCGGTCTTTTATTTTAACGAGCTGATCTGGCCCATTATTAATGAGTACCACTTGGCATCCGAGTGCAATAGTTGGAATTAAAAAAAGTAATGCAATAATTTGTTTCTTCATACCAATTCTCCTACTGTGCAAGTTGCTCAGCTTGTTTTAAAAGAAGACGCGCATGCCTGCGTTTGAGTTGAGAAAGTGTTCTTTTCTCGTGATTAATTTGTTTTTTCATTTCCTGTTCGCCATAGCGGCTTCTTGTTGTAGGTTGCTGCAATTGAGCAATGCGACGTTGAGCGGCTGCTTGTTTATCGCGCAAGACCGCAATTTCATCTTCAATTTTTTGATGATATGTGCCTTGTGCCCTCAGTTGATCTTCGATACCGAGCCCAGTAGCACTACAATGCGCCACTCCCAAAAAAACTGCGCAAAAAAGGAGAGCAAGATGCTTTTTCATACCTAATCCTTTTTCATAAAGGCCTCGTACATAGTTGCATGAGGCCTTTATTTTTGGGCTTACTTAAACCAACCAGTAACTGTGTTTACAGTAGTTTTTGGTGTATCAGCAATCGTTTTGCCAATATTCATACGCTTTGCTTTTTTTCTCATGGTTGCTTGATTTGCTCGAAGCTTTTTATTTGTTTCTTTAGCGATAGCTTCCTTTTGTGCAAGTTTGGCTTCTTTTTGGTCAAGTACGCTTGTAACAAAGGGGCTCGTTTGAGCTGGCTTTGTAAGGGTTCGCACTTGTGCTTTCAGCCCAGAAACTTTAGCTCTATCAACAGCTAGGGTATCTTTAAGTCGAGCTGTGTTTTTTGATAATGCTTCAGCGGCTCTATCCGGCGCAAATCCTCTATTCATTGCAAATACAGAACCAACAGAAAGTGATAGGAGTAATCCTATAGATAGGAACTTCTTCATAATACCCTCCTCAGGGATTATTTGGTTAATAATACTTCCTAATTTCACTGTACTTAATTTGCGGATTTAAAATCAAGGATTTATGGCAAATTAATGCCTAAGATAAGGGATTTTTATGTGTGACTACACAGGAAATTATTATTCCAAAAGAGCCCAAAAAAAGAGCCCCGACATACGTCGGAGCTCTTGGGGAAGTTTATAAATTGAGTAGTTAGAATGAAAGGCCAAGCTTGCCCCATAGTGCCCATCGCTCGGGTGCGGCATTGTTATTTTGATTGAATTCATATGATCCACCGACTGTAAAGAAGGTAGGGTAATCGCAATCAAAGGTATACCCACCAGCTGCATAAACAGTATGAGTCAGAATAGAGGGACTACTTGCTGATACGAGATCGAGATCATCTTCGGTAATCATATTATATTTATAGTCGCCTAAAGAAAGTCGTGGAAATGCTCCAATGGTGGTATTTGGTTTGATAACATCAAGGCGAGCATTACCCGTTATATCGCGAACGGGATTTGTTTCACCCCCAGTTGCTTCAATTATAGAAGCTTTAATTGCAGGCCCTTGCTGCCATGGGCATGCAAGCTGTATGCATTCAGATTGACGGCAATAGAGATTGTATCCACCTTCTACTCTCCATCCGTTTGACTGGAATACTCCAGCAGTGGTCATATTATGTGAAAAACCAGGACGCACTTTGATCGGCATAGTTAAGATGTTGATTCCGGGAGTTGCAAAAAGAGTTCTTAAGCTATCAGAAAGTGTACTTGCAGTGATTGCTTCATCTTGATTTCGATACATATTCATATATCTACTCCATGGCTTGCATACTAAATCAAGCGACCGGCACTGTGTATTTCTAAAAAGGTATTGTGTATGTCCCGCATATTCCATGCGCAATGAGCGATCAGCTGTTTGACTACGCCAGATTTCTATGCCGAGGCTATTGCCTAATGTGATACCCCAATGGCGCCCATTTCCTACTACAGGCTCAAAAATAACCTTTGAATTAGGTTTATTACCTGTTGGAATTACCATTCCAAGATATGATTCAAGATGGAATGGCTCTTCCTGAATCCATTCATATCCAACTTTAAATTCAATATCAGCTACGCCTGTTTTGCTCTGCGATCCAATTTTAATTTTTCCATAATCCCATGCTTCTTGCTGGAAGGCTTCAGTCATATTTGCAACAGGGTTAAGCCCTTCAACTACTACTACCCCTCCGCCGTCATTAATTACATCTTCTTTAAAATTCAGATTGTTTGATACTCGCTGAATGGGAAATGAGATGCTTGTAAAAAATCCACGGGTTTGATCATCGTTCATGCCGAGTGATTTTCTCCATTGAAATCCGGCACCAATTACGCTTTGCTCGGGACGAATGGAAATTTCACTTCTAAAGCCAGCGAGATTATTGAATGTGTTATTGGTTATTACATTAAAGTGGTACGTGAAAAGATCGGGAACTTTAGGAGTGATCGGAAGGATTGGGTCTCCACTTCGGTTATCATAATCTGCAGCAATTAAGTTCGTCTTACAAAATGGGAAAAAATAGCGTGCAAGTTCCAAGTCATTTGTAGTTTTGCTGCCAAAGAGCGCGACTTCTTCTGTGCCGTGCCAGCCATCTTCTTTAGCATGGAGGCGATCGCTTCTAAATCCGGATACTTTTTCTGGAGACGATGATTGGAACATTGGGCGAATTGCTAAGTACGATCTACTGGTATTTTCGCAATCGCAGCTTGTTTTTACGCTACATTCCGTGCGGCAGCAATCATTGGCAAGTAAACTCGTACTTAAAACGGCAAATAGAATCAGTAAAAGACAGTGTGGTCTTTTATTCATTGAGACTCTCCTTCTCATTGAGTTAAAAATAGAAACAAATAATTCTTAGCATGGCAGATGAGGGGAGTCAATCGAGGAGTTTGTGTTAAAAAAAGAGCCCCGGCCAATACCGGAGCTCTTGAAAAAGTTGATAAACTGAGTAGTTAGAATGAAAGGCCGAGTTTCGCCCACATTGCCCATCGTTCTACACCAGCATTATTACTTTTGTTGAATTCATATGAGCCACCCACAGTTACAAATGTTGGGTAGTCATAATCAAATGTGTATCCACCTGCAGCGTATACTGTGTGAGTGATTACTGTTGGGCTACTTGCAGATACAAGATCAAGATCAGACTCTTTGATCATGTTGTATTTGTAATCAGTGAGAGCAATTCTGGTGGTAGTGTTATTTGCAATGGTTTCAAGGCGAGCATTTCCAGTGATATCGCGAACAGGGTTAGTTAGCCCGTTACCAGTATCGTATTTAATTGCAGGTCCTTGGATCCATGGGCATGCAAGCTTAATGCACTCTGATTGACGGCAGAATAAGTTGTATCCACCTTCAACTCTCCATGCACGAGATCTAAATACCGCTGCAGTTGTCATATTGTGTTGGAATCCTGGGCGTACTTTTAATGGCATGGTTAACACGTTAATACCAGGAGTTGCAAAGTCAGCATTGCGAGGAGATGAGAATGTGCTTGCAGAAGTTGCTTCTTCCTCATTACGATACAATTCAATGTATCTGCTCCAAGGTTTGCATTTAAGATCTACAGAACGGCATTGAGTGTTGCGGAATAGGTATTGCGTGTGTGACGCGTATTCCATGCGGAATTGACGATCTTTCGCTTGATCTTCCCAAATTTGAATACCAAGACTATTTCCGAGCATCATACCCCAGTGGCGTCCGTGCCCCACAACAGGCTCAAAAAGAAATTGTGAGTTTGGTTTGTTACCAGTTGGAATCAATATTCCAAGGTATGATTCAAGGTGAAATGGATCTTCTTGGATCCACTCATATCCTACTTTGAATTCAATGTCAGCCACGCCAGTTTTGCTCATTGAACGAGTTTTGATTTTACCAAACTGCCATTGAGTTTGTGAGAATGCTTCAGTCATATTTGCAACGGCTGTTCCGCTGTCGCGAGTTGGGCTTGCGCCACCGCCATCACGAAGTACTGTTTCTTTTAACTTTAAGTTGTTAGAAACGCGTTGAATTGGGAAAGAAACGCTGGTGAAAAATCCGCGTCCTTTTTCTTCATCCATGCTGAGCGCTTTTCGAAATTGGAAACCAGCACCAACTACGCTTTGCTCAGGACGAATGGAAATTTCACTTTTAAAATCACCATTTACAGTGAAGATGTTAAAGTGATTTGCCAATACGTCAATAGGCTTAGAGCTCGTTGGAAGAACAACTGGATTAGATCCACTATCACCTCCTTGGAACTCCTCAACAATCAAAGAGGTTTTGCAGAATGGGAAAAAGTAGCGAGCTAATTCGCGATCATTAGTAGATTTACTACCAAAAAGAGCCATTTCAGCAGTGCCATGCCATCCATCTTCTTTAGCATGGAGACGATCACTTCTAAATCCAGAAACTTTTTCAGGAGACGACGATTGGAACATCGGGCGAACTGCCAAGTAAGATCGGCTTGTAATTTCGCAATCACAGCTGTTTTCAACACTGCACTCTGTGCGGCAGCAATCATTAGCTAGCGCGCTGCCACTTACTAAAGCAAAAAGCACTAGTAAGATATAACTTCTACTTTTATTCATCCAAACTCTCCTCGTGTGGGTTGAACATTACTAAATCTTTTTCTAATCAACTATTACCATTATTTAATGAACAGAGTCAATTTTTTTGTCTCTATTGCCGCATTGAGTCCGCTTTTTTAGTAGATTATGCTTTACTCTAGGGGTTCTTTTAGATAGGCTCGTATCTATAAAATAGCTAATGAATATCTGTGACTTTAAATTGGATACTGCATGCAAACGATACCTCGCGTAAAAGGAACCCAGGATTTTCTTGAAAAAGGACTGTATCAGTTTATTCTCAATGCATTTCATGAGCATGTTTCCTTGTATCATTTTACGCAGGTTTCTACTCCTATTATTGAGCATGTTGAGTTGTTTAAACGCACGCTTGGCACATTTACGGACGTAGTAAGCAAAGAAATGTTTTTACTGCAATCCGCGGAAAGTAAAGATAATTTGTGCTTGCGTCCGGAAGCAACAGCCCCTACTATGCGGGCCTTTTTGCAAGTGTTGCCAGCTACTTCGTGGAAAGTATATTCTCATGGCCCAATGTTTCGACGCGAACGGCCACAAAAAGGGCGTTACCGTCAATTTCATCAGATTAATACAGAAGTGATTGGCTCATCATCCATTTCTCAGGATGCTCTTTTAATTACGATGCTCGATCGATTTTTTCAAGAAAATCTTAAAATCGAAAGCGCTGCGCTTCAAATTAATTTTCTTGGATCATATGAAGATCGTGAAAATTATGCGCAATTAGTGAAGGTATTTGTAGATGGCGTGCAGGGCATCTGTGATACCTGCATGGAGCGTAAAGATAAAAACATTTTGCGTATTTTTGATTGCAAGAATCCTACGTGCCAAAAAATCTATGAAGATGCTCCAATCATGATTGATCACTTGAGTGCAGAGTCTCAAAAAGAGTGGGAACAGCTTCAGACTGAGCTTTCTCTTCTTTCTGTGACCTTTTCAGTGAATCCGCGCCTTGTTCGTGGGCTTGATTACTATAATAAAACGGTGTTTGAGTTTGTAAGCGCGCAGCTTGGAGCGCAAAATGCGTTTTGTGGCGGTGGCCGCTATGATCGATTGGCAGATGAATTAGGTTCAAAAAAATCCTATCCATCTTTAGGAGCAGCGATTGGTATCGAACGGCTTATGCTTGTGCTTGAACCGATTTTAGATTCACTTGCATTGCCGCAGCCAAAACCGCTTTATATAATAATGCCGCTTGCCGCCGAACAAAATCCACTCGCTCTTATCTTAGCTGATACACTTCATGCTGCTGGCCTTACGACTGATGCCTTTTTAGATGGTGATTCATTGAAAAGTATGATGCGCCGTGCAAATACAATGGGCGCAGCTTATGCGCTTATCCTTGGTGAAAGCGAGCAAAAAGATAATACCGTTTTGGTCAAAAATATGATGACTGGTGATCAAGAAGCGATTGCACAGGTTGACGTCGTTTCCTATTTGCGAAAGTAAAAAATCACCCTAAAATGGCTACTAAATAGTCGCGAAATATAAAAAAGAATACTGCGGCAAACATAATGCCATCAAAGCGATCAAGAAAGCCGCCATGGCCAGGAAGCGATTGTCCTGAATGCTTGATGCCTGCTTTTCGTTTAAGCCATGATTCAAATAAATCACCAATTAATGCAAGAATGCATATCAAAAACGTAAATCCTAAAATAAATAGCTTTGGAAGCGTTCTTCCCATTTCAAACGTTTCCAATAGAGTGAGTCCAACTACGGCAAAGACATAGCCGCCAAATACGCCTTCAATCGTTTTTCCTGGGCTGATAAGGGGTGCAATTTTGTGAGATCCAAACAGATTACCAACGATATAAGATCCGGTATCAAAACTCGCAACGATTAAAAAAAGCTCTAAAAGAAGATTGTGATACGTCGGATGCTGGTTCATATAGATCAAAAGCCCAAAAGGCATGATCGGATATAACGGAAGCATGAGCCAAAAATAGGGGCTTTTTAAATCAAAAAAATGGCGCCATTCATGGAAAATAATGATAAGCAGAATTCCAATAAGGATAAAAGAGAATACTTTGGGGGGAAAATAAAGGAATGAAAGCCAAAAGCAGCTTCCAAGAATCAGAGATGTTGCAAGCCGTTTTTTAAACTCATTCATAGCTACTCGTGAGTAAAAGCATTTTCAATATACGAAATCTCTTGTGAGCGCGTCACCAATGCCACATCGAATCGGCAGGTAACCTCAGTTGTATGATAGTGGGCTAGAAATGCTTTGGCAACTGCCGCTAACTTTCTCTGCTTGGATCGGGGTATGAGCTCTGTCATATCAAATAACGGATTAAAGCGATTTTTCACCTCAACGAACGCAATCACATCTTTTTTTGATGCAATGATATCTACTTCTCCGTAGCGCTTTGTATAATTGCGCGCTTGGATGGTATATCCTTCTCGTTCGAGTTGGTTTGCAACTAATTGCTCGCCATAATTACCAACGGATTTTTTACTGTTCATAATTAAAATCGTGCCGCCATATCAGTTTTCGTATCAATTTTTTCTGGCACAACTTGAGCCAGCTTTATTGACTCTTCAGGGATCTGAAACTCTTTCCATTGTGCCCCAAGATTTACTTCTAATTGAGCCACAGTAATAGCCATTTCTGGCACCGTATCTAAATACGTATCACGAATGTTTTTAATACGAAGCTCTGCTGATTTATAGTTACCCTGCTTAATATAAAATTCAGTAACGCCGCATTCTGACTGCGCAAGAAGTGTTTCGCATTCTTTTTTAATCGCCACAACTTCTTCTTTAAATTCAGTAAATGCTTCTCGCTCTAAGTATTCTTTTGCCAGGCGTAATGTTTCTTCAGTAGGAGATTGATCGCGATCAACGCTCAAAATGCCTTTTTGTGCACAAAGAACGGTTTGTTTTTTTGCTCGCTCAAGCTGGCTATTACCGGGATAAAGCCGTTCAAATTCTTCGTATTTTGTTTTTGCTTTATCAAACTCATCTTGTGAAAAGTGTGTATCAGCAAGTTCCATTATGAGATCCGCGCGTTGATTAATATCTTCACACAGTGCAATCATGCGTTCAAGATATTTTTCAACTACATCAAAATGCTTTTTATTTCTGTGATCATCTTTTGCAACTTTTAGTTCATCAAATGTCATTGTGCTGAAAGTGTGGATTATTCTATTCTGCGTAAGGCCCTTACGTCGTTTTTTTCCAACTCGAGCGGCAGCTTTTTCCGCTTCTTTTTCTCGTGTGCGTTTCATTTGGGAGATAGAAGTTGCGGTTTTATCAGCAGTAAGTCCTTCGTGTTCACGAGGCTGACGAATAGAAGATTCAGCATTAATAGTAGAAAAAGCACCAAAAACAATGAGCGCCAGGGTCAAAATGATATTCATATAGTCCTTCCAATATCTGCATTCAATGCATTATTTTACTTGTTTTTAGTATAATACATAGAAAGATATACACAATCTTTTTGCCAGCATGGTATGCTACTATCAATCGATGAACAGTGTCTGGAGAAAGAATGATTAAAAAAGCGTTAGAAGATATTTTAGTATCTTCAGGCGTGGTAAACACGCAACAAGTTGAAGAGTGTCAAAAAGAAATTGAGTCAACCGGTGCATCGCTTGATCGCTGCTTGATTGAAAAGCAATTTGCAACTGCAGAGCAGCTGGCAAAGGCATATGCTGAATATGCTTCATATGAATACATTGATGCGATTACAGAGAAAGAAGCTGATCTTGAATTGCTTGGAAAAATCCCCCTTCAATTTTTGCGAGATAATGTTGTTATTCCCATTAAAAAAGATGGCGCGATAACGGTTGTCACCAGTAATCCTCTTAATTTTCAACCCCTAGATGAGCTTACGATGCTGTTGGGCGGAGAGGTAAAATACGCTGTTGCGCCTGAGGCCACTATTATAGAAGCAATCAATAAATTTTATCCGCTTGAAGGCGGAAAGCAGATGATGGAGGAGCTGGAAGAAGAGGATAAAGAACTTGATGAAGTGGCATTAGAAGGCATCGACGAAAAAGATATCATGACAATGGCCAGTGAGGCTCCTGTTATTAAGTTGGTAAATCAAATTTTATTTCAGGCCGTTAAGCGGGGTGCTTCCGATATTCATATTGAGCCATTTGAAAAAGAGTTACGAGTTCGCTTTCGTATTGATGGTGTGATGCAGACAGTGATGACCGTGCCAAAACGAATACAAGGTGCCCTTGTTTCCCGTATTAAAATTATGGCAAATCTTGATATTGCAGAAAAGCGTATACCGCAAGATGGCCGTATTAATATTAAATTAGCAGATAAGGCGGTTGATATTCGTGTTTCGATTTTGCCGGTTGCTTATGGCGAACGAGTAGTGATGCGTTTACTTGATAAATCACGTTCATTTAAGCCGTTAGAAGAAATGGGATTAAGCGAGCAGGATTATAAGTGGGTAAGCGAGGCGATTGAAGAGCCGAATGGCATTATTTTTGTAACCGGCCCAACAGGATCTGGTAAAACTACCACACTGTATTCCGTTCTTTCTGCTCTCAATAAGCCAGACACCAATATTATCACCGTAGAGGATCCCGTTGAGTATCAACTTGCTGGGATTGGACAAGTGCAAGTAAAAGATAAAGTTGGCATGACGTTTGCATCAGCATTACGCTCTATCTTACGACAAGATCCAGACGTTGTGATGATTGGTGAGATTCGAGATCAAGAGACAGCGCAAATTGCAATTCAAGCAGCGCTTACTGGCCACCTTGTATTGAGTACTTTGCACACGAATGATGCTCCTGCCTCGATAACTCGATTGGTAGACATGGGCGTGGAGCCATTTTTAATTGCATCATCCGTTGAGCTTATTATTGCACAGCGACTCGTTCGCAAGTTGTGCGAAAAATGCCGCAAACAATACAATCCACCAGAAGATCTATTGCGCAGATTGGGTATCACTCCCGAGGAAGCAAAAGGTATTACGTTTTACGAGCCAGGAAAATGTTCAGAGTGTAGTGAATCCGGCTATAAAGGGCGAATTCCAATTTTTGAAGTTATGAAAGTCAGTGAAGATATTGCAAAATTGATTATGGAACGTGCGGATACTGGCCAGATAAAAAAACAGGCCATTGCAGACGGTATGACGCTTCTTGTGCAAGATGGCATTCGACGAATCAAAGAGGGGCTTACTACTGTTGAAGAAGTTCTTTCTGTGGCCACTGCGGGCGAATAATCGATCGGCATTTTCTCTTATAGAGCTTTTAATTGTCGTAGCGCTGATTTCTATTTTAGTATTGCTTACGGGGGCACATAGTTCATTTCTTTCTCGTATGCTTGTGCGTGCGGAGTTGGAGCATTTGTATAGCTCTTCATATTATTTACAGCGAAAAGCGCTCATGCTTCATGCCCCGCAAACGCTTTTATTTGATGTCAGACAAAATAGTTATTGCATGGATGGAAAAACATATCGCCTACCTTCACAGGTAAGATTTGGAACGCAGCCAGGAGTGAAAGGGCCGCCTGGCAGCCCCCATTTAGACATTCAAAAGCCGATTACTTTTACGGGCGATAGCATAACGTTTCATCCGGATGGAGTGATTCAGTCTGGAACTATATATCTTACTGATGCGAATCATTCCTGTACGTATGCATTAAGTTGTGCCGTTTCGAGCGTATCTTATCTGCGCAAATATCAGTACACTGATGGCTGGCATTTGATTTCATAAATCTAATATGGGTGATGGACGAACTGTTTGATTTTTTTTTGTTAAAGCTTCATCGGGGCCCAACTGTTTTACCCAACTGGCGTCGGGGCCCAACTGTTTTACCCAACTGGCGTCGGGGCCCAACCGTTCGCCCTGAGCTTGTCGAAGGGTTTCGAGCGGTTGAAAACAAGTGTAGGATTTAAATTTTAGGTACATACTAAAAGTTAAATAATTTTTGAAAAAACATTGACCCTTCGACAAGCTCAGGGCGAACGGAGAGAGCGATGAGCGCAGCGTTTACTGCTGAGTTTATCGAAGTATCAGGGCGAACGGAGAGGGTTAACCATTAGATACAGTATGTTTTTACGAATAGCATTCGGCATTTTTTTAGGATTATTGACCACCCTTTTTACGGTGCAGAGTGATCCATGGATACAAAAAAAAGTAGGCGTAGTTTTTCAAACGTTACTCTCAGAGACTCTCAAGTGCGATGTCTCGTGCAGAGTTGAATTTTTTGATGTAATTCATCCCCGTCTTTATCTAAAAAATTTATCAATGCGTGATCGCAACAACGAATGGGAGTGGCATGCGCAATCGTATCGATCCGGATTTTCATGGATTGATGTAATTAAGCAGCGATGTATTTCAGTCTGGGCACACGCCAAAAAAGTTCGTGCGCATTCAAAATTAAAAAATGGTACTCCCGCTATTACGCCGCATATTCAGGAGTTAATAAAGGGACCCGATCTTCCGATTCCGCTTTTTATTACGCAGGCAAAATTTAGAGATGCGCAGTGTTTGATGGATGATGATTCTATCACAGCAACCACTCGTTGGCATTGTGATGCACAAAAGGATGGAGCGCTTTTTCGTCTTACGTTTTGCGTACTCGATGGGGATCTTTCTACTCACAGCGTCAGTTATCTTTCTCATCTCAAAGGTACGATAAAAGTTACTACGAAAGAAAAAAATAAAGAGATAGAGTTTTCAGCACAGCTTGATTTGAATGGCTCTTTACCGCAATTGGGCGAATATCCAACCTGTTTTTTTTCAGGAAATTGGCATAAAAACCGTGGCCGATTTCAACTGCAAAGCATTGATCAAACCTTACGCATTCATCCACTTATTATAGGAGATAAAGGTGATGATTTGCATGTTGAGGCAACTGCATCAGTGCCGATAGAATTACTTTATAAGTTAGCACTGCAAAGAGAAAAGTCTCCGGTGAGTGGGATCTGTGCGGTGCGTTTTAAAGGCTCGCTTGCAGATGAAGGCCATTCTGAAGGTATGGTGATTTGTGAAGAAGTGCAGCATTCATCTCTTTCACGTCCAACAGTTTGTTCAATAACATTTTCAAAACGCGCTCAACAATGGGATGGGGCGTGGACGTTTCGGCATGGAGTGCATCAAGCAGTGCATGGATCATTTGACTGGCACGCGGGAAATAAAAAAGCACAGTTTTTTGCAGAAAATGAAAGCACGCTTCCGGCCCCCTATTTTTCACACTATTTGCTTAACCCTCACGATGCGCAATTGCGATGTGTGTATGATGGAAATAATCACACTATGGATGGAACGTATACTGTTCGCGCAACGCATGCAACTCGCAACAATTCGTTTGCATCAACGGGGCACTGTGTATTGGATCAGAAGAAAGCATTTTATGCGAATGGCTCGATTGGTGCATATCGATATGAATGCATCGGCTCGCTGGCGCATGCGTTTCTTTCTCATTTACAGATATGCGATAAAGATAATCATTCAATGCTGGATGTGACGTACGATACGGAGCGCAAAAAATATTATTCCACCGTTGATTTTTCCATGGTGCACGCATTGTGTGATACATTTTTTCAATACGATTTGCACGGGCAAGGGACGTTGTGTGCTGATGCGTATCGGAAGAATGATCTGTTTCATGTTGATCTTACGCTTGAGGATGCAACGATTCAGCTCCCACAAACCTATAATTTTATGAGTGGTGCTGGCGTGCATATCGCCGTAGATTTGAAAAAAAGGCAGCTCGCTTTTGATGATTTAACCTGCTCATTTCACAATGGGATAATTAAAAGTAAGCGCGGAATTGTGTGGCTTGATGAAAGTGGTGCATTGCAATTTGCGCATGTGCCATTTTTGATTGATCGTTGTTTGGTAACGGCACATAAAGATCTGTTTGCGGTATTATCGGGCAATCTTTTATTTTCAAAAAAAGAAAAAAATCCTGCATGCGTATCAGGTAATCTCATGATCAATCGAGCACAGTTAAAAGAAAATTTGTTCTCTCAGCAGTTGCAGAAAAAGCTTTTTTCATCGGCTTTTGCCTCACATGCTCAAAAAGTTATTCCTGTTGAATGCGATATAACGATAGAGACAAAAGATCCTATTCGTGTGGATACGCCCTTCTTGCAAGCGAATGCGCAAGTAGGAGTGCATGTAAAAGGAAATGTTACCGATCCGATAGTAGAGGGATCGGTGCTTGTCCCTTCTGGAAGTATTCGTTTCCCGTATCAGCCACTTCATATTAGTAAGGGTGAACTTTCACTTTCTCCAGACCAACCACGAAATCCCAACATTGAACTTATTGCTAAAAATAGTATCAAAAATCATTTAATTACGTTGCACCTCACTGGTTCATTGCAAGATACTACGATTCTTTTGGAGTCAACGCCTCCACTATCAAACGAACAAATCGTTGGCCTTTTAATTGCCGGAGCTCATGAAGATTCGCTTGATTCGCTTATCCCGGCGTTGCTGATGCAAAATGTGACGAATTATATTTTCAGCTCCCACTCTTCTAATTTTTATGATCGCTTTATCAAGCCGTGGATGCAGCAAATAAACGTGAGCTTAAAGCCAAATTTTAGTGATCAATCGGGACGGGGTGGTTTACGCGGAACGCTTGAAATTGTAGTTAACGATCGTTGGCGCGCGCTTATCGAGAAAAACTTTTCACTTACTGAAGATACACGCTTTGAGCTTGAATATATCCTATCGGATGATATAACCTTTCGAATACTGCGTGATGAAAGGCGTGATATTGGTGGGGAGGTGGAGATGAGATGGAAGTTTTGATGGAGTAAAAAAAGAGTAGTTTAGTAGTTTAAAAAAGGAGTACGTAATGATTTGGATGATAGTTTTTCTATTTGCGTGTAGTGGCGCGCAGAGTGCTTACGGCATTTCAGCTCGATTATTAGAAGGAGAGCCTTTTGCGGCTACCAAAGCAGCGCCCGAAGGATTTGGCAAAACGCATTTTATTGTGGGGCAGCCAGCAGCCACTTTTGAAACAAAAACTCACAAAGAAGCACTTCGTGCAACGCCGCGTAAAGCATCTGTTCGGTCATACTTTTCTCCCGATGATAACGTAAAACAAAAACTACTTAAGCTCATAAAAAATGAAAAGAAATCGATACGCGCTGCGATATTTATTCTCACTGAGCCTGATATTGCCCGAGCGCTTTCTCGCGCGCAAAAACGGGGCGTGAAGGTGGAACTTATTACGGACGTGGGGTGCCTAAAGGAACGCTCAAATAAAATGAGTATGCTGTGTGATTCGGGATGCACGCTGTTTGTATATAATCCGCCTGCGCCGCAAAAAGGATCAAGCTTAATGCATCACAAATTTGCATTGTTTGAATCACCACAAGTAGTATGGACGGGATCATATAATTTTACAAAAGCGGCAAGTGGATCAAATCAAGAAAATGCAGTTTCAATTGCAGACAAAAAAACGTACGAAAATTTTGTACGTCAATTTGAACGAGTAAAAGAAAGATCGTATAGATATGGCAAACCGGTTCGCGCATAGATAAATAAACAAGCTTAAGAAAGGGCTTCATTACTACAATTCCTTCCTAGCTCGAGGTTATGCTAACGACAATTATCTAAAATTGCAAGCAAATTAATTGAGCTTACTTTCTATGGTCAAATATATGCACGATGGCCAAAAAGGCTACGCTAGTTTTGATACCGTATTTCTCTGCAAGCAGCAATGCACACGCACGATTTTGTTGTCTAAATAGAGCGTGTTGATCCGGTTGTAAAAGAGGGCTTTGTGCATTTTGTTGCATTGCGTGTGTTGCGCCAGAAAGAAGAAAGAGCGAAAATAAGAATAGTTTGTTCATAACAATCGCCTTGCATTAAAAAAATGTAAATTTCTTTGCAGCAAGTATACGTAAAAAACAAATAAAAAGAATGTATGCTATGCAGGAGTTTGTGCGCGAAGCTTGTTAATAAGTTGTTGCAGATCTTCAGGGAGTGTTTTTTCAAACGCATACTTTTTACCCTGGAATTCAAATGCAAGATTGTGCGCGTGGAGCGCGTGCCGCTTGATCAACTTTGATTTTTTACCATATACCACGTCACCAATAAGCGGGTGGCCAATCGATACAAAGTGCACTCGAATTTGATGCGTTCGCCCGGTAACCGGTTTTACTTCAACGAGTGCTGCATTTTCAAAGTATTCAAGCACCTTAAAGTGAGTAGTTGCATCCCGCATTTTTAATCCGGGGCGTTCGTGCGTAGTCATTTTGGTTTTACTCACAGGATCACGGCCAATTGGGGCGGTAATAGTACCTTCTCTTTCCGGGTGCCCTTCAACGATCGCATAGTATGTTTTACTCATTTTGCGATCACGAAACAGATCAGAAAAGATGCCATGAGTATGATTAGTGCGAGGGACTATCAATAATCCAGATGTATCTTTATCAAGGCGATGCACAATTCCGGGCCGATCAACGTAGCCCACGTCTTCAATATTAGAATAGTTTAAAAGGAGCCAGTCAACGAGTGTAGCAGCTGTGCTCTTCATAGAGGTTGGATGCACCAAAAGCCCAGCTGGTTTATTAATTATCAAAAAATCAGGGCTTTCGTAAATCACCTCAACGTCCGGCTTTTCTTTCAGGGCATCAACTTGTATTTCACGCTGTGCTGGAAACTGAACTGATACAGAATCGCCTGCAGCCACTCGCACGCCACCCTTACTAATAGGGGTATCATTGAGGGATACATTGCCATCATCAATGAGGCGAGTAAAAAAAGATCGTGAATAAAGCGGGAACTGAGCAGTAATGAACGTATCAATACGGCTTCCATCATACTCTTGCGGCACGTGGAGCACAAAGTGGCTATTTGGCTCAACTAAGCTCTTTGTATCCATGACGCCTCTTTTTTTTTATTTCTATTTATCAAAATCAATCTATCAACCCCTACTAATTAAAAATAGTACTCAAAAGGACTCTAAAGTCAAATGGAAAGGTTGCGCTTGCGCCTATTGTAATCAGCAGATAGAATGGGGCTATTAGGGGTTTTGACGATATGAACAAATTATCGCAGGAGTCGGATCATGGAAAGAGAAAAAATATATGGTGAAGTGCGAGAAAATTTAGAGGCTGTTATTTCCCGTGATACTGCTCTGGGAGAATCGTTATGGGAAGCGTTCATAGCGCTACACCCTGCCGATATCGCTGAATTTTTGGGAACGGTGTCCAAGGAGGAAGCGCAGCAATTTTTTATAGAGCTTCCTAAGCCACTTAAACTGGCCACCTTTGAAGAGCTTTCTGATTTTATGAAGGGGGTTGTCCTTGAATCATTGAGTGATCCTGAAAAAATTGAAGCGTTTCGTGCGCTGCCGGTCGATGAATTAGCTGATCTTTTTGATCTGCTTTCTGATGAAGATTTAAAAAAATATCTTAATATGCTTGCCAAAGATGTGCGTGAGCGAGTGCTTTCTATTTTAAAGTTTGAGCCGGATTCTGCGGGTGGTATCATGACTACCGACGTGCTCACTATTATGGCCGGCTTTACTGTTGATCAAGCTATTAAGCTTTTGCAGCGGGTGCAGCCCAGCCATGAAATTCATCAACTTATTTTTATTGTGGATAAAGAGCACAATCTCTTAGGGCACATTAACTTGCAAGATTTAGTGCTCCATAAGCCGTCTGAGCGCATTAGCGATTTTATGAAGAAAAATGAACTTGTAGTGCGTGCAGAAGATGATCAAGAGACGGTAGCAAAAGAAATGGTTCACTACGGATTGATTGCTGTGCCAGTAGTGAGCGAGAGTAATACCTTTTTGGGTGTTATTTCCAGCGAAGAGCTTGTAGATGTGTTGATGGAAGAAGCAGAAGAAGACGTGCAACGCATGGCATCTATGCCTTCAATGAAATATCCCTATTTTGAAATTCCATTTCTCAGGCTCCTCTATCTTCGCGGATATGTACTTGTTGCTTTCATGATAGCAGAATCATTTTCAGGTACTCTTTTGCGTACGTATGAATCAACTATGAAGATTGGAATTCTTTATTCATTTCTACCGATTTTAATGAGTGTCGGGGGTAATAGTGGAAGTCAGACCTCTGCCGTAGTAATCCAAGGGATGGCATCCGGAGAGCTAACCTTCTCTAATATGTTTCGACTTTTGCGTCGTGAAATGATGATTTCTACTACGCTTGCATTTTTCTTGGGAACAATTTCATTTGCCCGTGCCTACTATGTAGGCGGCTCTATGACTGAATGTTTGGCAATCGGCCTTTCTCTTTCTATGATTGTAACACTTGCATCTATGCTTGGAAACGTAATTCCGTTTGTATTACAGCGATTTAATATAGATCCAGCATTTTCAGCAGGCCCATTATTGGCAACTTTTATGGATATTTTGGGTATTTTGATTTACTGCCATGTGAGTAATTATATGCTGTCGGGGATCTTATCATGACGTTTAATGAAATTATAGAAGCTATTCCTGTATGGGATTTTTTGAGAATCGGTATTGCAGGATTTGTCTGCCTTATTTCTTATTTTATTTTGTATTACATTATAAGTGCTTTTGTCTCTGTATTGGAAAAGCGAATTCCTAAGCCTATGGCTGAAGTGGTTCATTTTTTTCTCCTCTATAGTTTCTATGCGGTTGTGGTTGGGGTGACTCTTAATGTGGCAGGATTTAACATTGCGGCCCTTTTGGGTGCAGCTGGGGTATTTGGTGTTGCCATTGGTTTTGCATCTCAAACCACCGTATCCAATGTAATCAGCGGTATTTTTCTTATGATCGAACAATCACTCAGAGTGGGAGATGTGATAAAGCTCGATAGTATTCAAGGAAGAATTCTGCATGTAGGCCTTCTTTCTGTGGAGCTCAAAACGATTGATAATAGAATCATTCGAGTGCCAAATGAGCATTTAATCAAAAGCAATGTTACGAATATAACTGCCCTTAAAGAGCGAGTGATCGTATTTAACGCTTCATCGGCTACTGAAAAAGAGGCAAAAAAGGTGCTGCGCGATGCTTGGAGTCGGATGGATTTGGCTATTAAAGAAAAAGAAGTAAGTATTGCCTACTCTGCATCTTCATCAAGCTTGGTAGGGTTTTCGGTCAATATTTGGGTAAAAACGCATAATATTGTGCTCGCAAAATCTGAGTATATTGAGAAGTGTGTTGAGGTCGCTAGAGAGCAAAATGTAGCACTTTATGTTTCTGTTCAGAAGTAAAGTCTGAAATTTAGGCAAAAAAGAGCTTTTTTCTTGACAAAGAACCGCCGGATATATACCTTCTAGGTATATTCTTTTATTTTTTGAAATAAAAATGTGAGTGGGCCGCTAGCTCAGTTGGTAGAGCAACAGCCTTTTAAGCTGTGGGTCGTTGGTTCGAGTCCAACGCGGCTCACCAGTCATTTCTGCAAACGAAATGCCTGGCAGGCCAGTTTCTCTTCTTTATAAAAGAAGGAACTTGGTCTTTAAAGATTCCACTTACTCCTTCTCTAAAACGCTCATGCAGCGTCACTTGAAAATTACGCGTCCCTATCGTCTAGCCTGGTCCAGGACGTCGCCCTTTCACGGCGAAAACAGGGGTTCAAATCCCCTTAGGGACGCCAATTTCCAGTTTTTGACCCCAGGAGAATTGCGTCGTATGGTGATCGCAGCTCTAGGTCGAGATTTCGGTCTCTCAAAAAGCATTTCGAAAATAATTTCTGAGTAAATTTTCGCTTATGATCAAAATTTGCGTTTTTGAAGGTGGTAGACGCATTTTTGGCGAGTTCTAAAATAAGGTTGGCTTTTTTGATATGGCTCGTGTCTGTTTTCTGATGAGATGATAACTTTATCGAGAGATCTTCTTTTTCAAACGTCCATTTTTTGGTTTGCCTATCCCAAAATTCCTCGCTAATTTTTCCATCAAGTTTGTCTTGATATGCGTTATCAATACGATTTTGTAGGACAGTTATTTGTTTTTCGATTTGTTGAGCAAAGGCGTTATGAGACTCAAATTGTTCCTGCATGCTCTCCTGCAGTTCTTCCAATACCATATCTTGTATTTCATCTGTTACTTTGAAATTGCCTAGAAGATCAGCTATTTGTTGTTCAATTAGCTCTTCACGTACATAAGGCTGCTCGCAATTACCTTTATATCCAGAGCAGTGATAGTAGATGTACTTTCCCTTTTGTATCTGTGCTGTGATTGAAAATCCGCATACTCCGCATGATATAAGATTGGTGAAGGCAAAGAGGTCTTTGCGTGATTTGTATTTATTTGGCTTGGTGAGAACATTTTGGACCTCTCTAAATAGTTCTTTGCTTATGAGGGGCTCATGCTGAGCATTCTCATATTTTCTGCCCTTCCAGTAAAATACACCCGTGTAGAATTCGTTTTTAAGAATCACTTCGACGGTATGCTTATAGAAGTTTTTACCATTGCGATACACCATACCATCCGCAAGCATTTTGTTTTTAAGTGAAAGTAATGAATAACTTCCTGTAGCGTAGAGTTCAAACATTTTTTTGACGTATGGAGCGCTTGAAGGATCAGGTTTTAATATTTTTTTCCCGTTTTCCTCAACATTCATATAACCGTAGGGGGCAAATGATGGATATATTTTTTGTTCTGCCTTTTCGAGCATTCCCTTTTTGGTTTCTTCCGAAAGATTGTCACTGAAGTTTTTTGCCACAACAATTTTAATTCCGAAAATGAATTTTAAATGTGAGCGAGAGTCTTTACTAAGAGTTGAGTTCTCTTTAACCAGGTGAATGGTGAGATCATCTCGCTCCATGAGGCCATCAATGTGGGCATAGTCGGTAATATTGCGTGCTAGTCGGTCAGTTTTTTCAACCAAGATATGTTTAACGAGTTTGTTTGTTTTGGCAAATTTAATCATCTCATTGAATTGCTTACGTCCAGATCGTTTTGCTGTTTCGACATCAGCAAATTCTTTGAGTATACGGTATCCCTTTTGAGCGCAATATTCTTTAAGTAATTTTTGTTGAGCTTGCAAAGAAAAGCCTTCCTGTTCCTGTTCTTTTGATGATACACGTACGTAGATTATTGCATTTTCCATATGACTACAGCTCGAGATTAGTGAGTGATTGCTTGGTTGCATTGTTAGTTGATCGTAACTCTTGTTCGAGAGCATCAATTATTACTTCTCTCATGCTTTTTCCCTGTAAGGCAGCAATTGCTTTTAATTTTTTTTGGAGCTTCATAGGGAGGTCAACGGTGATGCGCGCTAAATCATTTTTTTGAAACATATCTTTTCCTTTGTTTTGAGTATTTTACTGCTATAATTATACATAAATAAATAAATATGTAACGTTGGTTTAAAAAAAGTGATGACATGATATTTACGCGTACAGAGATTGAAGAAGCAAAGAAAAAGTATAGAAAAGTAGAAAACTGTAAAAAAAAATCAGATTTGAAAGCATGTTTGACCGATATTAATGAATTTCTTGATGATCCTTCTACGTGTCAAGTTCTTGAATTCATACAGAATCAAGTCGATGAAATTGATGAACGTTGTTCGAAAAAAAATCTTGTAGTAGCAAAAGATTTTGAAGAAATTGCAAAAGACATGGCGGATGAGTTTAAAAATCAAGCAGCAAAAAGTGCATTTTTTGAAGCAGTAAAGATATTGCGGTATCACCCAGTGAAATTAAAAAGAAAGCTGATAAGTACTTATATACAGCTTAAAATCGAAGAAAAAATTCATTCTCTTAAAAATAAAGAAGGTGGGCATCTGGAATCAATTTTCTTTAATGTAGATCCCGATCATTACAAGGAAAAATGGAAAAATGAAATTGAAGATGAAGCAGAAAAAATGTTTAGAACGGACAGTGTGAAAACCTATGAAAAGCAAAAAGAAGAGTTGGATAAGCACAAAAAAGTATTGAGTGATATTAAGCTTTTGCAGAGTTTTAAAAACAATACTGGGGATATCGATAAAATCCACCTGTCAATTAAAGCAGCACGAAAAAGGTACGATGAGTGCGTAAAATTAAACCACAAGCTTTTAAATTCTGTTGAAGAAATGACGAAGACCATAGCGTCTCTTCCTGAGCCAAAAAATGCAGAGGAGCAGAAAGATAAAAAAGCTGCGTTGGAAACAATAAATAATTGTCATCGATCCCTAAAAAATGGCATTGAGTACGCTGAAGCTATTTTGAAAAATAATCCGTATTCTATTGATCACTTACTAAATATCATTAGCATTCTTCACGACACATGGCGGATGTTTTTATCGATAATGGAGTTAGCGAGCTCTTTGAATTCTTTAAAGATTGAAAGCATTAAACCCTCGTATACTCATGGCAAAAAAGCAGCAAGCGCAAGGCTAACTTTTACGATAAATGAAAGTAACCCTGTTATTGCCAGCGGAAAGACAGCGCGCGATCTATATAAACTATTAAATATTTCTTCCAAAGTATTATCTGAAGATAGCGTAGAGAATAATAGGATCAGAAAAAATTTTGTTAGAGTTAATGGCAGAGTATTTAAGCAATGGAAAAAGTTTGGATTTGCGCATGGAGAACTAGAGCTTATTCATTCTGATGGCTATATTCACAAAATTCCTCAAGAGATACGGCGACTCATAAGGAAATAAAAAAAGCGAACTTCAAACTTAAGTAAGCCCCTTTTTTAGGGGCTTTTTCTTATTTAGACGTCTAAGAAGACGTCTGAGTCTGATTACAACTGCTTGCATACTATTAGCATGAAATTGCAAAAAGGCTGCGAGCCTACAAATCAACACTTATCATCTCAAGCTCGAGAGTGGCCTAAAGAAGACCGCAAGGCCATCGCTGATCTTTTTGCTCTTTTGTTGGAAATGGAAATTGAACAACAAAACAATGTAACGAAAGAGTATGCAGATGAAGATGCGCATAAGTGATGTTCAAATTATACCAATCAAACCAAGAGACGGCCTCGTTGCATTCGCAAACGTCATATTTGATGACGATCTTTTTCTTGGATCAATGGGTATTTATACACGTCCTGATGGCCATTATCGCATCACGTATCCCAAAAAGGGTTCAGGAGACGGATTTAATGTTTTTCATCCTATCAATCGATCAACGGCTCAAGAGATTGAGAGTGCGGTTATTGGGAAATATGAGGAGTTTATGGAGGAAGTAAATAACATGCGAAAAGTGATTTAGTAGTAAAAGCAACGAAGCCTTCGAGTTTGCCCTCGGAGGCTTTCAATTTATGTAAGGATATATATGACAAATAATAACAAAAAAACACCTGCCAATAAAGAAAAAAACGTTTATGAAAGCTTGCAAGAACTCAGAGATGAGTTGCAGCACGAAGCAAAGAATTTATTAAGTGAAATAGCTCGATTTGGGTATGCGAGGATTGAAGAGTTTGCAATTACAACACCAGATGGAGAAATGGATCAAGCTGATCTGTCACAATTTATTGAGCTCCAGCATAAATGTCGGGATCATGTGGAGCGTCAAGAAAAAATAGACAATATTGTGATTCTTGATTCTGCAAAGCTCCCAGAAGCAGTTGCTTCAGCAGAAAAAATACTGATTAAAAACAGTAAAAAGCACAATATCTACCAAAGATCCGGTAAATTAGTTCGGGCCTCAAAATCTAGTTCTGATAAAGCAATATTGAAAAGGTCTCCAGATGCATGCATTATACGCGAAATAGACCAAGCGTTTTTAACGCTGTTTCTCAATCAAGTTGCGCAGTACATGCAGTACAGTGTTCAAAAAAAAGAATATCGTCAGGTGGCATGCAGAGAGCATATAGCGCGTTATCTCCTTTCAAAACAAGAATGGGATTTGCCCCATTTGCACGGCATTATTAATGCACCCACTCTTCGAAACGATGGAAGTATTTTAGATGAGCCAGGATATGACTTTAAGTCGGGTCTTTTGTTTTTTACAGATGAGTATGAATTCGAAAAGATTCCAACTCATCCGACTAAAAACGATGCGGAAAAAGCAGCCGATAAATTACTAAACATCTTACAGGAGTTTCCGTTTGAAAATGAGGTGAGTCGTTCAGTTGCGCTTGCTGCCATACTGACTGCTTTGGTGCGAAGATCTATTGCTACTGCACCCTTATTTGGATTTACGGCACCCAAAATGGGAAGCGGTAAAACATTACTGGCAGATGTCGTTTCTTTGATTGCAACCGGCAAGCCAAACAGTGTGGTTTCGCAAGCTGAGAACGAAACAGAAGAGAAGAAACGATTACTTGGTATTTTAATGGAGGGTGATCCAATCATCTGTTATGACAACATAGAGCGGCCATTTGGCGGGGCAACGCTGTGTGCAATCCTAACTCAGGAAGAATATAAAGATCGAAAGTTGGGCGGTAATGAAACAAGGACTGTTCCTACACATGCAACATTTCTTGTTACTGGAAACAACCTGGCATTCATTGGAGACACTTCAACTCGAACACTTCTATGCAAACTTGATCCACAAGTAGAACGACCAGAAGAACGGACATTTGAAATCGAAAATCTACGTACATTCATAATTGAGCATCGATCAGAGTTGGTATGCGCGGCAATCACGATTTTACGAGCTTATGACGCTGCAGGCAAGCCGCCCTTAGGCATAAGGCAGTTTGGGCGATTTGAAGAATGGGGTGAACGAGTTCGTTCAGCAATCGTATGGCTTGGATTTGATGATCCATGTGAAAGTAGAAAGGAAATTGAAGATGCGGATCCGGTAAGGATTTTGTTGGGAGCCTTATTTCACTCCTGGTATGTCTTGTTTGAAGGTAGGGGTGTTAAGGCAAAAGAGATAATTTCTGTCATTAAGTCAGAGTCACAAGAATATGATTCTGATGCGGTTGAACAGTTGCGGGACACACTTACAGAACTTGCTGGTAACAATAAAGGTGAGATTGATACGCGCAAATTTTCTGGAAAATTGCGTTCGTATAAAAATCGCATAGAAAAGGGATACAGGCTCGAACAAATGGGCACATCCCAGGGAACAACTCTTTGGTCTGTAAAAAAAATAGATGCATAACGCGTGGATATGGTGGATGTCGTGGATGAAATTTTTTTCATTCAGAAAAAACATACATTAAATTTTTTCAACACCAAGAAAAAATGATCCACCAAGTCCACTATCTCCACTGATTACACGATAGGAAAATTGATGGTTCTTTATGAGCTAGCATGTGAAGCTGGTCTACAACCTAAATGGGTAGCGAGTACAGAAGGAGGCGAATTCCATTCTCCGTGCCCTAAATGCGGTGGTATTGATAGATTTTCTATTCAGCCAAATAAGCAGATGAAGAATTGCTTAGGTAGATATTATTGTCGTCAATGCCATATAAATGGTGATGCGATCCAGTTTGCACGAGAATTTTTGGGAATGAGTTTTCAGGAAGCAGTCGACCGCACAGGGGCTTTAGTTGATAACAGTAAGAATATATTTCGTTCTATTAGCTATCAAAGCCGCTCCTTGCGACCCATTAGCATAGTAAAGCCTTCAGAATTGTGGCAAAACCAAGCAAATAATTTTGCAAAATGGGCACACAATAACATATTCAAAAATGATGAAGCCTTACAATGGTTATGCACACGAGGTTTACCTAAAAAAGCAGTTCAACAATATCAACTTGGCTGGTGCCCAAATGACATCTGGCTTGAAAAATCTGCATGGGGATTAAAATCAAATGACTCCAAGAAGCTATGGATTCCTAGAGGCATTGTGATTCCGACGTTTGATAAAAAAGGCAATGTAATCCGTTTAAAGGTAAGGCGAGACAAGTACAAAAAAGGAGACGAGTTTGGCAAGTATATAATTGTATCAGGAAGCATGAAGGGACTAAATCTCATTGGTGACACCCGTCATAAGATAATGCTTGCTACTGAGGCTGAATTAGATGCATATGCTGTTGATTATGCAGTGGGGGATATTGTGCGCGCTGTCGCTGCTGGAAATAATATTAACAGGCCTGATGAAGCAACGAACTATCATGCTGTAAATGCAAAACAATTATTAATATCTCATGATAATGATGAAGCGGGTGCAACTATGCTTAAAAGATGGCAAAGTTGGTATCCTCACGCAGAGCCATTTCCTGCTCCGTCCGGAAAAGATATTGGAGAGGGCATAGCCTCTGGTCTTGATGTTCGTAGATGGATCTTAATGAGTGGTTGGATAGACTCTGCAGATAAATCGCTTATTGAGTGGGTGCTTAATTATATTAATGAGCGCCCGGTTACGCGAGAATCATATGTTTGTTTTGAGCAAGAAATAGCACTAGGATCCAATTCTCCGAGAGCTCTAACTGGGGATCTGCAAAAGGGATTTCGAATGATGCAAAAGCTTACAAAAGATACATATTCTTAACAATAATCGCCATTGCTTTGACGAGTTCTCTTTGCTTGCCACATTTTGTGATGCCATGATAACATTACCTATTTTTCGATTTCAGCAAGCTCATGCCGCCATTTCATGATCTCTTGCATGCGCTTTCTTTCAGATATGCTTGCCTGTGTATAATAACCGTGTTTGAGATTTGCCTGTGCACTACGCAGTTTTCCCTCTTTAGTCTTTGGTCCGGTACATTTTCCACCATGCATACGGCAGCGTCCATTTTTCATGGCCGGCTGCCTGCATGGTAATCCATTTCGTTGTCTTGCTTTTGCTCCACAAAGAGTAACTTTTGAATTTATTGGCATGGATTACATCCTCACTTTTTTTGCTTACCCCCACCCCGGGGTGCTTCTCCGGTTACTACAGCTTGTCCACCTTCATTTACTTGAACATATTGATGCACAACTTTTACTCGCTGCTCTCCATTTCTTCTGTAGCGGTTTAGGGTTTCAAGTGTCTCATTGTGGAGGCGCATGCACTTAGTAGAATTGTTGAGGTTATTATCGATATGCCTTCGCTCTGTTTGGTCTTTTGCTCGGTTCATATAATGCATTGCTTTAGAATGCAATACCATTAGCTTTGCGCAAAGTTGAGCTTCGATTGCATCTTGTGGATTCATGCTTAGCATACCACCTATAAAACTATTGATACTCGCCGTTGCTCCATTGTCATCATTACTAGTTATCATTGTAGCTGAAACTTCGCTTATAAATCGATTGGTATAATCTTCATTTCCAGAACCAGAAATGGTGGAATATAAAGAGCAAATCACGTCTTGTTCTGTATGTATTTTAGAATCAATAGTATTAGCTAGTTTTTGCTCTACATTGAACCTCTGTTGATTGTCGGGGTCTTGTATCGTCTTGAGTTCGACTCCGGTCTGATCTTTTATGCTTTTTTCTTTCCAGGCCTGAATTCTTTGCTGGATAAGGGAATCCATAGAGATTTCATTAAAAGGGCTATCTGATGGTTTTTGAGATTTTTTAAGGGGTGATTTTGGCATAAATTCTCCTGAGTTTGGTCTATTTTACCACGTGATTTAGGGGTGGGTATAGATAATTTTATATGTAAAGCGCTTAAAGCGCCCTTTAGATAGAGCATTAGGCTGATACCCCTTTGACATTTTTTAAGTATAATTCACACTGAAAAGTACAAGTAAGTCTTTATAAATGGGGTTTTTTATGGATATTGCACTTAATGGTTTAATAGTCGTTCTAAGTTCTTATCTGATTTGTAGGATATCAAAAAACAAAATCGTTAACTTTGTTTTTGGTTCTATTATGAGCTTAAGCGTTATAGGTCTTTTTTTTACTCCGCCAAGTTCATCTGCAGATCCTGCAATCGTAGATTTTCTTATTTTTGTAGGGCTGGGATTTAGCTTTTTAACTGGATATGCAATATCTAAAGCAACGACATAGTGGGGATTATTATGAAGAAGTTATTTTTTGCCGTATTGCCGTTGTTTTTTTTGCTTCCTGGATGTGGTGTTCGTAAGAAAAATCTATTGAACAAGCTACGGATTGATATGACCAAAGAAGATGTTTTGTTAAAAATGGGTCAACCTGATGAAATTCATTGTCCTACAATTCATAGAAATGGTGATATTGAGGAAGTGTGGGAATATGATCTTGCTACTGTTGATGAAGCTAAGCTTAATCAGGTTGTCAGTCAGCGACTTTTCGCACAGTTTGTGTTTTGGCCTCTTCTTTTTTTTCCTAGCACTTGGGAATCACCATATGAATATCACAGTTATTTACTGAAATTTCTCAATGACCATCTGTTTCGATGGGGGAGAAAGTCTGAATTTTAGCCGATCTTAAATTTAAGGGGGTTTTATGTTGAAGCGATTATTAATTGCAGTTTTATTAATTGGTGTAGGATTTCAGTCTTTTGCGAATGACTCTAAAATATTGAGTTCATCTTCTTTTGTAGTTCCGCACGCTTATATCGTTACATGGGTTAAGGGATCATATGGAAATTATGCAGGTGCTGCAGCAAGAGAGAAAAGGCATCCAATGCCTATATGGGTTTCTATATCATTTGATAAGCAAGCGAATGAAAAGTTTGTGAATGATTACTTTATGTTTTTGGTTGGACATAAACCCCAAAAACATAAGCGATACAATCATATTCATATTGTAACCGTGTCGGCAAATACTAGTAAATCAGAATTTGAAGATAAAATTGATAAAGCTAATCGTCACTTTGATCCAGAAATAGAAAGGCAAGAGCAATTAGCAATTGAAGAAGCTAATGCTCAGGCTGCAAGAGAAGCCGCCGAATTGGCTGCTGCTGAAGCCGAGGCTGAACGCAAAGTTGAAGAAGAAAGATTAAGATTAGAAGCTGAAAAGAAAGCAGAAGAAGAGCGTAGGGTGATTGCCAGAGCTCAAGCTGAAGCACAAGCACGAATTCTTGCTGTAAAAAGAGAGCGAGAGCGACAAGAAGCGGAAAAAAAACAAAGAGCCGTAGATCGTGAAAAAGAACAGCAGGAATCATCTTTTTATTCCTACTCAATTACTAAGCTACCAAAAGATTTTCATGTCTTAGGTGGGTATTATGCATTTAATAATAGGGGTCAAGTGGTTGGATGCATATCAGAGAAGGCAAGCTTATGGAAGCCAATTTATCAAAGAGGGCGACATGGAGGTTCTCATTGTATAAATGCTCATGAAGACAAATATGCAGACGCTGTAGCAGCATTTTGGGATCATGAATCAGGGCTACAGTTTTTTGATAGTCAAGATAAGGCGAGTATTGCAAAAGCAATTAATGATGAGGGCCTAATTGTTATATCTTTGGGCAATAAGAGCCAGAAAAAACAGTGTTTTGTTTGGGATATATCCACAGGAATCTCAAGATTAGGCCCACTTGGAGACCCGTATCTCGTAACCAGTACAAATATGGTGGTTATCGATGATGGACAGTCTTCTATAATTTGGAATATTGCTAATAATTTTGTTTCTAGGGATGTTCGCAAACATATATATATGACGATTGATAATAATCGTCGAGAACGCCTTTTTATGATGAATAAAAAAGGCAATTCTATTCGAATGGGTGAAAATTTGCTTTTACAATACGGGACAGAGAGCTTTTTATTGTTGCCCGAAGGAAACTCGAGAATACTTGCACTAAATGACAATGACCAGGTTGCAGCATTAGTCGATATTCAATGGGGTTCAAACACCTTTAAAGCCATTCAGCTTCTCGATAAAGATGGAAATTCACTTCGCTCAAAAGTCATCAAAGAATTAGCTGGATATGACAACGTCACAATAATAGGTTTCAATATTCGCGGCCAACTATTGTTGAAAGCCGGTAAAGACTACCTATTTTTATCTCCAAAAAGTTAATAATATAAAGTCTATAAAGCAAGTTAAGTTAAAATTTTGAATTGGAGCGATATACGCTTGGGCCATGATCAATAAAGAATCGCGAGCACATTTAAAAGATATCAATCGAAAAAAAACTTTAGAAAATACGTTGTATTATCTTAAAAACTATCTCAATCCCGATGAAAAATGGGATAGGCGAATCACGCCAAAAGAGCGAATTAATAAGATAAGATATGCTGAAGTATACTGGGAAACAGTTTCTGACCATATCAAAGATATGGATTATCGAAATTTTTTAAAAACACCATATTGGAAGGCAATCGCTGCTCATACAAAATATAGAGCTGGGTATAGATGTCAGCTATGTAATAGTGCCTATAATTTGGTTACGCATCATAGAAGTTACAAAATACATGGGCGTGAACATGCTCATATGAATGAATTAATAGTGCTTTGCAATAATTGTCATAGTAAGTTTCACGATAAAATTGCCAAGTTTCAGTTCAGAGCAAAATCAATTTCTGAGCCTAATCCAAAAGCGAGAGAATCATTAGCGATCTTAATTGTTTTCGCGATTATTTTTTTGCTGCTATCAACCTTTGAGGGTAGAAAGACTGGAAAAAGCCGATTCGGCTTTGCCAAGCGTAGGTCACTTAGAAAGAGATGATAGCCTTTTGATCGCCGTTAATTAAGGCTGCATATTATGCCTGTGGCAGTTTTCTTTGTTTGCCAAAAATGGAAGCTTTTCTCGCACACTCTTTCATCGAAAAGTTCGTAGTGTACCACGTGTTTGCCGCCATCTTGGTAACCTTTGATATACCTTGGCGGTAAAGTCCTTTATTTATAGCTATATTTGTTTCAGAAAGCTTCCAAAACCCTTGTTTTTAGGGCTTTCAATTGTGTAGGATGAAGATAGGAAGGTATGTAATGTTTTATTAAAAAGGAGATTATATGAAGAAGGTCGTTTATGCTTTATTTATGTTACTTATTTGTGTATCAGTATCTGCTCAAGTTCCCGAACAATACAAAATACATGTTATAGACACACTTGTATTTCAAAATAAAACGCCATTCGATATTGAAAACTTACAGGTTGCTGTACAAGATCCTATGGCTTATACCTATAGTAATTATACCTATAATGTCAAAGTTCCATCTATGAAGTCGGTTGGTTATCCAATATTGACAGGGGAAAAGCTGAAAAAAGCATCAAGGGCTGCATGGCAATTTAATGAACGTCGTTTGCCTGTAATTATGAGTTCAAACGCTGCCGTATACGCTAGATTGCTTCATGGTGATGTAAGCAGCGTAGTTTATCCGGCGATACTCCAGATTCAAGAGGATTTTTTGAAAGATGGCATTCTTATAAATATAGACATTCTTGGAGTGAAGCCAGTATGGTGTACAAAAAATGGTAAGCGCCAGAAATGTAAAGGTGAGTTTGTAATACAAAAAGATAGCGCTATTCCATACAAATTCATTATTAGCCAAGCTAAAGAAGACAACGAAGGTTGATCACCAATAACACCCCTTATGAAATTCAGCCTTCTTCATCTTACATGGGCATACAGTAATGCGTACACCCTTCAATAGCTTACGTCTTCTTTTTGTGTTGTAGAGTTTCAATATAGGAAATGTCCTAAGCTGCTCTCTGAACTCTCTTCTGATTCTTTTATGAATTTTGTGAAGAAGTAGAAAAAACTGCTTGAATTTCCAGTTTTCAATCTCTGTAAATTTTTTCATGTACGTCCAAGATTATAGTTGGTGATAGATGGAGGTTATTATACCCCAAAAGTTCTAAAATAGTCGGCTGTGGGACGCCATCTTACTTCATCCGAACTTCGTCTGGCTGCGCCTGAATAAGTTAAAAACATAGACAGGCTTACGCCATTTCTTCTGTGAAAAATGATAAAACTTGAATAGAAGAGGTGTTATGACAAATCAAAAATTGATAGTGCCGGTTGATCCAGATCTCAGAAAAAACATAAAATATGCATTGGTAGTGTGGCTTATTCCAGTCTTCATACTTGCCGTTTGTTATGGCAATGTGAGGTTTTACTTAACGGGCACGCTTTATGATGTACTGTCCTTTTTTCTAGTAGGCCCACTTATATTTATGACCATTATGTTTTTATTGCTTTTATGGGGCGCTTTTTTGATTCCAAAAAAAGGTGAGGCTGTAGCTATACTCAATCAAGATGGCATTTGGCTTGCGCGCTTTGGCTTTATCGAATGGAAAGAGATCAGAGAATTTGCTCCCTATTCTTATCGGGGAACTCCTGAAGTGATAGGCATACGAGTAAAGAATAATAAAAAAATTTCCAAACAGTCTTCGATTGCGGGAAAGCTTGATTTTTTTTGGGCTAAGCTAATAGGATACCCCCCTATAAGAATTACTGGAATTGCATTGGAAAATGGTGAAGTTATTAGCTTTGCAAAGCAGTTTTTACAGTTTTAGTATTTAATATGCCCGCTTATATCCTTACTACCACGATCAAAACTCCCTTTTTTTGATAAAATGCCTTAAACTATAGGTTTATAGGGATATATTTGCATGTAGTTAGGGGGATTTATGTTACATACTCATTTTTATAAATTATTTTTAATCGGGTTTTTGTGTACTTGCCAAGCTATTGGGGCCATGGATGATCAAGGTGTTAAGCCTGGCAAGCAAGAAGCGCCTGATGAAGTGGCCCCTGCTCCGAGAGTAGTGCCGAATATCATTAATCCTGGAAAGCAGGAAGCATCAGATGATAAGGATGCTGCGGTTTATGATTCTGACTCTGAAGATGAGGATGGGTATAAATACAAAGGTTTTCCCGATTTAGATATTCCAAAGGGCTGCGATGGAGAGTGCATCGCATTAGCGCGTGGGATTCATTTTTCACCAACTAAATTTGCCAAAGAAGATAGATCGCAGATGAGAAAATCAAATGATGCAGGCGTACCGGCATTTTCATCGGCTGCGTATGATCTTGCTTGCATACCTCTTGGGAGTACTGAAAATACCGGAGCTGTGCTTGCAAAAGCTCGTGAAATAAGAGCAATGATTACACGAATGACTAAAGATGCACGCGCTCGATTTCAGCAGCTATATTCAAATCAATATGATGGATTCCATCGACGTCTGGGGACAAATGAGGAAAATGGTGTGTTTCAGCCATTTCAATCAAAATTTAATCCGCAAGTATCAACGGCGGAAAACTTTTTTCATGCAGAGAAGTATGCGAGTGGCATGAAATATTTGGGAGCTGATGTTGAATTATTGGATCCCGAATATGATGATCAGGGGCAGCCAAAACATCCGTATTTGGGTAAATTATTTGTGATGTTGGTCCAAAAAGACAAACTCAAAGAGCTGGATCCTTACTTTGTTGTGCAGGGGCATGCAGCCGATGATATCACGATTTCCACTCACTTTTCAAAAAATATATTAGCAGAGCGAGAAGTATCTTTCCCCGGTTTTGTCCCGGGTGAGTGTACGGTGCTTTCTGTGCCAATTCGAGTACCTTCATTTGCGGGTGAGTACAAGCCTTGGTATCAAGAAAAGTTTGGTGTATCAAAGCGGGTGTATAATTCACGCAAAAAAATGATCACTACCGGAGCTTTTTTTAAAGATGAAAAGAGAAGTCCAGAAGTGGTAAAGGCGAATGCTGTTAAAACTCTTTTAATGAAGCATGTTTTGCCTCATGTTGAAACGCAACTTAAGGATCACGTGCAAGCTGAGTGTGAGTCTCGCGGGATTCGCTTGGTATATAAGCAGCTTGATGGTACATTTGGCCCGACATTACCATCGCTTCAAAATGCAACCGATTATAGAAAACGAATCAAAAAAGGTCAGCAGTAAACTGGAAATAGTATGTGGAACTCGATTGATTTAGTAGCGGGATTAAAATGGGGATGCGCAATAGGCATTGTTGAAGCGACGTTTCCTTTATTATATTTTTATATTCGTGGTAAAAATATGAAAAAGCGATTTGGGACAAGCTCAAACAGATGGTTTAATCTTGGAGTTGCTGGAGTGAACACATTGCTTTTGTATATTCCTCTGTATTATGGCGTAAGTATATTGCTGATGTTTCCTGTGATGTTTTGTACCTACCTATCTCTTCAATTAATTTCTGACGATTACATTCATTCCATTTAATGTGATTGCTTGAAAGTTTTAAATTGAGTATTTCCTGTTGAACTGAAAAGATTCACCTAAGACTCAAAAGCATGTAAAAATAAGAAGCAATTTTTTGAGCTTTTATAGGTAGAAATATTTTTGAGGAGAAAGGTAATGGTGCGATCAAAGATTTTGTATGGTTTTATCCTGCTTTTTTTATATACCAATACGTATTGTAGAGATGTGATTTTAGAATTCAAGGGAGCCTGCTTATTGCCTACCAATTCACTCTTTAAAGAATGCTATAAAGGCAGCGCGATCTATGGGCCGGAATTAACGGTGCAGTTGAAAAATTATAGAAATTGGTATGCCTTTGCAAGTATCGATTATTTTCAAAAAACCGGACGCTGCTTAAGGCGGTGTGATTCGACAAAGCTGCAGCTGCTACCACTCGCCGTTGGTATAAAATATTTTTTTCCCGTTTCTGATCGCGTAAATCTTTATGCTGGATTAGGATTTCAGCCAACGTATATTCGCACGAAAAGTAGCCGAGCATGCGTTGTTGCAAAAAAGAGCCAATGGGGATTTGGCGGCATTGGAAAAGTTGGCGCGTATATCGATATAACGCATAATTTTCTGTTTGATCTCTTTATTGATTATAGCGCTATACGGACTGATAATCTGTATGGCCCTACTGTGGATTCCTGCCGCGTTACTGTTAGCGCAGCTCTTTTTGGCGGAGGTTTAGGATATCGCTTTAATTAACAGCACGTGGGCGTAATCGTTACTATAAAAATAAAGGGTGATGCTGCAGAGTCGGATGTGCTATTAGTGTTTGGCAGTGTACTTTGAATGCCGCCTATTATATATCCGATGACTGTTGGTTTTGTAATTTTTTCTAGATTCAAAACGCCATTAGAAAAGAGAGGCACGTCCGGTGCAAAGACAAATGTAGCTCCTGCTCCAAAAAGGAGCCTATTTCCTGGATTGGATTGCGTTGAGAGGATGCTCGGGTATTCAATGGGAAGAAGATGTTGGGTATAGTTTCCATCTTTGGTTCGTTGTATTGCAGTTATTTGGTCTGTGAATGGAATTCCTGTATCTGTTTTGAATGTGCCATTCTCAAAAAAACCAAAAGTAAGTCCGCCAAATAATACAGAATACATATCGCCATTTTTTGCTAATAATTCAACGTGCGCCGATACGTAATTATTCATTCCTTGCTTGAAGGTAGTAGCAAGATCAGGATCCGCCATAGAGGGAGTTCCGCTTGCACTGATTTCAACCGGCACAGTCCAAACACCCGTATCAAGTGTAAATACTCCGGATAGAGCTACAAAAGCAGGAGTTTTTTTGCACGATTCACAGTTTATAATGGGAACGATATTGAGATCTCTTCGACGATAGCTTTCATCAGGAGTGGTTGATTCTTTAACAACAACATCAAGACATTTGCCATCATCGATAATATCAAATTTTCGCACCTGCTTTGTATAAATGCCATTCGATGAGGTGGTGTAAAAGCCGATAAAGTTTTGTCCAAATATCAGTAACGTTGGGCAATTGCCATATTGATACATTGCGCCACCGGTTACTTGAAATATAGGGTCAGAGATTTGGCGAATACAATCCGATGCGTGTGAGTTACACGATGGGTTTTTTACCCAGTGAATGAGGCCCGGTACGTTAATTGCCGTAAGCGTATCTTTTGTGGAAAAGTTGCCCGTATCAGTATCTACGCCATAGCCTCCAGTAATATAGAGAGTGTCTCCCGATTGATATGATTGCGGGCTGGTAACAGTAAGTGTATCAATTTGTTTTTGAGTTAATCCTAATGAAGGATCATTGAGTGAGCGAGAATAGACTCGTCCCTTGCAAGGGTTAATTACAAATACGGTACTGTTTTGCAGGGATGGCGGAAAATCATTATTGCCATCAGCAAATCCATGCAGCCCATTAGTCCTACCCGCTAGAAAAAGATAATTTGATCCTTTTTGCGCAGATGCTCCCGAGTGTATACCTCCGGGCACTTTCAGATGTGCTTGCTGAATGGAGAGAGTAAAGGGAAGCTTCGAATTAACTCGGACTGGAGAAACAGTGTCAGTTTGATTATTACTTGTGTGCATTGCATGCGCAATAAAAACACTCAGTAAGATTATTTTTTTCATACGTCATCCTTGTTTTGATGAGACATATCACTTTTTGGCATAACAAAATCGGCTACAAAAATTTGGCAGGTATTATCGGGCCCTCTTTTTGAAGTCCATGTTATTTTTGTGCCCTCTTTATTAAAGCTTGCAAGTCCATCAAACCCGGGATTATTTGTGAGCCGGTGGAGGGTTTTTGTATTGATATGCAAGAGATACAATTCGTATTGATGGTGGCCGTGTAGTGAAGTGGTAAAAACGATTGATTGCCCATTTGGATGCCAAAATGGTGCCCAATTAACTGCGCTATTTTCAGTTAATTGTTGGCGTTTTTTAGTAAGAAGATTAATGCAATACAATTGTAAGTAATGTTGTTTTTCATAATCGGCTCTAAAAAGTATTGAACGATTATCGGGTGAAAAAAATGGGCCGCCATTATATCCATTCGCAGTATGAGTGATTTGCGTAATATCAGAGCCATCCGCTTTCATGGTATAGAGTTGCATACTGCCTGTTTCATTGCTTGCAAAGACTATGTGCGATCCGTCCGAAGAGTATGCGCACTCTGCCTTATATGCCGGCCCATACGTAAGCGCTTTTAATTCTGAACCATCAGGATTTGCCTCATAAATATTCATGTAGGGAGTAAAATTCCATACGTATTTACTATTTTCCCGTTGATAGCCTTGGGGTGTTTCGGTTTCTGCATCATCGGGAGCTTCGTGGCTTGATGCAAAGATAATTTTTTTGCCATCTGGCCGAAAAAAGGCACACGTACACGCCCCATGGCCCGTGCTTACAAGGCGGGGCTCACCTTTTTCAATATCGATGCTATAGATTTGATATCCTTTTTTTCCGGTTGGCACTGCCTGAAAAATTACTGTTTTACCATCGGGTGAAAAATATGACTCTCCTGCTTTTTCAAAGCCCATAGAAGGAAAAGTGATCTGTTTGATATTGCGCAATGTTTCATGTTCAGTAGCTGCTTGTGTAAGTAAAAAAATATGAAAGAGTAATCCAATACTTAGGCTATAGCCGTTTATACGCATAATTATTGTTACCTTAATGGTTTTTATTATATGTAAGTATATTGATACCACTGATAGCAAAAGTAGTATGTTTTTGAAAGTAATAAATGAATACGCTTTTTGAGGGAGAGGATGATTGATGGTGAAAAATTGTAAACGATACTTTTATCTCATATGTTTGTTTTTATTTCAAACATGTGCCGTTCAAGCAAGCAGGATAGTTAAAACAATACCGGTAGGAAATAGCCCTTCGGGAATTGCAATTACTCCTGATAACCGCTTTGCATACGTTGCGAATAATAATAATGCAGGAATTGTAGGGGGCAATACAGTAAGTGTTTTGAATCTAGAGACTAATAAGCTGGTAGCAACAATAACAGATATGAGCTTTGCAGAGCCATATACCATCACTATCAATGCGGATGGTACAAAGGTGTACGTTACCAATAGCAATGGCTCAACAATTACTATTATAGATACCGCAACGAATACCGTAACAGGGACAATTGGCGGATTTGATGGGCCATCGGGTATGGTTATTACCCCAGATGGCACTACCGCATATGTTAATAATTATGGGGGGCCAGATGGCGTTGGAAGTGGAAATGCAACTACGGTTAATGTTGTAAATTTAGATACCAATACTATTAGTGGCACTATTACAGTAGGGCTTGCTCCGGCTTCGCTTGCAATTACTCCTGATGGTGCATTTGTATATGTGATTAATTACGTGGATGGTAATCCAGGCACCGGTACAATCAGTGTTATTCAAACGAGCGATAATACAGTGACTGATACGATAACCGGATTTTCAGGGCCATTTTCAATTGCAATTACGCCAGATGGCGCAACTGCATACGTAACTAACTTTGGTAGCAATAACTTTTCACCGCTATCAGGTGGAATATCTTCTGAGGTATCAGGGACAACGGTAAGTGCTGTTGATTTAAATACGAATTCGATAAAAGCAACAATCACGCTGGGAAATCAACCAGCGGGAATTGCTATTACGCCGGATGGTCGATTCGCGTATGCAAGTAATTATAATACGTTTTATCTGGGGCCAAACTTTACTAATTTAACTGCTGGCAAGGGCACGGTAAATATTATTGATACCTGTACGAATAGAGTCGAGTGCCCAGTATTAGTAGTTGGTGCTTCTCCAAGCGCTATTGCGATATCATCGGATGGCTGCTTTGCATACGTTACTAATTATACTTCTAATGATGTGAACGTGATTACTATTGTTGATGAGATGTGGCTTGATGCTTGTAAATAAAAGGTAGAATAGCATATGAAAAAACTATTATTTTTCTCTTTTATACTGTTATTTGGATGGTCAACACATCTTGTGAGTAAAAATATTGAAAAAAAGCAGAAACGTTTTGATGGTTCACTAACTGCCGGATACGTTTTTAAAAATGATTGTAGATTTAAGAAAGTGTATGGCCATGGCATAGCAAACGCAATAACGTTTGATGGATGCTATTATCCGTGGCAAGCGTGGGGCATTGGCGGCAAAATAAGCTATTGGCGCAAAAAAGGATGCACTACGTTCCTGCAGCGTTGCTCATTATTACAAGAAGTACCTATCACTCTATATGTGCGTAGAATAAAAGAATTTGATTGTGGTTTACAGCTGAATGCTTCACTAGGTGGGGGCTTTTTGTGGATGAAAGAAAAAAGCTATCTTGGAAAAGTAAGACTGAATAAGGGCATTGGTGAGGTAGAAGTTGGACTACAATATCCGCTGTGTCGGTTTATGAATATAGTCGGAGCGTTTCGATATCTATTCCCTCCTCAAAAACAATCATGCGAAAGCAAAGTGGTTGGCGGATTTGACTTGAGAGCCGGTATAGGGTTTTCATTTTAATAGTCGAATCAGGAAATTAAAAGCTTGAAAAAAAGTTGGGATCATCGTATAAAACTCCAAAATTCCGATCAAAAAATCAGGAGTAAAGATGATCCCAAACTTAGAAGAAATTTACTGCTTAATTGATAATCTAACAAG
>JAJCZE010000012.1 GCA_029262555.1 Candidatus Babelota bacterium | reverse complement strand
TGTGAAAATTTTGCTCCATGCATATTCGCTGATATACTCTTTTTTCATGATAGTGCCGATTAGATTTTGATTTAGTAGTCTTTCTTTTCGGTGCTATCATACAAAAAATTTCATCTACTTTGAAAAGTCAACAGAGCCTAGGGTCTATGAATATTTGCCTGTATGGACAACGACTAGATGAGCTAAGGTCCTTTTTAGGATGAGAGCGTGTTTTATTCAGTTTAATTGGGAAAGAAAATATATGAATATAAAAATTATCATATTAATTATAGGGTTTTTTTTATGTAATGGATCTGAAGCACAGTTTCATTTTTTGGTATTCGGGGGAAAGACAGGCTGGATAGGGAAAAAAATTGTCAAAATTTTGAATGATCAGGGATATGTAGTTACCCCAACACAAGTACGTTTGGAGCAGCGAGAGGCGGTTGAAAGAGTTGTATCCAAAGTTAAACCGGATTGTATTATTAACACTGCTGGTATAACTGGGCGGCCTAATGTTGATTGGTGTGAAGAACATAAGCCAGAGACGATTCGGGCAAACCTTATTGGTGCCTTGAATCTAGCAGATGTAGCTTTTCAGCAAAATATTCATTTTATAAATATGGGAACGGGGTGTATTTATACCTATGATGCAGATCACCCAAAGGGAAGCGGCATTGGTTTTACAGAGGAAGATCCTCCCAATTTTAGAGGGTCTTTTTATTCTCATACTAAGTGCATGTTAGATGATTTACTTATGAGCTATCCGAACGTACTTAATCTTCGCTTAAGAATGCCTATATCGGATGATTTTTATCCAAGAAGTTTTGCAATAAAAATTACCCATTATCAAAAAGTGGTTAATATCCCCAATTCAATGAGTGTGCTTTCAGATTTGCTACCACTTATTTCAGAGATGGCTAAGCGAAGGCTTACAGGGAATTATAATTTTGTGAATCCAGGGGCTATATCGCATAATGAAATATTAGATTTATATAAAAAATACATTGATTCAGAATTTGTATATCAGAACTTTACGATTGAAGAGCAAAATAAAATTTTAAAGGCAGCTCGTTCAAATTGTGAGTTGGATGCAAGCAAGTTGCTTAAAGCATTCCCTCAGATTCCTCATATAAAAAAATCCATAGTTGGTGTTTTTGAGAGAATGAAAGAATTCAAAGAGAAGGCTGTCCTTGCAAAGGCACAATAAGCCTTGCTAGGAAAATAGTTGTTTTAAAAGGCTTTTACTCTGTTTGATAATAAAGCTTGAACCCCCTTTTCTATTTGTAGTAATTTAAGGTAACTTTTTTAGGGAATAGTAAGGGGGTTTTATGCGTAGAGTTAAAATTATTTCAATAGCTTTTCTTTTTGTTCATGCTTTAGGAGCTTGCGAGTCTTACAAGCCGCTATTTGAGAATAAAAAAGTGCTTATAACAGGGGGAGCTGGTTTTTTGGGTAGGGCGCTAATAAAAGAAATTTTGAAATATAATCCTTGTAAAATTTTCATATTTAGTAGAGATGAGGTTAAGCATCATCTTTTTCTTGATAAACTGAACGACGAGAGAGTAGAGGGTATTTTAGGCGATGTTCGAGATTATGAATCGATAAAGCATGCTACTAGAGAGGTTGATATTGTAATTCATGCAGGCGCCCTTAAAAGAGCTGATATGCTCGAATATCATGTTCCTGAAGCGATTTATACGAATGTTTTAGGAACGTTACATGTTGCTCGTGCTTGTTTGTACAACAAGGTTAAGCAGGTATTATTGGTTTCTACAGATAAGGCATGCTCGCCAGTTAATGCTTATGGTGGCAGTAAGTATATGGCGGAAAAGATATTTTCATATTTTTCTTCAGAAAGTGAAGAGTCAAAGTTTTTAATTGTTCGATACGGGAATGTGCTTGAAAGTACAGGGTCGGTAATTCCTTACTTTTGTGAAAAAATAAAAAACAACCAAGAAGTTCCACTTACAGATGAAAAAATGACACGGTTTTTTATCGCTAAAGAGCAAGCCTTGGATCTTATTTTTAAGGCTCTTAAGTATGGGCAAGGGGGCGAGGTGTTTGTACCAAGTCTTCCTGCTTTTAAAATCATTGATTTAATATCTGTTTTACAAAAGCGATTAGATACATATCCGGATATTAAAGCAATAGGTTTGCGTCCTGGAGAGAAAATTCATGAAATCATGATTAATCATGCCGAAGTCCCAAGGACATATAAATTTGAAGATTTATTAGTAATAATGCCGACGGTTCGCTTTAATGGTGATAATGCTATATATGCAATTCACGGTCAAAAGTTAGATACTGGGGTGTTTTCAGAATATTCTTCAGGTGATTGTATTTTATCATGTAAGGAGTTGGATGAGTTATTAAAACGATATGATATCCAAGTTTAGTATGAATCAAGGGCGGCAATAAGGAGAGCATTGTGGCGCATATTTTAAGGCTGTCAATATTTTTCATATTAGGTTTTTTTGTTTCAGTGGTATCGGCAGAGATTAAAATTGTCTTAACCGCGGCACTTGTAGATGGACATTATGAATTTAGAAAAAATCAATATATCGAATCGTTTAATCGTTTAAAAATGTATGGATATAAAAATTTTTATATTGTTGAGTCGATTAAAAAAGCTCCAACTTTTTTAGAAGATTACACAAATAATGTGTTTTATTCTCAGGCTAATGATCCAATAGTTCCTCCAGGGCTAAATGAAGCAAGAACGCTATTGGATGCTCTTTATTATTTTGGATTTGATGATGAAGATATAATTATCAAGCTTACTGGTCGACATCAATTTATTTCTGATATATTTCTAAAACAAGTCGAAAATAATCCTGAAATCAACTTGTTTGTAAAGAAGCGGGGCGGCGACGCGATTTATACCATTGCTTTTGCTATGCGGTGTAAGTATTTAAAAAAAATGCTTGAAGGTTTAGATTATAATTTGATGCTTGCTCCCTTTTTTTATGACTTAGAAACGGTTATAAATTTATTCGTAAAGGATAAAAAATGGAATGGGATATTATATGTAGATACTTTAGGTGTAAAAGCGAATGTTTTTGGTAGCACTACTGCGCCAGAAATGGATAACATATATTTTTTTTAGAATTGATCCGCGATGTATAGCACTTAACTACGAAAAAGTACTAAAAATAGATAGAAGTGCGTCTATTCGGTAAAAATATAGAACAAACGGGTAAGTAATCATACACTTTTGAAAGATATACGATTTTTAATCCTTGTTTTTTCATGTTTGTTATGTATGCCCCTAATGCATGTTCGAATGCAAGTGTCGTTTGGTCTGAATTAATATAGTTATTTAGAAAGTCTAAGAAATATGTGAGCTTGAGGGCAAATAGTCCACTATATGCGTCACCCTCACCCCAAGCCCGAAGAAACGCATCGGCATTCGGATTTTCTTGAATTAGTTTGAGGAATTCATCTGTTTCTAAGCAGTATCTCCCCGTTAATTTTACAATCATGTCTTCAGGGTTAAAATTGAATTGCAGTAGTCCTATTTGAAGAGATATAGCTTCATTCATGCCTTTATTATTTATGTAATCAGGATTATTGGATTGTGTATAACAAACATTATCGCAAGCTGTATCAAGAAATGTCGGACCAGATTGGCATGATTCAACCACGTATGAAGTATATCCATATGATTTGAGTTTGTTTAGAGTTTTTAAGTATTGTTGCTTTCGAGATTCGTAGTGTTGGGGAATGATAGCGGCAGAGCATACAATTCGTATTTCATTTTTAGTTTCATTGCAAAGAGTAGGTATATTAAAAAAGCAGGCAACAAGTATCAGAATCATTCTATTATAAGTCTTCATATTACTACTCCAGAAAAAATGAATTATAAAATTGTCTATTTTTATATAACAGCGTTATTCCAAAATACGCAAGATATGAAAGAAGGGTGGCCAAAGAGCAGCCAAGGATGCCGAGTGGAATAATAAGAAGATAGTTTAGAAAAAGATTGAGTATGGCAGGAAGCGTGAGTGCGAGTGCAAGAAATCGAGTGCGTTTTTGATATTGCAAACGAGCGGATGCAAAATAGCTTCCTAGTAAAAAAACTTGGCCCATCAAAAGAGTCCATACATAGTCTAAAGAAGGGTGATATGAAGGGGGAAGAATAAAAAGAAGGAGCGGCCTTCCAATACTTAATCCAACTGAAATGCAAAACGTTGCAGCTGCCAGACTTATCCACATAGTACGATTATTTTCATGATCTACTTTTGCAATGTCATCTTCATGCGCTTTATATCGTTTTAGAATGTAGGGCAAATATGATCCGGCCCAGGGCACGAGTATGAGAGTATTAAATACTTGTGCAAAAAGATCTGCAATGGAATAGATTCCGACTTGCTTCATTGAATAATAAGAGCCGAGCATCCATCGATCAGAGCTTGCCAATATCCAGCTGCAGATAATTCCGGGAATGAAGGGTGCGCCATATTGCGTATAAGGAATGATTTTTTGCATGCTCGCGCGCGTTGAGCGATGGAGATGGTATGAGTGTTGGTAATACAGAGTGAGGCCAATGGAGGAGGCAAATAGTTGCCCGCATGCTTGGCCAATTATTACTCCGGCAATTCCCCATTTTAAAATCCAAAGAGTATATATGGTGCTGAGTATCGTCACAGCTGCGGTGAGTAATTGCAGTGTTGTCAGCTCTTTTGCTCGCTGATTGTATTGTAACAGTTGGTATAAAAGCTCTGCATAAAAAAAGAAAAAAATGGAGGCTAATGCTGCAAGAAGTGTGGTGTGAGTTACGGAATCAAAAAAAATGTATTTGATTATTGAGTCTTTAAGGTGCCATGCGATTGCCAGGGTTGGCACTGCGATTATGGTATAGATAATGATTATTTCATTAATCAGAGTCTTTTGCTGAGCTTCATTTAAATGAAAGTATTCAATAGAAAGCATTTGTCGCAATCCAAGGCCGATAAGTGCGGTGCTGATAGTGATGAATGCGGTAGTAAGGGCGAGCGTGCCATAGTCTGCGGGAGTTAAAATTCGCATAATGAGCGGCAAAAGGAATAAAGAAACAGCGCGCAATATCAACGATCCAAATGAATAAATCAAAAAATCTTTGAGTACGCGCGCTTTAGAAAGCGTTGTGATGAAGGGTGTTATTTTTTTTGTGAAACTAGTAAGCATTACTTATAAATAGGAAACAGTTCGCACAATGCTTTTACTTCTTGTGATATTCCAGCGAGTGCGTCAGCATCCTCACGATGCATAATCGCACGATCAACTAAATCAGCTACCTGCTTCATCTCAGCCTCTTTCATGCCACGAGTGCTTAGCGATGGAGTTCCAAAGCGAACGCCACTGGTAATCCATGGTTTGGCTGTATCGAAAGGGATGCAACTTCTGCTGCAGGTAATACCAACGTTTGCGAGCGCTATTTCTGCTGCACGGCCAGAAACGTTTTTGCTACGCAAGTCTACGATGAATAAATGATTATCGGTGCCGCCCGCTACAATATCGTATCCTTTTTTTTGTAAGGATTGTGCGAGGGTTTGTGCATTTACGATTACCTGTTTTTGATATTCTTTGAATGATGGATCAAGCGCTTCATGAAATGCTACTGCTTTTGCAGCAATCACATTCATAAATGGCCCACCCTGCGTGCCCGGCATTACGGCTTTATCAATTTTTTCTGCCAGTTCTTTTTTACACATAATAATTGCACCGCGTGGCCCGCGTAATGTTTTATGCGTAGTTGAAGTAGCAATATCTGCATGTGGAAATGGGCTTGGGTGCAATCCTGCTGCTATTAATCCTGCAATGTGTGCAATATCTGCCATTAATAGTGCGCCTACTTTTTTGGCAATCTGTGCAAATCGTTCAAAATCAATAGTGCGAGAATAAGCTGACGCGCCGCATATTATTAATTTTGGTTTGTGCGCAAGTGTAAGTGCTTCAATTTCATCAAAATCAAGAAGGTGCGTTTCTGGATGTACTTTATATTGTACTACGTTATAGACGGTGCCGGAAAAGTTTACCGGGTGTCCATGAGTAAGGTGGCCACCTTCTGCAAGGCTCATACCAAGAATAGTATCACCCGGTTTGAGTACGGCAAAGTATGCGGCCATATTCGCTTGTGATCCCGCATGGGGCTGCACGTTGGCATGCTCTGCATTGAAAAGTTTTTTGCATCGTTCAATTGCTATTTTTTCTACTTCATCAATAACTTCGCATCCCGCATAATAGCGTTTGCCGGGATAGCCTTCAGCGTATTTATTGGTAAGTGGAGATGCGCTTGCACGCATTACTTCAATAGAACAATTATTTTCTGATGCAATCAGATTGAGCGTGGTTTCTTGCCGGTTTGATTCTTTCGTAATCAAATCAAGTATGGTGGTGTCTTGAATCATAGAAGTCCTTGCTATCTGTGATGGGCTGGTAAAAGCGGAAAAAAGCTTTGAAAAGGCTGTTTGTTTCATGGCACTCCTTTGGTTTGGAGTACTGTACCGCATGATGAAAAAAAGGGAAAGAAAAAGCCCGGCATCTAATCCGAGCTTTTTTTTAATTCTATGCTACTTGCTTAGCGGTGTGATAGTTCACTTCTTTGAGCTTTTCAATCTCTTCAAGGAAACTTTCAAGTCCAGGCGTTTGATCGGTGAGCGCTGCATGATTATAGGTATTTTCAATTGCCTCATCGATTGCTACGCGTGAAAGACCATCAGTTGCCACTGCGAGTTTTTCAACGAGATCCGCAGGGGCAAACTTAAATACTGTCATCAAGCTCATAGTAATGAGCTTTGCTCGCTGCTCTAGATTTGGTGGCCCAACATGAATTTTAGATTTGAATCGTCCCGGACGCAGCATTCGAGGATCTAGTTTTTCAATATGATTGGTCGCAAAGATGTATAAGATACGAACGTGTGGGTTTTCCGCTTGAGTGCCATCAAGGAACGTTAGGAATGATTGCAATGCAGCTGGATTTTTTGGAGGTACGATTAAATCGATTTCATCAAAAAATACGATTACTGACTTTTGATCGCGATCTTTAGCGATTTGCGTAGCGGCCCAGAGCTTTTCTCCAAGCTTTCGCGTTGCAACGTCATCTGCAGAAATGGAAATCATAGGTGTTTTACTTTCATCAGAAAGTGCCTTAGTAATGATCCCCTTGCCATTTCCTGGAGGGCCATACAGCATCACGGCAAGTTTATTTCCGGGGTAGCTAATTGGCTTTTTAAGCCAGTCCGATAAGAAGGCAAGCTCTGTAATTATTTTATCGTCTTGAATGCCTTTTATCGTCTTAAAGCCTGCACCCGTTCCCGCGTGAGATATCATGCCATGCATTTGGCCTTTCATTTTTTTCTGCTCTTTGGTTGTCTGAGAGAACTTTTCTCGCTCTTCATACTTTGCCTTGTCTTTAGCTAAGCTTTGCAAATAGTCACTCAGCATTTGATTAAGCATTTGTATTGTTATTACTGCACCAGTCGTCCGAAGGTTTTTTGAAGAAGCGATTTCATCTTTGAGGGTTTTGAAGAAACCTTTATCTTCTTTTTTAGCTATTGCGTCTGCTGCGTCTTCAGCTTTTTTGCGTGAAGCATCACTATATGTACCATCAGCTAATGGTGTTTCTCCAGAAAGAACCCTTCTAAATTCATCAGATTTAGCTTGAGTAAGGTAATCGGTGCCGTATCTATTTGCAATACTTGCCGTAAGGGCCGCTTGCGCAATTCGAGAATATTCGCTTGATAATACTTTTGCTAATTCAGCTAATGGGATGTGCCGAGTAACGGGATTGAAAATAATCGCACGCTTTAATGATTGGCCAGCTTCATCATTTTTTAGACCCGGCTTGAATTTTTTATACGCTTTTTTGATATCCCTTGCTGCATTTTTGAGCCAATCGTATTTTTGCTCATTTAAGACAAGACCAGCGGTTGAAGGCAATTCAATTCCAATGATTGAGGCTATTTTTTCAAAAAAGAGTAGTGCCGCACTGATGCCATCTTGTTTATTAAATTTAAAAACACGAGCAAGCGCATCGAAATTTTTATTCTGATAGAGGTAGGTATCAAGGGCAGCAATCGTTTTTTGCTGTGATTTGCTGAACTCTAAATGAGGGTGATATTGCGTTCTTCTTTGAAGTTCGATGAGATCATAAGTAGCGCTTGCTAAGTTAGCAATTACGTATTCAATTTTAAGTAAAAGCTCGTCGCATGCTGGATCAGGGGCTTTTTCGATATGAAATGTGCATTCAGGGCCTGGTGTTGCTGAAAAAGCACTACTAGAAATAGATAATATTGCTAATACAATAAGAAATGATAATTTGTTTTTCATACCGGATCCTATTTAATAGTAAGGAGGCCTAAGGCCACCTGTTTTTCCTTCTTATACCTACCTTCATTTTACTGAAAAATGTGACAAATTGTCAATCCATGGCCTGTATTGGCTTATTTGGAATGTGATACGTCCGATCAGAGGCTTTCATTTGGCAATTCTATTGCTTTTTTAGGTGGGCAGATTATACTGGTTTTATCGCGAAAACAGAGCTTTTTTTACGGTAAAGGAACAATCTTGATATCCACGTCTGATTTTAAAAAAGGTACAAAAATTCTTTTTAAAGGTGAACCATACTCAGTTGTCAGCTACCAGCATGTAAAGCCAGGCAAGGGTGGTGCGTTTTTAAAGACAAAAATGAAAAACATGATCACTGGCCTTATTCACGAAGACACGTTCCGCTCTGGTGAAAAATTTCCTTCCCCTAATCTTGAATACAAAGAGATGCAATATCTGTATGAAGATGATGGCTTGTATAATTTTATGGATCAAGAAAGCTTTGACCAGGTAGCACTTAATAAGTCGCAGCTTGAAGATGTCCTTGATTATTTGCAAGAGCAGGTTACGTATACCATTCTTTATTTTAAAGACGCTCCAATTGCCGTTACTCCTCCAATGTTTATGGAACTTAAAATTACTGAAACTACTCCGGGTGTTCGTGGTGATACTGCGCAAGGCGGTGCAACGAAGTCTGCCACGCTAGAGACAGGAATGGTTATTCAGGTGCCTTTATTTGTAAATGAAGGTGAAATTATTAAAGTTGATACTCGCAGCGGAGAGTATATTGAACGGGTAAAGGCGTAATTATGGCAAAAATGGGGGATCTTCCTGAAAAGCAATTAGAAGAAACTGAGACAGTCAAAGAGCATATTGAGCCAGTAGAGGAGCATTTAGGCGAGTCTGCTACTGATGCGATTGCGTATAATGATTTATCACGTCGTGATGTGCGAGCATTAATTTTTTATCTTTTGTATGCGGCTGAATCATTTGATTATCAAGAATCATTAGACAGTATTGTGAGTAATTTCAACAATGGTTTTGATCTTGATATTCCAATGGAAAGTGAAGTAGTGTCTGTTGCTCAGCGTATCATTGATATGAAGGGTGAACTGGATGAAGAATACAAACCTCTTCTTTCAAATTGGCGATTTGATCGCGTTGGCGTGGCTACTAAATTAATTTTACGCTTTGCTACTTGGGAGCTTCAGGTGAGCGATACGGATCCACGTATCATTATTAATGAGGCAGTTGAGCTGGCAAAAGGATTTGCTGAAAAAGATGCGTATAAATTTGTAAATGGCATTCTTGATAAGCTCGTTAAAAAGATGGGCAAAGAACCTGCATAATGAGTAAATATAGCGATTTAAAAAGAAGATGGTGTAACGCCGTCTTCTTTTTTTATTGCTCATTTTCTGTTTTATCCCTACCGTTCGCCCTGAGCTTGTCGAAGGGTATCGAACGGTCAAATATAAAAAAACATATGTATTGTAAAATTATATTGTTTTAAGCACATTCAAAGCTTAGGGGCTGAGAAAGTTTATAAACCCTTCGACAAGCTCAGGGCGAACGGAGAGAGGAATGAGCGCAGCCTTTAGTTCTGAGTTTATCGAAGAGTCAGGGCGAACGTTGGGAGTAGCTTTTTAGCGAAGTTGGGTAAAACGGAGAGAGTCTCTGCTAAGCCTTTTTATTGCTCATTTTCGGATTTTTTCCGTAATTCCATATGAACATTATTGAATGCTTGTACAATTCGATCTTGGTGTTCTTTTTTATAACGCCGTTCAGGATCACGTTCGTAAGTCGGTGTTTCATCATCGTTGAAGTGTATGATTCCGGGTATATGGAAAGTGAATTGATCAAAGCCTGAAAGGGCTTGAGATTCTAAGTCTTCATGAATATTTGGAATCCATTGCGCAATTAATGGATGATGCATTTCAGCATGCCGGGGCTCTTTGCCATTGATGGTAATACAAATATTGGCGATACGATCATGCTTAGGATATTCCCGCTCAAAAAAGCCAAATACTGGCTGCACATAATCATTGTATGAAAATAAATTATAAAAATAGGTGATTGCATTCATGTCTGGCATGTAGCGCGTGGTATGGGTTGGGGTGCCCAATGCAAAGAAACTATGAATACGATGGGTATTTTTTTGAGTAAGTTCTTGCGATGCTAAAATGCCAACATTCGATCCATGACTATGCCCAATCAAATTAATTTCGGCGCCTTCAGGATAAAATTCTTGAATATAGTGGGCTAATTTTTTTCCACCCGCGATACGTGCATCATGACTATTTTCTCCAGACCATAAAAAAAAGGATACTGTTCCTGGCTGTGATACGGATGCGAGCGCATCATAAAATGCACCACCCGGCATATGCCATGAAAAAGGGCGAGACCACGTGCCATGAATGATAATGTAATAACTGTTGGGCGCGCCAAATGAAAGTGTTGAAAAAAGTAATGTTGAAAGAAAGGCTGAGTTATTCATGAGTTTCCCCTCTTTCTATAAAAATAGTGTAAATTAGTATACGAGTGAGCTTCAACGAAAGTCAAAACAAAAGGGTATTATAATGGTTATAAATCATATTTTCATTGGTTCTGCGTTACTTGCTGCATTTATCGGTAGAGTATGTTTTGATGCATTTGTATTGCACAAGCGTTTGCGCTTAGCATTTAATAATAAATTGTTAAGCGTAGCCTTTTTAACAAACTCGCTTGCAGTAGTGGTAATCTCTTTAGCTGCAATGCCATTGATCGATCATAGCTGGGCAATCTTTTTGATACAGATTTTATTTTTGATGGGGATAGAGGCGCCGATCTATCAGCTTTCGTATTGCAATAAATCGTGGTATGCACTTTCCATGAGTTTATTACTTGCGCGTTTAGGATTTGCATTAATTGTGATGCTGGTAGCGATTCTGATTATACAATTCGTGGCTATTTAAATTATTCAATTTCAATTACACGCAAAGAGAGCGGGATAAGTAAAAACATTCCCGCTCTCTTTTCTACGTATTAAGAAATACCGTAGGTTACTTTACTGTGCCTGAGCTTCTGGAGCTTGCTGTGGAGCTGGCTCTGCAAAGAAGAGTGCCAGTTCGCGTTGTGCAGACTCATTAGAATCAGAACCGTGTACAGCGTTTTGCCCAATAGAAGAGGCATACAGCTTACGAACAGTTCCTTCTTCAGCTTCAGCAGGGTTAGTAGCACCCATCATTTTGCGCCAATCAGCTACAGCATTTTCTTTTTGCAATGCCATAATTAAAATTGGGCCTGAAGAGATGAAGTCTACAAGCTCTTTGAAAAATGGACGCTCTTTATGCTCATCATAAAAAAGCCCAGCAAGATCAGGGCTGAGTTGACCTTTTTGCAAACGCAAAATATCAAAACCAGCACGTTCGATCATGTTGATGATGTTGCCACAGTTGCCTGCTTTAACAGCATCTGGCTTGATGATGGCAAATGTTTGTTCTACTGCCATAATTAGTCCTTATCTTCTGAGTCTTTGTCTGCTTTCTTGTTCATAGCGTTTTCAAGTGCCATTTGCAATGAGCCTTTCAACTTAGACGCAGTGTGTGTTGTCGTTGTTTGTTCTCTTTTTTGTGCACGAGGAGCTGGTGCCTTTTTAGGGCGAGGAGTTGCTGGTGCAACATACTCTTTAGCAGGCTGCTGAGCAGATGCTTCAAGTTGCGTACTCAATGCGAGCTTGCGCTCTTTTTTATTTACATTAAGGATACGGAACTTTTCAGTTTGACCCACTTTGAAAAGCTCTTCAGCTTTTTTACCGTGCTCTTCTGCAAGTACAGTGTTGTGCGCAAGGCCTTCAATGCCGTTTGGTAATTTCACGAATGCACCAAAGTTGGTGATTTTTGAAACGTCGCCTTCCACAATTGTACCAGCAGGATATTGAGCTTCAACAGTATCCCATGGATCCTGTGCAAGTTGCTTAATACCCAAAGAGATTTTTTTGCTTTCTTTATCGATTCCAAGTACAACAGCTTCCACTTCATTGCCGACAGTGTAGCGATCGCGTGGATGATCAATATGCTCAGTCCATGAAAGATCTGAAATATGAACAAGGCCATCAATGCCAGGAAGGATTTGTACAAACACACCAAAATCAGTGATGTTGCTAATTGTACCTTTAACCTTATCGCCAGCTTTGAATTGCTCTTCGATAGATTCCCATGGATTTTGCTCAAGTTGCTTAATACTTAAAGACATACGACGGTTTTCTTTATCGATTGAAACAATCAATACTTCTAACTCATCGCCAGTTTTAAAGCGTTTTTGCAAATCATTGATACGATCAGTCCATGAAATTTCAGAAATGTGTACCAATCCTTCAATTTCAGGAGCAACTTCAATGAAGAGTCCGTAATCAGTAATGCTAGAGATCTTACCTTTGATACGTTTGCCAACATCCAAGCTTGCACCCACTTCAGCCCATGGGTTTTCTTGAAGCTGCTTAAGACCAAGAGAGATTTTCTCGTGCTCTTTATCAAAGGAAAGGACTTTAACAGTAATAGTTTCGCCAATTTTAACCAATTCGCTTGGATGAGCGATTCGGCCCCATGTCATATCAGTGATATGGAGTAGGCCATCGAGTCCACCGATATCGATAAACACACCATAGTTGGTGATGTTTTTAACCGTACCTTGGATAACTTGATTTTCATCAAGGGTACCAAGAATTTTCTTACGAGCTTCTGAGCGAAGATCGCCAAGATATTTACGGCGAGAAATAATAACGTTGCCACGTTTTTGGTTTACTTTAATGATTTTTGCAGGAATTGTTTGCCCTACAAATTGATCAAAGTCAGTAACGCGTTGAAGATCGATTTGTGATCCCGGCAAGAATGCTGGAATACCAATATCAACACTCAAACCACCTTTAACTTTGTGAGTAACCACACCGTGAACAGGCTTATCTTCTTCGTAGGTCTTCATAATATCGTTCCAAGCGCGCATTGCCTTGGCTTTTTCATATGAAAGCACTACAGAGCCATCTGAATTTTCTAGAGTATCGATCATTACTTCGATATCAGAACCAGATTTAAGAGATTTAATCTCATGCTCACCAAATTCATATTTTGGAATAAGGCCGTGGGATTTAAAATCAATATCAACCAATACGCCATCAGAATCGACGTTAATGATCTTACCAGAGATGATTTTACCAGGCTTGAAGGAATCAAACATTCCTTCGTAGAGATTAGAAAGTTCCTGCAATTGCTCGCTTGAAAGCTCTAAAGAGCTATCTTCAAGTGCAGATTTATTTTGGACTCGAGCAAATTGCTCTGGCCTCAAGACTTCTTTTGCCATAAGGGAAAGACTCCTGATATGCCTTATGGGAGGGCATATCACTGGCTTTGTGCCAGGTTAAAGGGTTAGTAAATGTAATTAAGAATATCTCGAAAAGATCGATTCTTTCCCTATATTCTAGCATGATGTAGCCCGATAGGCAAATCAGGAGGCCCTATCAGTGATGTAGTCTTTGCGCTTGAAAGGGGTCTATGCTTTTGAAGGGAGGGCATTCTTTTTTTTACGTATTTTTTGAAGTCTTCGCCAGCGCTTCCAATAGTGAGAGCACTTTTTGATAACGAAAGCAGCGCAGCAAGCTAAAATTATTTTTTGAGGCGCCTTGTGTGGGAATAATAGAAGTGGTTGGCATGGTTGGGGTCTCTCAGCATGATAAGCAATTTGAGATCTTTTTTGATTCGTTGCAGCTTGATTTTGTGGATTTATTGAATTGTTTACATTGTCTATAGGCATAGCTTCTACAAGCGCTGGTTCTACTATTTCTACATCTACTGCTTCAGGAATTTCTTCGATATTCATTTCAGATTCAGGCTTTTTAAGATAATTAAACCTAAAGCCTTGTTTTGTAAGCTTTCCAATGACTTTTCTTAGTTCGGGTGGCAATGCGTATATTGGTGAATTTTCATATAAAGCACATGATAAAAAACCAATGGTCGTATTGTATCGCTTTTGCTCTGAAAGAGTGCATTGTTGCAATCTTGCACCTGTGGAGCGGGGATTGTAATACATCCCTGCTGCCTTAGCTCCTTGCCATATCATTTTTGCAACAAAATATGATGCGACATCATAGTCAAGTTTGTTTTTGGAAAATAAATGATTTATTTTGCTTACAATGGTTTTGTCGCCACTAGTGAGATTAATATTAATGCCTTTTTTTATTAGAGCATTAAGGCACTTATAAAGTTTATCTCCCTTGCGCATTTGATCGTCTCTAACTCGCTCTGCGTATGATTGGCTGCTTTCGTAATGTTTTTTATCTAATGCCTTTCTGTCAAAGTAATATGAAAAGAGCCTAATTATTGGAGAGCTATTGCACAGTTTAGGATCAGCGCCATGTTCAAGAAGTATTTGAATCGTTGAGGCGCGATATGCTTCATCTAAAATTCTTTTTTTGCCCGGTGCAAATAGATAATTAGGATTGGCTCCAAGAGAAAGGCTAGATCTTAAAACGCTATCCATTTCAAGACGAATTGCTTTATACATGATCTCATTTAGTTGATCGATACGAGCATTTTTTGTGGTGGCTGGCGGGAGTTGTGATAGTATGCTTTTAAAGCAAACATCGCTTTTTTTAGCTCTTTTTTTTTCTTTTCTAATATAATCGAATTGTTCTGCGCGTGAAATTTGAAAATTTATTGCGTCTCTATCAATTATTATCTCTCTTCCGTTGCTGTCATCCGATGTTTTATATTGATTAAAATCGTACTCTAAGTCGTAAGGGTCAGAGTGATCGTTTGATCGGAGTGATCGTGGTTTAATGCCATATTCATGATGTGCTCGCCTAAAAGAGTCACCGAGTCGCCGTACATATTCAGCATCGTCACACATTTGTGGTCGATCTCTATAGCGAAATTTTAATTCGCCAGCAAATGTTACAGAGCTTAAAATAAGCGTAACAACCAATACGGATGTTTTTTTGATAATGGATATAGTAGATGGAGTGCTATGTTTAATCATACGAGTTATATTCGATATTTCTATGAGGAAGATTCTTTTTTTTCATTTCATTAATAAAGAGTGCGGTCTCTTCAATTGCTTTTTTTAACTCTTTAAGAGTAGCGCTTTTTACTTTCAATAATGGATTCATCCAGTCTTGATCTATTATGGCGTATACAACGAATGCCCCTTTGGGATCATTTTCAGGGTACCATCCTACATCTAAAATGAACCGACTATTTATACTTCACCATCCTCTTCATCACATGCTGTTTGCTCGTAAGGCGATTCATCTATTTTCTCCACAAATAAACCGAGGGCTTCTATTTGCGGAATAATATGAATAGGCTTTTTCTTGCTTCCTATGTACATATAATAATCGTAACCAAAATGAACAAACATTTTATCTGATTTCAGCTTGCACCATATGTATTCTCTAAGAGCTAAGCGAGATATATTTAAAATTGTATGTTTATCGTAAAAATTATTGTCACTGATTAATTGATAGGTTTTTAATAGTGATGAAGAATACCACACATCATTTTTTTTAGGCGGTGTATGCTTTGACAACAAGACTACTTCTAAAGTAGAAGCCTCCGATTCATCCATAAAAAATGAAATTGCTTCAATGTATGCTTCTTCTGTACTTAAATAATCAGTAGGCGATAAAGCCTTATTTTCAAATGTCATTCCAATGTCAGAAATTGCGGTCCAATCCTCTTTTTTATATGCTCCATTATGATCTCGAAATTCAGGATTGTATTTTGTAATTCGATAACAATGCATTTAATCACCTATTCGATTTAAAAATTTATCATACGTTCCCATGCGAGTCGTTTTGCGTTCTAATTTCTCTACAGACCTTGCCATTTTCCACACTCCACCTGAATGATTATCAACGTCAATAGATATAAATTGTTTACCTTTTTGAAAAACTCGCTCGCCTCTCGATGTGATATATTTGGTTTTTCTAAAGCCAAGCTCCTCAGCCATGGCAGCGGCTTGCTTAGTCGTAATTTTAGGAGCTGATCCACTTCGAGGTGCATTTGCGCTTGAATCACCACCTTCATTACCATTGTGCTGCCCTTCATGAAGCAATGTATTTGTTGCGCTTGCTGCAGCAGCGCCGGCAGCTCCGGTTTCTAATGCTGCACCAGTAGCTTGTGCTGCTGTGCTCGCTGCGTCGGCTATTTTTGTGGCTACGGCTGCGTCAACAGCAACTGCGCCCGCACCAGCTCCACTAGCAAATTGTAGCGATGCTTGTGTGGGTGGTATGAGTTGTGATGCTTTTAATACAGTGTCTGAAATATCAAGTGATGAAAGATAGGATCCCATTGATGTGCTGGTTTTTCCAATCATCCAATCAGAGGTAAGTACTGCCATAAGATCAACAGTTTGTTCGGCTGTTATTTTTTCAAGGTCAATTTGTGATAAAGCATCGCATATTTTTGCTACAGGGTGGCCCCCTTGTTCGCTTCTGCCCCTTACGCTGCCGATGGGTGTTAGCAATCCTTCGCGGAGTCGCACTAATGCATCCTCCCATCGCTTTGCTATTTCGGCAGGGTGCATATTTTCTGCTACTTTTCGTATAAAGCGCTCCGATAGTTCTGGAGATCTATCCAATAATGATCGAACTGTATCGTTTTCTTCTCCAATTCTGACTCCCATGAGCATTATTATTTCTCGATCACGATCTGAAATTTCTAATGCCAGCTGAGATGATGCTAGAGTTGAGAAATTGCTTAAAGGGTCTGCCATGGGTGATGAAACGGGCTTGCCTGGAGTACCTTGCTGTTGAAAATCAACGTTAATTAAACCCCGTGCAATTTGCATGATTTTTGCTTTTTTGGCCGCATCAAGTTGTTGATCGTTTTGCGCGAGCTTTTTTTCTAGAAAGTCGATACTAAATTTTGCTTCTTTCAAATTTTCAGCTCGATAAATAGCATACAAATTTTGCAATAATTCATTTTCCGCCATCATTTTTTTGATCCAAGAAATGCGGCGTGAAACTTTAAAGCGATTCCATCTATCCAACATGGAGAGGTTGTCTAGGTCTTTGAATGAAGAAATGAATGCATGGACAATAGAGGGAACGTCGTATTGGTCTACCCATGCTTGCAATAGTTTTAACTTGGCGTCTTGAGACATGTCTGGGCGGGGTCCAAGTGGAAAAATGACTCCATCACGATCCATCCATTTAGAAAGGGGGCTGCGCAATGTCGATTCGTTTCCAATATGCCTTAGATTAAGTTGTTCTCTTGGGGCAGCATAATAATCCCGTGAATCGTCCAGCCGATATTTACTTTGATCATCATAATCGTCACGAGTGAGATGTGATTCTGAAGGAGCTGCTTCGGCTCCTGGGTGCTGCTCTAAATCTCGAAAATGTTGCTCTCGTAGCTTTCTATCAAAATCAGTTTCGGCCCTAAATAAAGACTCGCCAGAATCAGGCCTGTCTGAATCATCTCGATATCTATAATCTAAACCACCTTGTTCAAATGGATGGGAATCGTGAGAGCTTGGCACTCGATAACCAAGTCCGCAGATAGGACTTTCTTCTGCTGTGAATGTTGAGTTACTTAAACTTAGCAATATAAGAAGAATTAGTTTTTTCATTGTTTGTCTTTTTCAGAAATTGCCTCATGTAGCAAGTGTTTTTTTAATTGAAGAAATAATCTTTTTTTTACATCATTCGTTGGTGCAAAATGATTTAAAACTGGATTGTCGAATGTGCCTTCTATTAGTATGGATGCAAAAGAATACGAAAGATCTGCTGGTGCAAGATTTGCAACAGGCATATGCTCGATGTGCGGATTATGGGGGCAGATATTTTGGATGATATAGTCAGCGCACAAATCTGCAAGTGGAGTTTTGCGTAAGAGAGATTCTTTAGTCTCAACGGTAGGAGTTGAAGTCAGATTATCTCGTTCACGCCACTCAGGATCTATTAAAAAATCGCGATTCATAACTTGTTTATAGTCGAATCAGGAAATTAAACTGATAGGTAAATCGCCTATTTCAAGGCCTAAAAGTTGATTATTTCTATCTAAATTATAAGTAAGTATCGCAGAGAGTGCTTGCGAAAAAAAGCTCGTTATTGAACGAGCTTTTTTAT
>JAJCZE010000011.1 GCA_029262555.1 Candidatus Babelota bacterium | reverse complement strand
TGTGAAAATTTTGCTCCATGCATATTCGCTGATATACTCTTTTTTCATGATAGTGCCGATTAGATTTTGATTTAGTAGTCTTTCTTTTCGGTGCTATCATACAAAAAATTTCATCTACTTTGAAAAGTCAACAGAGCCTAGTATGCACTTTAGAAAGTGTCGATCGATCCTATTGTAAATTAAGTAAAGAAGGACTGCGTTATGCAGCCCTTCTTTTATAAAATCAATATTCGAAACTTAAACACCGCTGATATTTGGTATGGTTATCTTTAATTGATATCGCGGCACATCAAAATCTTCACGCAAAGGTATACCTGGAAGTATCGGAACCTCATACCGTTCTATTACAGCAGTCCAGTGTATTGATTTTTCATTTTCTTGGGCATATGCATTCATATCATCTATATCACCACGAATTCGATGTAAAAGAGCTATCGAATTACTTTGAGTAATACCTTTATCTCGTATGATCACATTAACGCCAGAGTGATCAGTTTCAACATACGTCGAATAAAAATATGGTCTCGAATGATACCAATAATCTCTACTTTCCGGCATATATCGCGTAATAAAACGCTCCCTGATCTTTTCATGTTGACACTCAACTAAAGCAGAATAAACAATTCTTCCATTTCTTAAAGAACGTACTCGCTCTTTTTCATCAACATACTTTTTCCAATCGTACAATATCCCTATTGCAGCAACATATCCATACGCAATTTTTGCAGGCTTCGAAAGAAGTGCTTTTTTCACTCGTTTCCACGTACTTGGTCTTTTATCCGCAACAGCACTTTCGCTCAAGGCAGTGCAAAACAAAGCTGGCAATACAATCAATTTAATAACATGTAGCATCATATGACGTATCCTATAAATCACTATAATCCTCGTTTCTTCCACCATTCATCAGTCATATATTCCTTGGGAATCTTATCATAATCATCAGGCTCTAGTGGTAACTCAAATCCTAATTTTTCAATTTCATCGTACCACCTATCCCATAAATCTTTCGGCATTTTTTTTCCACACCAAGGACAAAAATTCAACCTATCTACAACTTCAAGTGCTGTTTTGCCAGTATCTTCATTAATAAATGAACGTCCTGTGCTCACATGATATGTATGAGTCCGGCTCTGATAGGATACGGAATGGTCCTCTTCCAACACATAAGACATTTTACTACAACAATGTTTCATTTTTTGCTTTCTTATTTTTTACCCAGCTGACGACCAACAACATCACCTGAATGTTTATATTCTGTACCATCAATACTGAGAGCTTTTAAGCCAACATCTCTTTTATTATATACCTCAATATGATCAAAATGTCGCGTATCAAGGCAAAATTGATCGCCCTTTTTAAGGCCATATTCAGGCATTTTTTCTGTCACTTTATAAACTTGAGAATTCATCTTACTGCATTGAAACTTAGTCCTGACAGAATTACGTTCTAAAGCTCTGCCAAAATCATTTTTCTCAAATAGTTGACCCATATTGGCCACTAACTCGCCAACGGCAGCGCCTTCTCGAGGTGCTCCCGCTCCGGCACCTGCGCCAGCTCCACCGTCTCTGCCTTTCTTTCTTGCAAAGGTTTGAACTGTCGGGCCTTCGGGGGCTGCAGCGCTTGCAGATGAAGACCCTCCGCCTGCAAATGCTACCTCAGGCTCACCTTTCAGCATTTCACGCGTCATCCGCACAAAGCCTTTAGGAATATCACTATCTTTTATAGAACTCGCAAGTTTATTTACTGCAATCTGATAGGTAATGTCTGCAAGCTCTTCCGCTACAAACTCCGCATATTGCTCTGGCGTCATCCGTGCTGTATCGGCAGATTGAATTGCATGCAATCTTAAAGCAACTTCTGCTGCAATCTGAACAGGGACTAGCACCCCGCCTGTGGACGTATGAATCGCCCCCAAGACACTATACTTAAGAAGATTTACAGCATATTCTTTGGGATGCTCTAAAGGATTCGTTGGAATCAGTTTTTTGAAATAATGCTTTGCACCATGTTTAAAAGTATCTAATGATACAGTGGCAGGATCAACAACAAGCAATCCCTCTTTTTGCATACCTTCAAGAGCAGATACTGTTGCATCAAGATATTGCTTAAACAGCGGCTCATTTAGTTGTAAATTCGCCAATCCATTTTGCACCAGTAGATTCACATCCGGATGAATATTCACTTTCACTCGCAATAGCTCAATAAACGGATCTGTAGCTTCTGCTTTTCCAGCAGCACCTCTTGGAGCTGCTTGCGCGGATGGTATTTTTGCAAACAATAAATCAATTTGATTTAAAATTGGACTCGCGGGTAATAATTCTCCGCCAACTGAAGCAACTGGGTGCTGCCTACGCTCTTCCTGATAGTCAGTACGCTGCATAATAATAGTTCGAGCAATTTGCATGAGCTGAGCGCGCTTAGCATCATCAAGCACGACTTCATTTCCATCGATAATAAGCGATTCATTCCGCTCAAGCACGTTACTCAAAAGTCGTGCTCCAAAAACAGCCTCATCCAAACTACCTACATTGAAGATCATAAATAAATAATGCAATGCAGCATTCTGCCTAAGCGATCGCACAATAAATGACAATCGCCTGCTTAATACAAATCGATTATACCTGTCTAAAATCGAACGATTTTCTATCTCTTTTCGTAGAGATTGCATTTCATGGCTCAGCGCTTCAACATTACCCCGCTCAACCTCCGTTTTTAATCGTGCCATTTCAGAATCTGTTTGCATATCAGGCAAAGCAACAAGCGGCCATATACTACTATCCTTATAAATAAATCCTGATATCAGATCTGCCTGGGGAATTGATGAGCGAGGTCCCGAACCAAGAGAAGGCGTATATACAGCAAAATCCGGCATCTCCCCTTGGCGACGAACCTCTTGATGGTCCATTGTCGCGCAATCAGAATAGTCTCCAGCATCATCTTCTCTCACCAAATACTCTTGATCAACATGCTCCTGCTCTGGTAGTTTAATTTCCAAAACATATAAAATTGCATATTCCAGTTCTTGCTCATTTCTCGGAGCAACGTCAGCAAATTTTATTTCACCGCTTTCAAGGCATGCTTGAAATTGCTGAGGACTCATGCCAAAAAGTGGTGCCTCTAGGCAAAGTATAAAACAAAGAATAAACCATTTCATGATATCCTCCCCTATTCTTCAGCTTTGCCACCGCTTGCATCATCTTTTTTATCAGCGCTACTCCCACCTCTCATGAACCGTTTAAATTTATCTATCCCTCCTCTTTGAATAAGAGGATCACCGTCGTTTATTTTCATCACACGACGATAAAGCGCAATTTGATCAGGAGTAAATTGCCGTTCAATAATTTCGATAGCCTCATCGAGATCAAGCCCGGGAGATCGCCCTACGTTAAACTGCAAGCTATCGCAAGCACTTGCAAGAAGCGCACCCGGATTTAAAGCCATCAAAGGATTAATTTTTGCAGATGCACCAGCTTGCACTTTCTGCGCGCATTGCAATTTAACCTCTATAATTCTACTCTGAACAGCATTAAAATCTCGCCATTCATCCTCAGTAAGCTCCTCTTTCCCTTTACCCGAACGTTTGTACGTCTTTGTTAAAGCACTAATAGCAGCAGTAATATGCGCTGGTTTAACAGCGCGCACAGCACCATCTCTATCATCTCTACGTGCAAAGCGAGCACTTAATGTGCTCATATTTTCATAATCTCGAGGAGAATGCTCTACACCTTCACTATCCAATGTCGCAAAGCAGCCAGCAAAAAATTCATCATCGCATTCATCTGCAATTGTAATATAAGGATTTCGCTGTAATATTCGTTTGAAAATATCGAGAAGCTTTTCAGGGGGCAATTCCTCAAAATAAATAGAGGATGCGCCAAAACGATGCTTAACCGGATCCGGTATCTTAGTATCACGATTCATCGTACCAATAAAAAAGAAATTTGGATTACGTTTATGCTTATCTAAAAAAGTCCATAAGTAGGATGCTGTAGTATCTGAATCATGACTCGAACTCTCAAAATTCTCAAGTAGTCGATTCAACTCATCCATACAGACAACTGTTTTTTCTTACTCGCTATCACTAATTCAAGCTCTTCTCTTAGGCGCTCTTTTGCTTGATTGCGATATTGCCCAGATAACTCAGGACCAGACAAAAATTTCCAATGCCATCGCGCCATATGGGGAATTGCTAACATTACAGTTGTTTTTCCCGTTCCAGGAGGCCCAACTAGACATGCAGAACGCCAATCAGGAGCTGTAGGGCTTTTTAAATGATCAACTATATCATGTACATCCTCAGGAGCGTCTGCATACACCTCTTCTAATTCATCCCATGTTTTCCCGTGAGCAGTATACTCTTTCTTTTGAGCTGCGGTCATTTCTGGCACAAAAGCATAATCTGCTGCAGCCGCACCTGCAGCTCCCCCTGACTCGTGCTCTCCTGCAGCTGCAGATGCAGCCGTCGATTGAAAAGACGGGCGAGGTCCCACTCTTTGACTTTTTTGCGAATACTTCCATTCAAAGTACCGGTCAAAAAGATATCCCATCGAATATAAATGAGTTGGAACTAATAGAAGTGAGAAAAGAAACAGGGCTCGATTACTACCTCTCCATGATAGCTGCTTTAGCATCATGATAAACCCTTAAGATAAAGATATGTTAAAACTATTTCTACTTTTGATTGTCCTCTTATTTTTTAAAAAAGCAAGCAAAATAGAGGCTTTTATTGCAATTGAATTCTATTTGAAAAACCACACCTTGGCAGCTCCTATTTATTCGCCTCTACCGCAATAAACTGCATCAAAGATTCATAGCAATCCCCGTGCGCCTGCAAAGCCCAGCTTTCTTTTTTTACGCCATATGAAGGTGATACCCACGCCTTTCGTTTTTCAAATACAAGTTGCGTACTTTGAAATTGTAAAATCGTTTTTGAATTGTGCATAATATTCCAGTTACCATTACCAGCTTTTTGTAGTTCTATGCCGGGTGCAAAAATAAACTGCCATTCCATTGCACTGGTTGCATGGCGAATATCATCCTGAATAGTAACGTTTTCATCACTCCACGAAACTGTCCGTGAAACTGAAAATCCATACAGATCGTGCGCACTTTTAATGCTGCTGTGCTGTTGCGTAATAGTTGCATTGCTTTCTGCAATTGCAAGTTCAAACAGATCATTCGTTTTCTGATTCCACCCGACAGGATAAAACGTACTATGCTGCCCAGCTGATCGAAAATAATTGCGCCACTTTTTTGAACCCGTATAAAGATACGTTCCCGGATCAACTAAAATTGGAATTCCCTGATATGAAAGCGTAACGCTACTAACATCTTCATGAAAATGCGCTGAAGGTTGGCGCCCATGATATGCATGATGACGAAGTGAAATATTCCATGCAGTATGATTAATAATTGAAAGGCCAAATTGTTTGTATATCATTATTTCACGTTTTGCATATCGCGGCACAATCACTAAACGACTCGCCAATGCACTCAAATCATACAGCCCTTTATGCAGCAATGATCCAGAATCATCATCCCCAATACACAGATTTTTAGTATCATCTGCAAACTGCAGCATCTTTTTCAGCTGAACTTGGATAGTAGGCGTAATAGTTTCACCCATCTGCTGTGCTACTAAAAAGCCATGCAGAAAGAGTTCTGCTACAAATCCATGATACGCCGTTGATCCCTCATAGGATGATCCATCATCCTGTATTTGCCACGCAAACTCACTTTGCAGCTCTTTCCAACACTTCTTCCATCGTTTTGTATCATTAAAAAACCAACACAAATACGCATACCCAACTAAATTGGAAAGATAATGATTATTCGTACGGCCATCATATATCTCCCAATGCGTTTCAATAAACTGCATATGCTGCCACAAGCTGTGCACTAATTGATCGTGAAACGCTATATCGCTTTGAAACTCTTTTTGCACCAACTGATAGGCGATAATCCAATTGGTCGCACGAATTGCAGCTTCCATTGGATTACTCCAATGTATGCCATGCATGAATGGTGCAGCATCTATAAAAGAAATGATCTGTTTTTTGAGCATTGTAAGATAGTGTGCGTTACTCGTTTGAACATAAGCATAGGCTAAAATCAGTGCGTATTGAAAGCGCGCGCATTCCCACGGCACTTTAATATCAAAGGCATCTTGATTGCTATTATTTTTTCCTCCCGGTTTTACCCAATATTTATTGTCTTCTCCCCGTTCGCCCTGAGCTTGTCGAAGGGTCTCGAACGATTGAATAAAAAATGTAGACAGGAATAAAAATATATCATTTTTTTTTTGAAAAATTATAAACCCTTCGACAAGCTCAGGGCGAACGGAGGGGGTCATGAGCGCAGCGTTTACACAATTACATTGTTCAAGTCGCACATCATCATACCAAGGCATTGCAAGATAGCATGCAGCACGTGATCCCAAGAATGAAAACTGATTAGTTACGTATTGATTTGCATGCGCAACAAGCTGCTTTTGAGGCATTACAATAGAATCAAGATACGGTAATCGCCGAAAGAAAGGAGTGATAATTGGAGCATTACGCTGAGATATTTTTTGCATTAAAAAGTGTTTTTTCAATCGAGCATTTACCGCTTTGCAAAAGCGCACTAATCCAATTTGTTTATATTTGCTATAATAGTGAAAAATAGGTTGAAACATAACGCTATAATCAAAGTTTAAAGAGCGGGAAATATGAAACAAATTATCGCATCATTAGTTTTTCTTTTCATAGTATCACACACTCTTGCAACTCCACTTGATCATCACAATTGTATAATGCACATTACTTCTACTTCAAAGTCTGGTGTTACCATATACACCGATGCAGAACATTCTTCATTCATATATAATGGTAAAAAATTCTATTCGTGCCAACACAAAAACAATAGTTCTCTACCCACCATTGAAGCTCCCTTCACTGTATTATGCGATGGAAGCAATCAATATTTATACTGCTATAGCGATCAGACTCAAGCATTCTCTCTGTTCCTTGTAAATGACGAACCTATCGAAGGCGAACCCCATTTGGCACAAGCCCCTCAGGGTTAACGGGGTGCAATTTACCTGCAGCATCTTCTGCAAAAAGCATCATGCCTTCAGAAATTTGGCCGAGCATTTTACGTGGTTTTAAATTCACCACAAACGTACCCTGCTTTCCGAGTAGATCTTCTGGCTGATACCATTTGCGCACGCCAGCAAAAATTTGCTTGGTTCCTAAATCCCCAAAATCAACCTGCATTTTAATGAGTTTTTCAGATTCTGGTACAGACTCTGCAGAAGTAATTGTTCCTACGCGTAGATCTACTTTGATTACATCGTCAATTTTAATGTAGTCTTCTTTTTTCTCTGGTGCTTTTTCTGGTGCAGATTTTGTTGTTTCTTCCACTGGTTTTTCCTCTATTTTTTGAAACAATGTATCCATTTTTTTAAGTAAAAACGTTTGGCGCCATGTGCCAAGTTCGAGCGATTCAATGCTCTCTTTTTTGATATCAAACGTGTGGCCCAAACTGCGCAAAAGCTCTTCCATTTTAGTTGGCATTATCGGCCACAACAGCGCTGCAATAATACGCAGACTATGGCACGTTGCAGAAAGTACTTCTAAAAATGCATGTGGATCTGATTTTGCAAGCTTCCATGGCTCTTGCTCATGAAAATAGGCATTCACTTTATTGATAAATTTCCATAATCGAGCAAGTGCTAAATGAAATTCGTGTGCCTGCATATGCATTTTATATTCTTCAATTGCATTCCACGATTCGTCACGTAAATGCACCGCCTTTGATGACCATACTTCAACGGGTGCAATCTCATGCCGCCCATAACGATCTGCAAGACTTACCATACGATGTAATAAATTTCCTAAATCGTTTGCCAAATCAGAGGTAATACATTGCTCTAAATCACCCGTACTAAAATTACCATCGGTATTCACTGGAATTTTACGCAGTAAATAATAACGAACTGCTTCTGCACCATATGCATCCGCCAACTCTATTGGATCAACCACATTGCCCAACGATTTAGACATTTTTTGACTATCCACCTGAATCCATCCATGCACCAATAATTGCTTTGGCAATTCAAGCTCTGCAGCCATTAAAAGCGCTGGCCAATACACTGCATGAAAGCGCACAATATCTTTTCCGAGCACTTGTAAATTAGCAGGCCACCATTTTTCAAACTGTTTTTTTTCAGCATCATCGCCGTAGCCAATTGCGGTAATATAATTGCACAATGCATCCACCCATACATACACCACATGCTCAGGATCATTCGGGAATGGCACACCCCAACTAATCGTAGTACGAGACATGCTTAAATCTTTCAGCCCTGATTCCACAAAGCTCTTAACTTCATTCAATCGCTCTTTAGGAGCAACAAAATCAGGGTGCGCCTTATACCATTCTAAAAGCTTATCTTGATACTTTGATAGTTTGAAAAAATAGGTCTCTTCAGAAACTTTCTCGGTTGGACGGCCACAATCAGTACAGTCTGGATTTTCTTTTTGACCACCCGGCGTTACATACGTCTCGCATGGCGTGCAATACCACCCATCGTACGATCCCTTATAAATATCACCCTGCGCTAATAATTTTGAAATGAGCGCTTGCACTCGTTGAATATGGCGAGGATCGGTAGTACGAATAAATTGTGAATAATCAATATGATAGGTGTTCCATGCTTCCTGATACGCAGCAATAAAACTATCCACAAACTCTTGAGGAGTTTTTCCTACTTTTTCGGCTGCCTGCATAATTTTTTGGCCATGCTCATCAGTGCCAGTTAAAAAGTAGGTTTCTTTACCATTCAACTGCTGCCAACGGGATTCAACATCCGCAATAAGCGTAGAATACAACGATCCAAGATGCGGCTTTGCCGTGCCATAATAAATAGGAGTGGTTACGTAGAAGGTATTTTGTGCCATAAAATGTCCAAATAATGAAACAATAAGCTTTTAAAGCAATAATACCGTAAACGATCCATAAAGACAAAAGACCCCGCACTCAGCGAGGTCTTTACAATTATTCAAATATTACGAAACATTAACACCCGTTGCATCCACGCAGCTCAAGCAAAATTGTTTTAAGAAGTTCAATGACGTTGAGATCAAGGTTATTGATAGCATCTGGCACGTCTATAATCGTCTCCAAGCAGCTGCCTAAATCATCTAGATCACCCACCTTTGAGCACAGTAATGCGTCGGATACTGATGCTTGTCCATCAATGGTAGAAAGAATGAGTTCATCATTCACAGATATCGTTAACTCAATATCATCCAATTTTGAACATAAAAAAACATCTGATGCAGAGATTAGTTCGTCTACTCCAGAAACCATCGCTGTAACGGTTATATTATCTATAGCAGATAAAATAAGATCATCGTTTGTTGAAACCATTTCTGAAAGATCTTCAATTTTTGAACATAACAACTGATCGTTGGTAGAAATTAATATTTCAAGATCCTCAATACCCGATACCTGAACATCAACAGAACTAATTTCTACGTTCACTGAAATGTTTTCAATTTTTGAACACAGCTCCTCACCCAAAATAGAAATTTGTACTTCCAAATCATCAATGCCTGATACATTAACGTCAATATCATCAATGTTTATTTGAATGTCTGTAACTTTAGATTTAATCGTATCGATACAACGTTGTAGCTCTTGCAATCGTTGAATGGTTTCTGCGTCAGGGCAACTACTTTTTGCCTGCAAAAGTGGCATACATAGTGAGAATGCAAAAAGTATACTACTTACTATTCGTTTCATAACTACTCACTCCTTACTCAACACCTTTTTAATTAGTATGAGTATGCGCAGTAAGCCAGAAAAAAGTCAACGCAACTTACGATTTGAGAGCAATCCACAAATCACGTAATGCAGCCTCTGGAATATCATATGAAAAAAAGCGGAGTCGATTAAAAAGAGATTTTGTTGGGCTCATTTGATAGCGATCTTCATTCGCAACTATCCCCTGAAGCGCCGGGAAGAAATTATATCGATCAGCATATGCTTTAACAATATGTGGCTGATACAGATAATTCAAAAATGCATACGCCAGCTCATCTTTTTTGGTTGCAGCGGGAATCATTAACGTATCCAGTAATAAAAAACTACCTTCTTGCGGAATCAAAAATTGAATATTTTTGTATTTACGCATCGCATGAAACAAATCAGAGCTTAATCCTAATACCACTGGCGCTGATTGCGACACTAATAAATAGTCCGTACGCAAATCAGTATACATGACTACACGTTTTTTTTGCTCAAGTAATAATGTTTGAATTTTTTTCAAATCATCAACCGTTAATGCATTTTTGTTTTTCCCAAATAAATATAATGCCGCAATAGACACAATTTCTCGTGCATCATCTAACATGCCTACTCGCGCAGGAGAAATATTCTCATCAAACAAAAGCTTCCAGCTTGCCTGAGGCAAACCATCCTTATAAGCATCAGCATCTATGCCTATACCAAAAATTTCCCACGAATAGGGAATTGAATAGGTATTATTTGGATCATGTGGCAAATTCAAAAGCAATGGATTGATATCTTTTAAAAAATGCAGCTTGCTCTGATCGAGTGGCTTTACCACCTCTTCATCAATCAATAATTGCAATGAATAATCAGAAGCCATCACCAAATCATAATCACTTGCACCAGAACGCATTTTAACTACAAGTTCTTCATAATTTTCAAAATAAGACAGATTTACCGTGATACCGGTTTTACGCTCAAACTCTTTGAGGTATTCCGAATCAATCACATTCGGCCACGCTAATACATTGATACTTTTACCTGCTTTAAATCGATCCATATATTGCGGAAATTGTAAAAACAAAAAAAGCGCCCCAAACATGGCACACACCATAGCCAATCGAGTAGTAATGCGGATTACATTCATCGTAACTGCCCCCATTTACGAGATTGCAATGCTAAAAAGAGCAATACTACAATACTGCTTAATACTAAAAGCATCGTTGATAGCGCACTGACCAATGGAGATGAACCCGAACGAATTTTTGCAAAAATAAACATCGGAAGCGTTACTGTTGAGCCACCCGAACAAAAAAACGATAAGACAAAATCATCAAACGAAATAATGAATACTAATAATGCAGATGTTAGTAATGCCGGAAACAAAAGCGGCAATACTACTCTTCGAAACGTTTGCCATGGCGTAGCTCCCAAATCCATCGATGCTTCCACATAGCGATTATCAAGCTCAATATATCGATCATGCACAATTGGCACTACGTACCCAAGCCCCAATACTGTATGCGCAGCTATAAGAGTAGAAATACTCAGCGGAACTGAAAAAAAATAAAACAAACTCATGAGCCCTACAGCAAGTACGATTTCTGGAATTGCTAAGTTTCCATAAAAAAGCGCCATCGCTCTTTTTACAAATGAACGTTTACCATAAAATACAAATAACGCACTCATGGAAAGGCACAACACTACAGAAGAGCTAGCAACCACGAGCGACGTATGCAACGATCGCCACATTTCTTGATTATTCCAAACCGAAACATACCAACGCGTAGTAAACCCAACCCAATCAAAGCCTAGTTTATTATCATTAAAAGAAAACAAAATCAGAATAATGAGTGGTACATACAAAAAAAGATAGAGCTTTGCTACAAACAACGGCAAAAGGTACCGCCCCCAGATTCCACGACTCGTCATTTTCGCTCCACTATTTTTGAAACAATCCATAACCTGCTTACCGCATAAAACAATATAATTGTTAAAAGTAATGCAAGAGCGCTCAGGCAGGTGAATGCTGCGCCGGACGCATTATTGCGAGCCACCAAAAAGAAGTATGAAATAAGCGTACCTACCAACATATTTTTTCCACCGCCCAAAAGCGACGGAATAACAAATTCTCCAAAGGCAGGAATCATCACGAGCAACAAGCCTGTTTTAACTCCCGGCATAGAAAGAGGGAATGTAACACGGTAAAACGTTTGCCATGGAGTAGCTCCCAGATCAGAAGAAGCTTCTAAAAGGCGCAAATCTATTTTTTCAAGCATATTATAGAGCGGCATAATCATGAACGGCAGATAGCAATACACCATCACCAAAAAGATAGCAAACAGGCTGTTAGAAAGCATAAGTGGCTCGCTAATGAAGCCGATTTTCAGCAAAAACGTATTGATCAAACCATTATGTTCAAGCAAAAAATACCATGCATAAATTTGCACTAAAAAGTTTACCCAAAACGGTAGCGTCAGAAAAAACAATAAAACCGTTTTATATTTTTTTGCACGCATCGCAATAAAATAAGAAACCGGATATGCAAGTAAAAATGCTGTAAACCCAGTCATAACAGCAAGCAACAATGAGCGAAAAATAATTAAAATATAAGACGAGTGTAGCAATCCACGATAATGCTCAAGCGTTATAATAAATTCGGGGCCAATGAGGCTAAAATATACAATAATGCCAACAGGGACAACCATGAAAAAGATTTGCCATGCTATTGCAGGCATAGAACAAATAAACGGAATGTCTTGTAAAAAACTATTCGCTAATCGTTTCATCGGTCTAATAGCACTACGTTTTCTTTCTGCCAATAAAGATATACCTGATCATCATAATCAATTACTTCACGCTCAAAATGCTCTTCATTTTGTTCAAATACTTGAATGATTTGACCGTTTTTTAATCGCACATTGTATTGCGTTGATCGACCGTGATACACAATCGCTTCCACAATACCAAGCCATTTATTAGAAAATCCTTCAATCAAAGACTTTCTAATTTCGATTTTTTCAGGACGAAGACTTAAAAGCACCCGCCCCCCATCTTTGATCCACGTCTTACTTGCAGGAACAGCAACCTCAAACGTCCCTAAATCTTTGATTTCAACTAATGAACCGTGCGCACCCTTTTGCATTGTGCCTTCAAGTATGTTGGTCGTCCCTACGAATTTTGCTACAAATGATGATACTGGAAACTCATAAATTTCTTTTGGCGTTCCGATTTGCTCGATGTCCCCATCTTCATTCATGATCGCCATCGTATCAGCAACAGTAAGCGCTTCAAACTGATCGTGCGTTACATAGACAAACGTTGTTTTGAGCGTGCTTTGTAGTTCAATAAGCTCAATAAGCATTCGCTCACGAAGCTTTAAATCAAGCGCTGCAAGCGGCTCATCTAAAAGAAGCACTTCCGGCTCATTAATAATTGCACGCGCTAATGCAACGCGCTGCTGCTGGCCACCCGAAAGCTGGCCAATGCTTTTATAGATAAACTTTTCAAGCCCAACTGCGTGCAATACTTTTTGCACTCGCTTTTCAATCTCTTCAGACGCTACTCCCCGAATGCTTAAACCATACGCTACATTCTCAAATACATTCATATGGGGAAATAGGGCATATTGTTGAAATACCGTATTTACTTTTCGTTCATTAGTGGGAATGTCTGTGATATTTTCGTCGCCCAGATAAATATCGCCCTCAGAGGGAGTTTCAAATCCGCCAATCAAACGTAGAATGGTTGTCTTACCACTGCCACTCGGCCCCAGCAGCGCAAAAAATTGGCCACCCGGAATAGTAAGAGATACATCCTCAAGGACCGGCTCTCCGTTATAATTTTTCGAAACATTTTTAAGAACGATATTTTTCATTCTTTAGCTTCCTTCTTTAGCGTCCGTCCGCGCAAAAAGTAAGGGGACAACAACATCAGACAATGTGCATGGTACTACCACAGCACCAATCATATAGATAAAAATCAATCCGATGAATTCCCACCAATCTGTGCAGCCATTTGCAACTAAATAGAAAATAGATGCCAATGAACTTACCAAAATATGAATAGCGTGAGAACTGATTGCATACAACCATTGGTTTTCATGCTTATGCATACTCATAATAAATCCATTCACGATACCTACAAAAAGAAACGGAAGCACATTCTGAAGCTCTGTCACAAAGCATAGATGGAAATGCATATGCACGCCCAGCATCTTACCGCCAATATACGGTAAAATAGAGTCGGAAAGTGTGCAGAAAACTGCAGGAGACACAATTCCCAAAATCAATGCTTTGAGCTTGTTGGTTGAATATCTAAAGAAAGTAACTAGCGTACCCGTAGCTGCAAATACAATGTGTAGGTAGTGAAAGCTATGAAACAATACGTCAGATTTCTTACAAATTAACGTAATAGGATCATCGTATGAATAATACGTTACAAAGCTTAAAATCGTTAAACTAAACGCAACTGAGAATATTGCATATGGTAAATGATGAACTAATTCATCGATAAGTCCGTGATGATGGTGGTCGTGAGTTTGCTTGCTCATAATAACCTCTTTGATGGAGTTGAATTTGCTGATCTATGGGAACAATATAGCAGATACCAAACAAATTGAAAGGAGATTAAAACGCCTGTCCAAAGGTAAGTACCCAGTTATATCTTCGTTCATTTGGCCGGTCTTTTTTCCACTTAAATCCAATATCAAATCTGAGGGGCCCAATCGGAGTAAAAAATCGCAAACCAAAGCCGGTCCCCGTGACGATGTTATCACTATCAAAATCTGCAAAAGAATCACCACTCAACGCCCCTAGATCCTGAAAAATAACAACTCCTGCCTTGCGGGCTACCGGTATACGCAGCTCCACATTTAGATTAAACATCGATTTTCCGCCTCGTGGCACCGCATGGGCTTTGCCATCATCATCAATAAACTCGCCCGTAGGCGGAGCAAGATCGGTCTCATAACTTCTAATGGAATTGCTCCCCCCTAAATAAAATCGTTCGTTGGGCATGATATCTTTAAATTCTTTATGAAAAATATGACCAAATCGCACCCGAAAGGCAGCCACCATTTGATCAAGCGGCACAAACCATGAGTGTTCAAGAAGAAGCTTGAAAAAGTATGCTTTTGAAAATCGTTGCGATGTGGGAAACATTCCCTTGCAGGAAAACAATGTAAACGTCCCGCTGCGTGGATACAGATTATTATCCAAAAAATCGAGCAAAAGCGTTGGTTCAAAAAAGAGATATGATATTTTTTGATCCAAAAGCCGCGCATCAAAATTAATCGCTTGAGCAAGCCGAAGAGTCGCCTCGCGCGTTTTTAAATCATCATCACTAAAAGTGGTGCGCCCTACTTCAAATCCAGCATTCATTCCAAAATCAAGATATCTATTTTTATGCCGAATCCCCATCAGAAAACCATTTTGATACAGCGTATACAGATTTTTTTTACTGCCAATATAACCCGGCTGCTCATACTTAATTGCATAGCCATCAAGCATTCCACTCAATGGCATATTAAACACCCATGGATACAGATACTTCATATGAACCTCTCTATGCGATTGGGCCACGTCCGCATCAAACCGAAAAAGGTCTGCATGATTCGTAATGTTTTTCACCATAAACGTGCCACCCACTTTGTAGGCCATCCCTGCAAACGTTTGATATTGACGCACGTGTTGAAATTCCAATCCCGCACGAATACGTAATTCAAACGGATCGTCTTTTCGTACTCTTAAAAGAAGATCTCGCTCAGCTTGGCCATCCCTAACTGCAAGTGGCGTAAAGGAAATGGAGTCAAACAGATTAAGCGCCTTGAGCCGCGCAAAAGACTTTTTAAGTTGCTCAGAATCCCACGAATCAGCTTCTGAATAGCAAAGCTCGCGAGTGATTGTTTTAATCGGCACATCACTATTACTCTGCACAATCGTTTTTCCAAAATGAATTTGTACACCAGGATCAATCTTCCATTCAATACAATACGCATTTTCATGCTCAATCAATTCAGATTCAATCATAGGAAACAGATAGCCTTCTTTTTGAAGCTGATCCATAAGAAACTGTTTTTGCTCTTGCACAAGGGCTTCGTCATATGGTGTAGTCTTTCTTGAGCGATTTATTCCCGCAAATGGTCCCTGAGTTTCATACTGTTCATATCCAGGTATGCGTACCCCATCTATTACTGTTTGTAGCCCTTCATTAAGAGTTACATGCAATGCATAGCTCTGCGAATTATTCAGTGGCACGCACTCATGATGTTCTATTGCAGCCTCTAAAAATCCTTCTTTGCGATAGTGATTGAGCAATAGCTCAAATGCCTGATCAATATATTCCTGATCATATAACGCATGCCGTTTTAAGCGGCCAAAGCAATGCGCACGCAATCTTCGCTCATTTTGCTGATACACTCCCTCGAGAACTATTTTGGTAATTCGTGCACGAGGCCCTTCTGAGACAATAAAACGCGTACTTTCTTTATCATCTTTCGTTTCAATCGCACAGTTCCAAAATCCCTTTTTTCGATATGCTTCTTGCATCTCTTGCGCCAAAATAGCACTCGGCACAATTGATGAAGATCGGCCAAATTTTAAAACTGAATCCAAAAGCTCTTTTGATGAAAAAAATCGATTACTCTCAAATAAAAAAGCGCGTTTTTTACGCACATCAATCGTCCAATGCAAAAGCATTGCATTACGTCCATGAAAAAGCTCTTCTTTCACTAAGCAAGATGTTTGCAAATATCCTTTTTGCCCAAGACCCTCTTTGAGCCGTTGCCTTTGCCATTCAATGTTTTTTTTAGAATATTTTGTATGCAGTAATCCGCGAGCAAGTTCTTTTTCAATGGATTCTTGTAGGGCTTTTTTTTCTGCTGTTTCCGTTCCATCATCTGCAATAAGAGCTACTGATATTTTTTTGATAGCAAAGCGCTTGCCGCGATTAATAGTAGTATGAACTCTTACTGTTTTATGCGATGCAATACGATCAAACGTGCTTTGCGCAGCAACATCAAAAAAACCATCTTCCTTACACGCTTCTTTCATTTTTTGTATAGAGTGCAGATGCTTTTCCGTATCAAAATGATCGCCCGGCTCCATCAAATAAAACTGCTTATACCATTCTTTACCAACCCAAACACCACTTATTTTAATTCCATCAAAGCGCCAAAATCCATGTAAATTAAAGTGTGCTTTTTTACCATCTTTATGGTCGTTGAGCGTAAGCGTTATGGCATCAAAACATTTTTTTTGAAAGAGATAAGCAATGGCTCGTTGTACATCCTCTGGAGTAATACATTTGCCAATCGAAAGACCGGTTAGTGCTGCAAGCTCAGCATGAGAAACTATAATATCTGAATCAAACGAAAGGCCAGTCAATAAAAAAGGCTTACACCCATCTACCAAACAATCTGATTGCTGTGCATCAGCGAATTTCCACTGCTCACAATCAGCAAATGAAAAAAAAGTACAAAAAAATATAAAGAAAGTGATTTGAATCATAAAGTGTCATTCTGAAAACGGTACAACGTTTGCTGTTTTACAAAAGAAAGTTTATCAGAATGATGCATTTTCAACTAATCAAGTCTCTATAGCTACTCGCTATTAGATTCTTCATCTTTTCCAGAAGAGCGCATCGTGCCCGCAGCTGCCGCAGCAGAACCCATATGCGAATCTTTTGGGATTGAATGAAAGTCATGCATTTTGGAATAATTCCATGAAAAACTGCCCACAGAAGCTCCTAGTGCATTCTGCACCTCTGAAGGCAACACACGCGCATATGCTGCTTGCTCTGCCGAAGGATTGAATTTTTTTCTTTTTCGGGACAATAAATCTGCAACAACTAATCGTAGCTTAAGCGGGTCGACCTGCCTTACACTCTTTGTGACGTCTGAATTCAAAAATGAAAATGAACTTTGCGTCGGCTTACATCCACCCGCAACCCATTGCCGTAAAAAGTGAATACCGTCAAGAGATGTTTCATATACTTTTCTGCCCCATGTGCCACATAAAACGCGAGATCCATTTGGAGCAAACGCCACGGCGTTTACACGATTAGTATGTTTTGGCATTGTGTGCATACATGCGCCAGTTTCAGTATTCCACAAGCGAACAGTACAATCGAAAGATCCCGTACTCAAGATTAGTTGTGTTGGATGAAATGCCATCGACTTAACCGATCGCGTATGCCCTGTTAGATCACCAAGATACTTTCTATCGGCTGAAAACAACGAAAGCCCTCCACCCTTTTTTCCAACAGCGATAGCATCATCGCATGGACTTACAGCAATAGATCTTATCTCTTTTTCTGATCGCATAAAATGCGATGAGCCTTGCAAATGAAATCCTACCGATTTATCGTATGATCCTGATACCAGCGTGCCATCCGATAAGTATGCAAGTGAAGTAATCAAGTCAGTATGACCAAAAAATGTGCATACCTTTCTTCTCAACGGCAAAGACCAGACGGATATGTTGTAATCGGATACTGATGCAGCCACGTATCGCCCATTCTTGCTAACGGCAAATGCAGTTGGCACCGATCCAGTATTAAGTCGGAAAGTTGTCACATTTGTTGCAATATCATGAACATAAATCCCAGCCTCGGCAGCAATAATCATTCGCGCTCCATCGGGATGAAATGCTATTGATCGAACAAATTCAAATGTACCAGTAAGCGTTGTTTGGATTGTGCCCGTTTTTGCATCACGAATTACCACCTTATTGCCATAAGGAGCCTCCGCAATTCTCTTACCTGAAGGATCATATGCTACATCTGCAATCGCATAGGGATGACGCCCTTCTAAATGATTTTTTGATTGCAATTGAGAAGTTAAGGAATCGGCTACACTTGAATCAACAGGCACATACTCCATAATGCGATTTTTAATATCTGGCGGCAAACCGACCCAATTAAATTTCTGATCCGCGCCAGCTCCCGCACCAAAGATTGTCCCTGAAATAACCAATGCACTCCATAGAGCAATGTGATGCATATATACCATGATGAAAACCCCCATTGAATCAAACTATAACCGTCCTATTAAGCTCTAGTATAACAGCAATAGATCAGGGGCACAAAAGGCTAAGGCCTATTTGGCCAGTCATTTACGTGAGGCACAAAAGGCGCTTGAATGCGAGGTGCGTGAGGTTGTTTTGTATGGTTTTGAATATAAGTATCCCAATACGATCTACCATCCTGCGTTTCATCTGCACATCGGAACTCTTCCGGGCCATTGGTAAAAACCAATGAGTATAAATACAGGGCTTGATTGGTTGCCACCGCTAATTGCTTATTATTTCGAGGATTGAATGCAACAGACCCAATCACTTCATTCATCGCATATGAAACGGTAGAAATATAATTTTCCAGATCATTTTGATTAAATAATTGGCAACAAGGTGGCTGGTTTTTCGGAGAATCACCATAAGGACTAAATGCAGCAACATACCCATCGTTAATATCAAAATCAAAAAACATCACTTGCGAGTTACCTAACTGAGATGCAACGCCCTCTATTTGATTATTTTTCCATTGCACAAGATAGTTAATAACGGCATTTCCTGGAAACGTCTTACCAAGCAAAAAAGTAGTCCCCTTCACGCACTTTAACCCATATTGCATTGAACTGCTTTCCAATGGAGATGATAACGTTCGCACAGAATGGGTAGCGGTATTATATGCTATCACCCCATTGAATAGCGGGCCTCGACCAAACAAAAACTCCCCGGTATATTCATTCCAAGCAACCCCACTCAATGTACTGCTCTTAGAGAGAGGAGGCTCTGCTTTTGCATGCCAGGCAAGCCTTGTACCATCTAATACAAACATTGTTCCTGGCGGGACAGTCTGATATCCATATTGATACGTTGCCCACATATTACCCGGTCCACTCGCAACACCAAAAAGCCCATACTGTAATGATGGTGCTGTAGTCACGGGCTCTGAACTTTTTGCAGATACATCCCATAATCGAAATTCCGATTCGCTACCAGCAGTTGAATCACATGTAGCAATCCCGCCCGGCCCACTGTGCTTATACGCTATGGAAGCAATAGGGTAACGCGCCCCAGAAATAATCGCAGTTACCCCTCTTTGCACATCTACAACAGCAAGAGAAGTACCTTTATCACCCGAACCGGTATATACCTTTTTACCATTTGAATTCCACGCAACCGGCCGATATTCAAATCCTGAATATGGTAATGGAATTTTCATATCCAATTCCAATTTCCACTCCGCCTGCGTATGAATCGAAACAAAAGATAAAATAAGCATGAAAAAAAATATGGCATAGTTCATCAGATACCCTTTTATATAAATAAATTGGGCAAACTATACCACTTTTTTAGAATATGTGTCGAAAAATATTCCTATTCAATCACGCGAAAAACGTGGCGATATTCCTTATCTTTTAAAAATGGCTCAACCTCTAGCTCATGCAGCTCAAAACCCTTAGTTCCGGCGTACATTGCATCAATAAAATCATCTAATGCGTTAGCGTCGCCACACACCGATATTTTAACCATTTGCCCATCGCCCTCTTCACGCTGAGCAGTACCCTCTAAGCCAAGCTTTTTTGCCTGCTTTTGAATAAAATCAACCAGAAAATTGGCCGGAAATGTGGCCGTCATCGTAATACGAAGACATTTACGATTCATTACTCACTCCTCTTTGCTTTTAACGCGTCTGGGAAGCTGCTTACTAGACTTGCCAAGCGCATCGAGTACACTGTATACAGAATAGATACTGATTGCAATATATTCTCAGACCCCCGCAAGACAAAGGATCTTCATGAATTCAGATGCGCCACGCGTACGATTTGCCCCCTCTCCAACTGGTATCATGCACATTGGCAATAGCCGCACCGCACTGCTTAATTATTTATTTGCACGCCAAAAAAATGGCACACTTGTATTACGCATTGAAGACACTGATCCGTCCCGTAATTTTGATCCCGGTGCGAAAATAATTATGGAAGATCTTGCATGGCTTTCACTCTCCTTTAATGAAGGGGCTGGAGTTGGCGGGCCATACGCTCCCTATTTTCAATCTGAACGGCAAGAGCTTTATAAAGAAAAACTTCAAGAATTGATTGAAAAAGATTTTGTATATCGCTGCTTTTGCACCAATGAGCTTTTAGATAAAAAGCGCGAACGTCAAAAAATGCTCAAGCAGCCTCCACGCTATGATCGCGCATGCCTGCAGCTGTCTGAAAACGAAACTAAAAAACTCCTTGATTCAAATACTCCTTTCATATGGCGCTTTAAGCTGGATCAAAGTAAAACGATTACTATTACAGACCTTGCTCGTGGGCCAGTGACCTTTGACCTAAAAAACTTTTCAGATTTTCCTCTCACTCGTTCTGACGGCACGTTTACCTTTATGTTTTCAAACTTTGTGGACGATGTAACCATGCATATTACGCATGCATTTCGCGGTGAGGATCATCAAAGCAATAGCGCCGGCCAAGCAGCAATGTATCAAGCTCTTGGGGTAGAGCTTCCTACCTTTTGGCATATGCCAATGCTTTGTAATATTGATGGCAAAAAGCTTTCAAAGCGAGACTTTGGATTTTCTCTCCATGATCTGCGAGATGCAGGATACCTACCACAAGCAATCAATAACTACTTAGCCATTATTGGCGGATCATTTGAAAATGAAATTATGAATCTGGACGAGCTCACGCACGCAATGAATTTCGATCATATGCATGCAACTGGCCAGATTAAATATGATGTAGAAAAATTGCGCTGGGTTAATCACGAATGGATTAAACGGATTTCACCAAAAGAACTTGAAAAAGCTGTTCGCCCATTTTTACAAGCAGCATATCCTGAAGTGGGTGCACTCAATGATGAAAAACTTGCATCACTTCTTCAAGTATTAAAAACCGATTTATATACATTAAAAGATGCTATAGAATCATTGAAGTTCTTTTTTGAAGCGCCTGAAGTTTCAAAAGCAACAATCGATCAAACATTAGAAAATGATCACATTGCGCCAATCGCGGCTCTTTTAAAATCAAACCTAGATACGCTCGAAAACGTAAATCCCCTTAAAAAAGCGGCAAAGGAATCAGGGATTCCACTCAAACAGCTTTTTTGGTTTATGCGCCTTGCGCTTACCGGACAAATTAATGGCCCGGGCGTACAGGAACTAATAGATATGCTTGGCGTTGATGAAAGTAAAGAACGACTCCAAAGGGTGCTTGAATTATTAAGCTAAAAAGTTGCACCGCTCTGCAAAAGCCGATTGGGCATTTTTTGCAAACCAGAAATCGATCCTTCTTTTTCAAAGTATGCCATTAGCTTTAAAAAAAGTGGCTCTTGTGATTCAGGTACAAAAAACTCAAATAAACCGGTACTCGCATCAAGCGTGCGATCAAAGCATAAGTGATCAAAACTTTTTAAAATGCTTACGACACCCAAAGTTTGCGGGCGAGCAATGCGTGCTTGATAATAATTGCAGTGTTTCTGCATATAAACCCTTTATGGTCAAACAATCTATTCTATACTAGTATAACGAATGTCCGCATATATATAACCCCTTAAACCAAAGGAAAATCATGGCACAAACTGACGTGTCTAAGATTGGGGTAACCACAGCAACTATCACCGGAATGAATGCAATGATCGGTTCTGGTATTTTTACCGCACCGGCAGCAATTGGCATGTACGTAGGGCCAGCTGGAATCGTTGCCTATCTTTTTGTAATTGTTGCAGTCTGGCTCATCGCACAATCATTAGCACGAGTTGCCGCACGATTTCCTGAGGAAGGGTCTTTCTATACGTATGCAAAGCAATGGGGCGGCCACGTGGTTGGCTCAATCGCAGGTGCATCTTATTTTCTTGGATTATTAATCGCAATGGGCTTGCTTTCGCAAATGGCCGGGGCATATTTAGATACATTCTTTCCAACGGTGGCCACCAAAACGCTCGGGCTCATTACCCTCTTAAGCCTTACCGTTTTAAACATGTTTGGTGTAGTGCTCTCTGAACTTGGTCAGCAGGTTTTAATTGTAACCACTACCTTTCCTCTTATCATCACTACAATCATGTGCTTTTCAAAAGCACAGCTTTCCAACTTAACCCCCTTTGCTCCGTATGGCATGCGTAATATTTTACAAGCTACACGTGCGGTAGTATTTGGATTTTTTGGATTTGAAAGTGCAAGTTCACTTTTTTCTGTCGTCAAAGATCCACAAAAAAATGTACCTCGCGCACTTACCTACTCTATTAGTATCGTTGGGGTTATTTACTTATTGTTTGTAACGTCAATTATTGTCTCTACGCCGTTGAGCTTATTTGTAGATCCACGAATTCCTCTTCCTATTTTGCTAGAATCCATTTTCCCCGAAAACCCTTGGATTTTAACAGCGGTACATATCTCTATATTATCGGCAATTATTGGAACTATTCACTCCATGATATGGGGTTCAAGCGCGCTGCTAGTTTCACTTGCAAATCAGATTTGGGGCATAAAGCTCCCTGCGCGTTTAGCGGTAGCAATGATTGGATGTGGAATATTCACCACATTCTCACTTCTTGATAATATTGACCTTTTCTTTTCATTAACGGCGATACTCATTCTCATTGCGTTCGTGCTCTCAATGATTACGTTGCTTACCATTCCGGACGAATGGAAGGGTGGAAAAAATCTGATTACTATTGGTGGGCTCATTACTGCAGGAATAATTTTTTATTTTGCAGCTGAAGGACTCGTACAACAGTTGTTCTAATATAATCCTAGCAAACGGGAATTGCTCCCATTTGCTCCCAACAATTGACGAACAAGAACCGAGAATGCTATATCTTATTTCGAGTTAGATCTTTTCAAAAAGGGAACGGAATGATAATGGCGCGCACGATCTTTGCTCGAATTTGTATCCTTGGTTGTTTGATAGTGATGCAAAGCCCGCTATTGGGTCTTTCATCTCTTGCAAAAAACGACCCCTATCCAGTATTCAGTACGCTTGATCCGCACACCTTTTTATATATTCATGAAAAAACTAAAGTTGCCGATCCTGATTTTTCAGCCCGCAAACGTGATACTGTTGGCATTGCTCTTTCGCCCTTCGGCCAAAACGCTGATCGCGGACGAGATATTAATGGTGAACGTGCTGAACTAGGTAACTTAGGCGGCAATTGGGGAATTATCCCGCTCTTATATGGCCCCATTCCTCCTGGCAAAACATTGGCTCCAACCCTACAAACTGCCCTTTCTAATCTCTTTCCCGGCGTAGTGCCTGGCAGCTTGAATGATGGGACAAAAATTGATCCTGATCAACAATTTGGTTATTTTTCTGTACCGCTCAAATATCGCAAACGGGGCGTTCGATTTCAACTCGAAGCTGATATTTATGCCGGATTTGGCCTTAGCTTAAAAACTGGGCTTGTGAGCATGAGCCAAACAAACACTGGCTTTATTGATTTAACAAGTTGCACCGATCCAACCCGCCCATTTGATCCGTCACCACTTACTGGCGATAATGTTAGAAAGTATTTAATGTCTGAGCTCAAGCCTATTGCCCACGAAATTGGCCTTAATATTTGTAACTACTGCGAGACGTCTGTAGAAGAGGTTCGTTTACAACTATTCTGGCGTCGCGGGTTTGAAATTAATCGGGATGAGCAAGATTGGCCTCATTTTCTGATTATTCCCTTTTTCCAAATAGGCGGTACAGTATCTCCCGGTGATGAAAATCGCCTTGACGAAGTAAGCCACGATCGGGCATTCTTTTTACCATTTGGTAACAACGATCACTCCGGCGTTGGGTTTACAGGCGGCCTTAATATTGATTTTGTAGAGTCTATAGAGGTTGGTGCAGAAGTGGGAATGACCTATTTCTTTGAGCGTAACTTCGAAAAAGTACGAGTCCCTACGAGTTGCTTTCAAACGGGAATTTTCCCGTATACTACGGATGTAAGCATTCATCCTGGATACAACTGGCACTTTGGCGGCAAGATTTCAGCGTTCCATTTTCTTGATAGGCTTTCTGGCTACTTTCAATACATCCAAATGGAACATAAACCCGATGATATCACCCTCCGCAACTGCGAAGATGCTGACTTTTTCCTGCCTGGACAACTTGAAAAGCTTTCTGGATTTAAGGCGAAATTTATTGATGTGGCCCTTAATTATGATATTTCTCCTAATATTGGCCTCGGGCTCTTCTGGCAGGCGCCAATCTCTCAAAGAAATAGCTATAGAAGCTCTACTATCATGGCAAGCTTCTACGCAACGTTCTAATAAGCATATTCCTTTTAGAGACGATGCTAGACACTCAAAGCCTATTTTGCTATTATTTGAAGTATAAATAGAGCAAATCTATAGAAATTCATGACAATATCCATATGTTCAAACCCGGAAAGGCGGCGATTTTGATGTCGAAGAAAAAATCTAATATCGAAGTTTCAGTGATTGGTAACGTTGATAAAGCGTTGCGTCAGCTTAAAAAGAAAATTGAACGCGAAGGCGTAGTGCGTGATATGAAACGTACTGTATACTTTGAGCCACAAACACAGAAACGTCGTAAACGCCTCGTTCGTGCTATCAAAATGAACATGATGCGCATCATCAATCAAGGGTTTTTCAAACCTGGTAAATAATGACTAAGCCTCGTCTAAGCAGAATCAAACACGCGCAAAAAGAATCTCTTTTATTGCATACGATTGCATCTCTTTTTATGCAGATCATACAAGATGAACCGGTTCTTGCTGGATTCACTGTAACGCGCGCCGAGCTTTCTCCCAATAAAAGCAGCTGCCGTATCTTTTTCCACTGCCAAGGTGGATTAGAAGAATTTGAAAAAAAGCGCAAAACGCTGGTGCTCTATAAACCATCATTGCGACAAGGGCTTTCAAAGTCTATTCATGGCCGATACACTCCAGAGCTTCGTTTTGCATATGATGCACAGCTTGATAAACAACGTCGTATCGATGATTTAATTGATAAGCAGAAAGACGAAGGAAGACTTTAAGTGTTGGTTCCATTTCTGATTGTTATTCTATCAGCATGTTGGGGATCATTTTTAAATGTCGTTGGTTATCGAATCATTCGTGGCAAAACCGTTTTGGGCAGATCTTTTTGCCCAAACTGCTCTCAAACGCTTTCTTGGTATGATCTTATTCCTTTATTTTCCTATGCCTATTTGCGTGGTAAATGCCGCCATTGCACTATTTCAATCTCTGTGCTCTATCCGATGATTGAGGCGCTTACAGTAATTTCATTTTTCGTTGCCTATTATCAAATCGATGAATCCTACTATTTTGCTACCTTCGTCTTTTTTTCAGCACTTATCGTAACTATTCGCACTGATCTAGAAACAATGCTCATTTCTCAATGGACAACGCTTGCACTTATACCTGCTGGCATTTTCTTCAGCTTTGCGGATATGATTTCTATTTATCCATTGAATAGTATTTTAGGAGCAGCCCTTGGCTACTTTATTCCATGGGCTATTGGAATGATTTTTTATTTGATTACAAAAAAGCAAGGAATCGGCCAGGGAGACTTTGATCTCATGGCGCTCGTAGGATCTTTTACTGGAGTGCTTGGCGTATGGGCTACGCTCTTAATGGGATCATTGCTGGGTTCACTCATTGGCGGAATCTATTTATTTTTGAATGGCTCATTGCGCCGCAATATAAAACTACCCTTTGGCCCCTTTTTGGCCGTTGGTGCAATTATATATACACTCTATGCCGAACGCATCGCGCTCTTATTGCTTGGCAGTTAAACGAAAACGATTTCTAGCTTGCCAATGCATCCTGCACTATCGTAATCGTATTATTTTCATCAATCATCAATACATCCGGACGCCCATTTCCCATAATGTCTCCAGCGGCAACCACTTTAAATCCTGATGGGCTCGCATTTGAATTGGCAAGATGAGAAGACGCGGTATTCAGTTTTCCGGTAAAGTAATTGCGCCCTTCTGATCCACTTCCAAATCCATAGGTGTAATAAAAGTTTTCGCCCTGTCCACCACCCCTATACCCTTCTGGTTTCCATCCAACGCCTCCATTTCCACTCAGCACATCGGAATACCGGCCATTTTCAGCCCAGTATGATTTTTCTGCTGCGTAAATAGAGCTCAAATTCATATAGGCTTCAGCACGTTTTGCTTTTGCCAAAAAACGAGTAAATGTTGGCACCGATACCATTGCCAAAAATGCAATGATTGCCACAACTATCATCAGCTCAATTAAAGTAAATGCAGACCGTTTCATTCGTCACTCCTTTTTCAATCCTTTTGAAAGTGATCATAAAAAGTTGAGACTTTAAAACGCAATGATTGTTTTTTTGGCAGCAAAAAGGCGCCGGTGAACCCAGCGCCCTTTAAGATCGTTATATTGATATACAGATTAGTCTGTATATCCCAATTTCTTTTTCAATACCTTCATACGACGCGCCATCACTTCTGGACTCATATACGCATGTTTTACCTGCGATACTGAGTTGTGATGCACAGTATCAATATGCCACCCACCTTGCTGAGAATAGCCTGGACGAACTGATGATCCAGAATTTGTTACAGTGCTATCTGGCTCATCATAGTAAAGCTCTGTTAACACTTCCCATGTACCCATTTCATGTAAAAACTCTGGAAGATACGAAAGTAATACTTTCATCACACCAAGATCTTTATAATGAGCAGCACACAATAATGCAGCTTCTGCATTTGAAAGATCTTTTAATCGTGATACTGATGCATACTCTTTTAGAAAGTGATTCATTTGATGAACTCGTACCCATCGATCAACATAAAAACAAAATAAACCTGTTGCACCGCTCAAACCACCTAAAATCAAAGCGCCATCTTTTTTTTCTTGCGGATACTTACCTGTAGCCCATCCTAAAGCTGCTGCCGGCGCTGCGCAAATCGTAAAATATTTCGCAGGCAAAAACCATGAATCACCTCTAAAAAATATCGCTGTGTTGGTATAATTCGAACCAACCACGCTCCTCAATTGATCTTCAGTCATATATTCAGCATGAGCAGAAAATGATGTTGCTGCAATTAAAGCAAGCAACGAATGTGTGATTATTTTTTTCATAAAATATTCCTATTAAAACCTTGTAATACAGAGTTGATTCCACTTTTTTAAGAATACTAAAACATCAAAAAATCGTCAAAAGGGTCTATAAATAGGCCTCTAAACGGTTTTTTGATACAATCCCCTCTCGTATTATGTGAGGTGGCTCTTGAGTGCAATCCACTATCGTAGAGGCCACAATGGCTCCTTTATCATCCCCTATCAAATAACTCATTTGAGCTTCTATTGATGGATCCAAATCAGAAAGGTGTTGCGGTACTGGTTGCCCTGAAAGATTGGCGCTCGTAGAAAAAAGCGTCTCTACCTTGGAAAGTAGTTGCTGCAAGCCGGCATGATCAGGCACTCGAATCGCAATGCCACCCGTTTTTGATTTCATGTACTCAGGCAGATCTTTGCGTGCTGGCACAATAAGCGTTAATGGCCCAGGCCAAAAGGCATCAGCCAATTGCGCACCCTTTTGCGTCTGAAAAAATGGGCTTAATTTTTTCGCTTCATCAACGCTTGCCACCAATACTAAATAGGGCATATCGTTTCGCTTTTTAACCTGATCCAGCTTTTGCTTACCCTCGAAAGTTACTGCCGCAAGCAATCCTAAAACGGTATCAGAACTGCCCGCAACTACATCACCCGCCTGCAATGCTTTAGCAACATCTTCAAGCGCTATAAAATCATTCCAATCAACTCTTTGAATCATATCTTTGCTCTTATTTGTAAATAAACAATTCAACTTCGCACGATAATTTCTTCTTTGACATTTTTGCCTTTTATCCTATAGTAAGCTATAACATTTGAAATAGAAATACTCAGTATAAAAACGCTACTAAGCAATACGCGTAACAACTCTCAAATCAACCGATTTGAATTCAACAAAAAATCGAATTCTAGATTTTTAACCCTGGGGAATAAGAATGAAAAATCTCAGCTCGCAAAAGCAGACTCAATCAAAAGGCACTGTCTCCGGCAAGCAATATAGCTATAGCGAGATTATTGAATTCTTAGATGCTCGATGGACTACCACCCTTCAAGACCCCGCACTCTCTACTATAAAAGCATTAGATAAAGCATTTGGAAATCTTTCCCAAAAGCAAAATAGTATCGTTATCAGCGGTACGAATGGCAAAAGCCTCACTACTCATTTTACAACGCGCCTTTTAAAAGAAGAAGGTATTGCGGTTGGCACATTGTGCGCGCCGCACATTCTTACGTATAATGAGCGTTTAAGCTGGAATGGGGAAACAATCTCCAATAAACAGTTTACCGACGTTGCAAACGAAGTCTTGCAGGTAGTGGCTATTTTAGACCTTAATCCTCACGCTCTTGACGTACTTACCATGATGGCGTTTGTCTATTTTTCACAACAAAATGCTGAAGTTGTGTTGCTTGAATCAAACAGCGTGAATGGCTGGGATCCGGCTCTCATTTGTAAGCCAAAAATTAGCGCAATCACTCGAATCACTGATTTTGAAAACAGTGAAAAAGGTGCCGTTCTTGCAGAAAAAGCAATTCAAAAAACACTTTCGATTGCAAGCAAAAAAAGCCACGTAGTATCAGCCGATCAAAATAAAATGAATTTACTCCTTATGCAGAAATATGCAGAGCAGTTTGGCGCTACCTGGGCAATGCCAATTCGTAAACTTGCACAATTGCCATACCCGTATGAGCAACTTCATGGCAGAAGCGCAGCACTTGCAGAGCGAATCGCGTATCTGTATGTAAATAATTTTTTACCAGAAGATACTGTTATCGTTTCTAACAGTTTATTAGTTAAGCCAAAAAGCCAACGCGGCCGCCCTACTTTAGAAGCAAAGCGCAAAGCTGAGCTCAATCCACGACGCACTATTGAGCAATTCTGGAAAGACACTATGAATAGTCTTCCGGGCCGCTTCCAACTACTTGATAAAGAAAAGCCAACGATTTTACTTGATAATGCAAGCAGCTTAGATTCATTCCAAAACTTATTACTTGGCATTCGCTTGCTCCATTATCAACGCCCACTCAAAGGGCTGACTTTAATCTTGGGGAATAATAACGAACAACTCAACATCGCTGAGTTCTTAAAACAGCTTCGATACTTTTTCAAAAAAACATCTGGAACTGTAATCATCTGCCCAACCAACTCTGTCCCAGGGCAGGCAGATACCGCCTCATGGGATCCTGAAAAAGTAAGTAACGATATTAAAAGTATGAAAATAAAAGCAAAATCTGCTCGAAGCTTTAAAGAAGCATTCCAAGCAGCACAAAAATCAGTTGATGAGCGATATGGTTTGGTGGTAATTGCTGGATCAAATAGCCTTATTACCGACTACTGGCGCTATAAAGGTATAAAGAAACTATGATTGATTTACTGCAGATACTTTTCATTTCTGCATCTGCAGGATTAGTATATGGATGCTCCTTTGTGTTACAGCAGAGGAGCATTTTTAATCCAACCCATGCAGCTGCACAGCGCATCAAACAAATTGGTTTCTTTCTGACGCGTATCGTGGTGTTATGCTTTACGGGCCGGTATCTATTGCGATCCACAATAATACCATCTATACTTGGTGCAATTACCTTTTTCAGTATGTTTTGGGTGATACTTTTAGCTGTAAGGGCATATGCATATGAGCGGGTTTGATATTGTAGAAACGAACCAATGGCTTCTTGGCCCTTTGTTTGGTACAGATCATGCATTTTTTCGCATTAATAAACCAACCATTATTTATACGTGGATTACGCTTGTAGTTATCGCAGCGTTACTTTTTTTAGGCCGTTACTTTCTTTCTAAAAAAGAAAGCCTTGGGCGCTTTATTACGCTTAATTTTATTTCATTTTTTGTTGATCTCATTAATCAAAGCCTCACTGAATTTTCAATGAATCATTTCGTATTTATTACCACTACGTTTTGCTTCGTATTAGGGTGTAATGCAATTTCGCTCATTCCATGGATGGAAGAGCCCACCACAGATTTAAATACTACGCTCGCACTCGGGCTTGTTTCGTTCTTTTATACACAATGGGCTGCTATACAGGTAAATGGTGCATGGGAGTATTTTAAAGGTTATTTTTCTCCCTTTTTCATTATGATGCCTTTGAATGTAGTAGGTAAATTGGCGACGATTGTTTCTATCTCGTTTCGACTATTTGGAAACATATTTGGTGGCTCAATTATTAGCGGCATTTATTTTCAAGCAATTCAAGGTAATTTTTTATTAGAAATTTTAGGATTGGCAACGGGAATCAACCTTGCAATTACAATCTTTTTTGGACTCTTTGAAGGTTTTTTACAAGCGTTTGTATTTGGAATGCTTTCCCTCACGTATCTCTCTCTTGCACTCCAAGGTGAAGGACATTAAATGGCAGAATTTACTGAATATTTCCATTTTGGCACAATCGCACTCACCACTGCCATCAACGCAATTGGCGTTGGTCTTGGACAAGGTATTACATGCAATGCTGCAATTGAAGGAATGAACCAACAGCCTTCTGCCGCTGATGATATTCGTAATACTGCTATTCTTGGTATGGCGCTCATTGAAACGGCTGCAGTAATGGGAACGTTTATTTCTGTATTACTCCTATTGCAAACCAAAAACACACTTAATCCTTACTACAGCTCGCTTGCCACAATTGGTATTGCATTTGCTATTTGCTGTTCAGGATTTGTACTCGGACTAGTATCAGCCTTTCCTGCTCGCGCAGCATGTATGGCAGTTGCTCGGCAACCATTCTTTAGTGCACACATTACTCGCTTTATGATGATCTCTTTATCATTATTGCAAACACCCATTATTTTCGGATTTATTATTGCGCTCTTTATTCAAGGGCAAGCCGCTACAATAACTACCATGCGAGATACGCTTCGATTAATTGCAAGCGGCATGTGCATTGGATTAGGAAGCATTGGCCCAGCTATTGGACTCGCGCTTTTTTCTGCAAAAGCCTGCGAAGGTATTGGAAAAAATCGCACAGCATATGGGCATATTTTTTCTTTCACACTCATTAGCCAAGCTATTATTGAAACCCCTATTATTTTTTCATTAATTGTTTCTGTATCGCTATTATTCCTTGTGCCTGGAACGGGTCAAGAAAATATGCTTGATGGCATTGCCCTTTTTGCTGCAGGGCTTTGCACTGGAATTGGTACACTCGGACCCGGCATCAGTTCAGGACGCGTTGCATCTGCTGCGGTTGATCAAATTACGCAGCGCCCAGAAGCGCATGGCACGCTGTCTCGTATTAGTATGTTTTCCCAGGGATTAATTGAAACTGCGGCGATTTACGCCGTCTTAATTTCTTTTATTTTATTATTCTATCGATAGGGTGAACGAGGGAATTAAAAAATAATGAAGCAAAAACGAATACCAATCGTATACATAATCACGAAATTAGAGCTGGGGGGCGCACAAAAAGTGTGCCTTTCTTTATTTAATGGGTTGCAAAAACAAGGATACGCTTCCCATTTAATCTCAGGAAAAGAAGGAGCTCTTGCTCATACCGTTCACAATAATAAGCAGGCTATTCTTTTGCCATCAATGCAACGTGAAATATCTTTTTTTGCACTCTGGGCCGAATGTAAAAACTTCATACAATTAATTCGTTCACTCAAAAAACTTAAAAAGCAGCACCCCCATCTGAGTGCGCATACCCATAGTACTAAAGCAGGAATTATTGGACGATGGGCCGCATGGATTGCTGGAATTGAAACGAGAATACATACTATTCATGGCTATGGCTTTCATGAACACCAATCATGGTTTGCATGGACTCCGATCTACTGTATTGAGTTAATAACCAGTTTTATTACCACTCATTTTATTTGCGTATCAGCCCACGATGCTAAAATTGGAATGCGGCTTTTCCCTCGATTCTCACGCAAGCATTCTATTATTCGAGCTGGCGTAGATGCTGAAAAATTTTATACCCCAGCTACACGGCTTACCACCCCATCAACAAACCAACCATTTATATTCGGAACCATCTCTTGCTTTAAACCGCAAAAAAACCTTTTCGATTTACTCAAAGCATTTAAAGTAGTCTATCGGACAGATTCCCGCGCACGCCTTGAAATTATTGGAGATGGCGCGCAACGCAAACAAATTGAAGAGTGGATTACTACCCACTCACTTTCTCATACAATCACACTCCACGGATGGCAACACGCAATTGCACCCATTACTAAAAATTGGCATACCTTTGCTCTTTCATCATTGTGGGAAGGATTGCCCTGCGCAGTAATCGAAGCTCGCTTACAGCATTTGCCAATCATCAGCTATCAAACCGGTGGCATCCCAGAAGTGGTACTCAATCACAAAAATGGCTTTATTGTAGACCAAGGTGATTGGATTATGCTCGCTGAACGCATGAAAGAAATCATGCAATCACAAACACTGTATAAAAAAATGCAACAATTTCCGGATCAACTTGAAGATTTTAAAAATGAGCAGATGATTGCACAACACATTTCACTGTATAAACAACTTTTATCATAATGAATAGGGTCTTTTATGAAAAAACTATGTGTAATACTAATGCTCACTTCGCTTCTAAACGTTCCCATATATGCTGGCCCAGCAGTAGCCTTGGTTAAAAAAATAATTGTTATGGCGCTTGCCTTTGGGCCTACTGTTTCAGGCGTCTACACTATCACTCAATCAACAGCGCAAAGTGGAACTCTAAGCGCCATTGATCCTGCCATTACATGGCAAAGCGAATGCCCAGCGGCTCATTGTATGATAAGACGCTGTGATATCATATGGCAGCATGCAGAACAGAGGAGCTGCTGTGCCGATGTATCAAATAAAAAACAATGTGAACAGTGGTTTAAAGACAACGAATATGTTGATCAGATGCGCTGCAATAAAAGAGAAGCTGCACCTCAATTCATCCCTGCTATAATAACTACTGTAGCGAGTGCTTGTTCTGGCCTAGTAGCCGGCCATTTTATGCCTAATGAATAACATAATTACTTGAGTAAGGATGCTATCAATGAAAAAACACTGTTATACCATTGCGTTACTCGGATCCTTACTTCTTTCTACACAAAACAGCCAAGCAATTCCTGCAAAAGTAAAAAAATTTATAGTTATAGTGCTCTCTCTTACCACTACAACGAGCAGCCTGATCAACATCTATAATTGCCTACCAGAAAAAAATCCCTCTCAGCCCAAGGCATATAACGGATGGGGTCTGTCTAACTGTCCACCTGCCAATTGTTCATACTCAATATGCGATTGTGCCAAAGCCAATTGTTGCTCTGGAGTGTCAAATACTGAAGAGTGCGTGGACTGGTGTAATAGCCCCTACTACGTCACCCGTGTCTTTATACCTAGGTGCCCAACAAAGCCAACACCTCAATTTGTGCCATCCATTATCTCTGCTAGTTTGAGCACTGCAGCAGCTACCAGCGCCCTTTTTTTAATGCCAAACAATTAATATTGAAACTGAGCAACTCTATACAATCTCCCTTTCAGTGAGTAAGATCAATTTCATACTCTGTATAAAAAAGGGAGAATAATGGAAATACGTTTTCGATTACAACGAACGTCACTAATATGGCTTGCATGCGCTCTTATTAGTTTTTGCGCCACGCTCTATCTTGGATACCGATTCATAGCTATTCAAAACAATCTTCTTTCACAGGCTCAAAAAAACGCACACCAAGAGACTGAAGATGCTGCGCGCGAGCTCAATGCATTTATCACAATGCTGAAGCCTATTGCCCAACAAGTCGCTGATGAAATTGGCGCCAATCAACTGAGTAAAGAAGAAATCGTTCAACTGATTAAAGAAAAAAAACCGGCCGAAATTACCGGACTTGGCGTTGCATTTATACCATACGCAATAGATGAGCAAACCAAACTATTCTCTCCCTATTACCTTGAACAAGACGGCAAAGAACAACTCATAAATCTCGCAAACCAATATGACTATACGGCTCCAGAAATAACGTGGTTTACTCCCGTTTTAAAAAATGGTGCGCAATATATTGATCCCTATTACGCTCTCGGCACTAAGACAATTGTCGCAGAGTATGCTGTTCCTATTTATGCTATGAAAGATGGTAAAAAAGAAGCAATTGGCGTCGTATTTGCCAATCAATCGGTTGAGCATTTAAATCATATTTTAAACACTCTCTTTTTAAATCAAACAGGCTATTGGGCAATGCTTTCAAATAAAGGGACTTATCTTGCCCACCCTCAAGATCAAATCATACACAAGCAAATAACTATTTTTGATCTGGCAGAAAAACTAAACAATCCTGACCTTGCAAAAGCCGCAAAAAGCATTTTAGAAAAAAAAGAAGTCTTTTTTGAATATGAAAATGAGATTACTGGCGCGCCTTCATGGCTCTTTTCTGAGCCGCTGGAAGGAACCAACTGGAGCATTTTAGGCATTTTTGATAAAAGCGAACTGACCATAAATACAAATAGCTTAAGGCGTAATTTAATTTATCCGTCACTGACCGCAGTACTTTTCATGATTTTTTTAACCTTATTTATTTTTTCGCTATTTTCCGGCGATCATGCAGCTCGATGGTGGATCGCGAGCGCAATTGTATCTTTTGCTCTCAGCGGGCAAATTATGTGGGTCTGGCATGCGGCATACCGCTATCCTTCATTTCATGAACAAAAAAAGTACATTGTTAAAAACAAAGCAGACCTCTATTCATTTTTAAAAGAAAAAACTACTCCCTATCGATATGGGATAAAGCAAGAAAAAACTACTTCTCATGATACCTCAAAGAAAGCAACCCCAACCTCCGGTTCTTTAGAAAACAAACAAGATGTCCTACTCTATGGATACAAAAACGATCGCTATATACCAACCGGTATTTTTATTAATAGCCTACAATTTAATGCCGCAAACCAAGTGGCATTTAGTGGATATATTTGGCAACGATTTACGGACGGGCTGCATGATGATATTCCACGTGGGTTTACCCTTCCCCAATCAACAGAGGCAAAATCAAATGAGCTTTCTCAAATAAAAGAAGGAGATACGGTTACAATCTTATGGGAAGTGCACGCGGTACTCGATCAGCTCTTTTACTTTGATCGCTATCCATTTGATACAAAAGCACTACAAATACAAATTTGGCACCGCTACTCAAAAAAGAATGTAGTCCTTGTTCCTGACCTTGATGGCTACCAACTCATCAACCCTCGCGCACTTGCAGGCATTGATGATGATACACACCTTCCCGGATGGAAAATTGTTGCGACCAATTTTGGATACAAACAGGTCAACTATACCAGCAATTTTGGCGCATACGCAGTTGGACCATTTGGTATCTATCAAGAGGTTGATAAGTCTGAAGTGCCCGAACTGTTTTATAATATTTATGTAACGCGTAGATTGATCGACACATTGGTTTCTGATTTATTACCAATTGCAGTGATTGCCGTGCTACTGTTTGTAATCCTTCTGACAAGTACCCAACAAAAACTGGCCGTTATTGGATCCTGCGCAAGCGTATTTTTTGCCACCATTTTTGCACAATTGCGATTTAGGTCAAAACTCCCACAAGCACAAATTGTGTACTTTGAAAGCTTTTTCTTTTTGATGTATGCCATGATATTAGTGATATTAATCGTTACCATTTCACATCAACTTGAATTCAATATTCCATTCATCAGGCATCGCGACAACATGATTTCAAAGCTTTTGTATTGGCCGGTGCTTTTTGCCAGCCTTGCAGCAATTACATTCGGATACTTGTATTAACGCACTATCTGCTTACACTAAATGCAAAAGTTAACATTAACAGGAATACACATGCACAAACTCATCACCGCAATTGGTAACACCCCTTTAGTAGAAACACCCTTTCAGTATCTCCATGCAAAGCTTGAATATTTAAATCCTGGCGGAAGCGTTAAAGATCGATCCGCACAATTCATGATAAATCATGCAGAGCAAACCGGATTATTAAAGCCGGGTGGTACATTAATCGATGCATCATCAGGCAATCAAGGAATCGCTACTGCAATGATTGGTGCAGCAAAAGGGTATAACGTCATCATCACTGTATCGCAAAAAGTAAGCCAAGAAAAAATGCAGACGCTCAAAGCATATGGCGCACAAGTAGTCATCTGCCCGGCGACCGATTTTATTGATGATCCTGAAAGTTATCACAGCGTAGCAGTGAATCTTCATAAAGAAACGCCCAACTCTTTTATGCCAAATCAATACTTTAATCCACTCAATGCAAAGGCGCACTACACCTCTCTTGCTCCCGAGGTATGGAATCAATCGCATGGAGCGATTACTCATTTTTTTGCCGGTGCGGGCACGGGTGGCACCATTACTGGAGTGGGCCGCTATTTAAAAGAAAAAAATCCAAACGTTAAGATAATCGCTATCGATTCTATCAACTCGTTTCGCGCAACCAATGGAAATCCTAAGCCATACGCAATTGAAGGAATGGGAATTGATTTTGAATCACCCGTCATTGATTACTCTGTAATTGATGAAGTCCTTACCGTGAAAGATGAAGATGCGATCGAAATGCTCAAATCTCTTGCAAAAAAAGGATTTTTGGTAGGGCCGAGCAGCGGTGCCGTTGCATTTGCAGCGCATCGTTATGCGCAAAAGCATATGAACGGATCTGATTTTGGTACCATGATTTTTGGTGATTCAGGGCGCGCTTATTTAAGTAAGGGATTTTATGAACAAACTACTACGGATTTTGATTGGGCTGTTCGGCCTGAGCTTCGTCATACTCATTCATGAGTTTGGCCATTTTATTGCCTGTAAATTGTTTAATATTACAACGCCAGTATTTTCAATTGGCTTTGGACCACGCATTATTGGTATGCGCATTGGAGGCACGCTTTTTCAAATTGCAGCCTTTCCTTTCGGCGGATACGTATCTATTGCAACCCAACAACTTGATGCGCAGCCCTATGCAGTAAAGGCATTCATTCTTCTTGCAGGCATTGTAGTCAATATCCTGTTTGCGTATCTGATATTTGCCTTTTTTAAGCTCCGTAATATCGATGTAAAAAAAATGATGGAAGAAACATCTGCAAATGCGCACGGTGGGATCATGGGGCCCATTGGAATTATTTCTTTAATCAGCCATAGTATCTCATTAAGCTTTAATCATTTTCTCTTGCTGCTTGGCGGCCTGAGCTTTAGTATCGGCATCTTTAACTTACTACCAATACCCTTTTTAGATGGCGGCCAACTTGCAGCTTATACGCTGGAAGCGCTAACCGGCCCAATCTCTGATACTGCGTATAGTATCAGCACGCTGATTTTCATAGCACTTTTTATACTATTCATGCTCTATATCACATTGGGCGATATTAGAAAATTGTGGAAATAAAAAGGCGCCCTTTTTTGCAGAGCGCCTTTTTGAAACTATGCAATTATTTCAACCTCATTCTTATCCCGCTTCAAAGCCTTTTTCTTTTCAAGCAATACCGCAACCGCCTCTAAAACGCCCGATTGCGCAACAAACTCTGGAAGCTGTTTTGATAATTGAGTTACCAATGCCAAGTTTCCTTTATACGCAGCTACAATTAATGCTGCCTGCGCAAGATTAAGCTTATTGATATCAGAATACTCAGTATATTTTGCCAAAACGTTATTTATATTGTTTCTATGATAAGCATTAATTCCGGCCTTTTTTAGCATAAAAGCCGTAGGCCAGGCTATTGATATTCCGAAAGCACCTATTACAGCTATCAATATAAATATAGGAGAAACAGGCATATTTCCTATATCACTAATGTCTAAACTTAATGCCAAGGCAAGCAGCGCCGCAACTGCCAAAATACCAACCACTATTCTTTTTGCCGCGCCGGTCAAATATTCCCATTTTCTTGCACCCTGTAAGCGCTCAGCTTTTTGATAAATTTTCTCTAATTCTTTCGCTTGCTGTACCAGCTCTTGCTGAGATTGCGCAGCAATCCTTTCTTCATCAGTTAAGCCAATATTTCGCATTGTAGTATAAAATTTAGCTGCAGCCTGCCGAGCCTGATTTGAAAGATATGCCCCTCTTTGAAAAAGACTTTTTGCATCGCATACCAACACACTCTGCATTGCCAGGGCCATTACAAGAATTAACCTTAATTTCTTCACAATTCCTCCAATATATATCTCATTTCGTTTCAATTTTCTTGAATCATTTTTTGTAATTCTTTCACGCGGCTTTTTATTGGTTTTTGATTATAAAAAAGCTCTGTTAAAAGCTTCCACACACCATCTTGATTCACAAATTCCAGCTGACGATCAATCAACACCTTCAGCATTGGAAGGTTTCGCTTATATGCTGCAATAACAAGCATTGCTTGTGGCTTTGTAAGGACTTTAACGTTACTATCCAAATGCTCATTTACTGCATTGTTAATTTTACGACGTTGCCACCATTGCAAGCCCCTGGCGATTGGAAGACTCCACATTGCTCCGATAGTCGCTCCCGCGGAAGCTCCCACGGCTAAAGCCTTAGGAGTTGCAGCAAGAGACCGTTCCGCCCGCGAGCCACCTTTTCTTCTTACCTCTTCTTCAAGACCACTATCTATATACTCTGGATCCACTGCCGCCGCCCCCGCAAGCAACGCTGCTCCAGTTGCCGCACCAACCGCAGTACCTTTTGCAAGATGCTCACGCTTTAATGATCGCTCACCGCGCAACCATTCAGTCTGCTTTTCAAGCTCTTTTTCTTGTGTACTCAGATTGCCAGAACTAATAATTGACTGGGAACATAGCGCAATGACTGCCCCCAATAAGAGAGATTTCTTCATACCATACCCCTTTATTTCTTAACATACCTCTTTTTCCTATCTTCAGCATATAAGAAATAACGGCTGAAAAACAATAGTTTTGTGCCTTTTTAGCCATTTATGGCACTATTTGACGAAATCCTGCCTTTAAAAAATGAAACGAACCCTTTTTAAGGTCAGAGCTGTGCTTTTTGAGTTGTGCAATGGGCGCATCAAATTGATCGTTTCCAAAGGGAAACGTACCCCAATGCATCGGAATAAAATGAGTTGCTTTTAAATCATGAAATGCCTGCACCGATCGCTCCACATCCATATGCGTGCGCCGCATCCATTCTTTTGGCTCACACGGGCCAATCGGCATAAGCGCTACATCAATAGATGGATACTCATGCGCAATCTGCTTAAAATGCTCACCATATGCCGTATCACCTGCAAAATAAATCGATCTATCTCCAGCCTCAATCATCCAGCTGCCCCACAAAGAACGATTCGTATCAAACAATCCTCTTCCAGACCAATGCACGGCGGGCAAAAATGAAAACGTACCTTTTTTGTGCGAATGCGATTCCCACCAGCTTAATTCGTGTGCCTGAAATCGACGTTTTGCAAACCACGCTTTATCACCCTGCGGTGCTAAGACTTGCATACTTGGATGGCGCTCTTTTAATGCCGTTAATGATGCCGCATCCATATGATCCCAATGATTATGAGAAATCAAAACATAATCAATCGTAGGAAGCGTATCTAAATGAACACCCGGCGCTAAAATGCGGGGAAAAAATGTAGATACCTCACCAAATACTGGATCGGTTAAAATATTCAAATCAGCTATCTGAATTAAAAACGTTGCGTGCCCAATCCACGTAATTGAAAGTTCTTGCGATCGAAATGGAATTTGCTGCGGATGAAGCCAGGAAGCTGGCTGTGGTTTTTTATGAAAAAATCGAGAACGGAATGATTTAAGTAACGATGGAACCGTACCAAACAGCAACGATTCCGGCGCACTTTCGCCAGATGGATTATAAAAACGATTGCGTTTTTTTATTGGAAACCATTTAATCATTGAGGTCTATCAAAAATGAAGTATCCCCTACCCAGACAGAATGTCGCGGATAGGGGAAATGGAGGTTATCTTTTTTAAAAGAAAGCTTACAATTTCTATCAATAAGGTAGCCCAACTTTTTCTTTTAATCAACTAATACTGCAACTTTATTGCGCAATCTACGCAACATATTTTTTGCATATTTTTTTATCATTTATTTTTATTTCTACATGATGCAAATGCATACTCAAAAACAGCTCCAAACATTTACATTTGAATTGTTTCAAAAATGCGACTATATGCTGCAATCATGCCCTCAATTGCAAAACGATTACGCACATCGCGTTGCGCATTTTTTGCAAGTTCATCGGACCGATCTGCCAACACAATACATTCATTCAATTTTGCTGCAAAATCCGTTGCGTTGCGCGCTTTTGCAACACGCCCATTATGCCTATCTATGATCACCGGATGTTGCGCAGTGTGATATGCATTAATCGGCATTACGCCCAAACTCATCGCTTCAAGCAGCGCAATTGAAATCCCCTCTTTTTGCGAGGCCAATACAAAACAATCAAAAAGATTATAGTATCCATAGGCCTGTTTTCCCACAATCCAGCGAATATAGGGAGCAACTTTCAACTTTTTGGCATAATCACGCAGCTCTTTTTCTTGTTCTCCCTGCCCTATAATCAGCAATCGAGCTTGAGAATTGCCTTCATATACCAGTGCAAATGCCTCCAATAATAGAGGATATTCTTTAATAGAAGAAAAGCGCCCGACCGTACCAATTACAAAATCACTCTCTTTTAAACTCAACTGCGCTCGCGTTTTTTGCTGTGCATATGCAGCCGCTCTAATCGCAGCAATATCAATGCCATTTTGAATCACGGTTACGTTTGCGTTCGGATAAGAGTGCGTAAATGATTTTTTCACTTCGTCTGAAACGGCAATAATTGCATAGACCTTATACGGCACGCATCGATCCAGTAATCGACGCAGCAAACCGTTTTGATCATAATTATTATGCAGTGAAACAACGCATTGAATAGAACGCAATCGCGCTGCAATTCTTCCCATCCAATTTGCAGCCCATAAAACAGTATGCAGATAATCCGGCTTTATTTTTTTGAGTATGCGCATCAATCGATACAACGCAATAGGATCAAAATAAGCAACGAATCCACGCAATTGATATATATCAATACCAGCATTTTTAAATCGGGCAGCAAAAGGGCCATCATGCACATACACGATGGCCTGTTTATAATCGCGCTTTTTAAAATGCACTACCACATCAAAAAGAACAGCCTGTGCACCCCCTTGCTCTAAGCTGGTAATGAAATGGACAATGCGCATAGAGTATTCCCTTATACGTAATCCAAACGCCGCTTAATTCGATAAATTCCATGCGATGCAAATAATAGAGAGAAAATGAATGTTAACACTATACACATCCATACATTAAGAGATCCTTCCTGCCCAAGCACTGCAGCCCGAGTTCCTTCCATTACGTACGTCATGGGATTTAAAAGGCTTGCATATCCAAGCCATGGATTTAAATCAGACAATACCGCGTATGAATATTGAAATGCCCCGAATGTCCAAATTGGAAACGTAAAACGCATCCAAACACTTCCAATTCGTTGCAAATTAGCAACAAAACTGGCCATCCACAACGTAAAAGATGCATAAAACGAAGACGTTGCCATAAGCATCAGTCCATATTTCAATACATTCAACTGAGACACATTAAAGTGATTCCAAAAAATAAGCTTCGAGATTGGTAGCACGAATGCTGTTAATACCATGGTGTTAAAAGCATAAAAAATGCCATAGCTTAAAAAAACCATCCAAGACGGGATCGGAAGTGTCAGATAAAAAGAGGTAATATTATCTCCCTCAAAATCACTAATCAAATTCACCGTTCCAGAAAATTGCTCAAACAATCCAGCACTGGCCGCCATGCTTGCAATCATAAATGTGCCATATGAAGTAGCAAGCCCAAACGATGGCAGCAAATAAATCGTTACTGCCGCCATTGCAATTACCCAAATAAAGAGATCAATATATTTATCTTTAATGGTCTGAAGAAAAATACGATACTGCGTATTCACTAAATAATACATCGTATGTATAAAGTGCGAAATCTGCATATGTTATCCCTCTTTGCGAGTAAGTTGAAGAAATACCTCTTCAAGATTTTTCTTATCAAATGATTTCATAAGATTTTCCGGAGTGTCTATCAGCTTGACTTCTCCCTGCGATAAAACACAAACTCTATCAGCAAGATTTTCAGCCTCATCTAAATAATGAGTAGTCAAAAGCACAGAAACGCCCTGACTTTTAATATGCTGAATGTAATACCACAGCTGACGTCGAATATCCGGATCCAATCCAACAGTAGGCTCATCAAGGATTACAAGCCGAGGACTATGCATCAATGTTCGCGCAATCATAAAGCGTTGCCTCCATCCGCCCGAAAGCTCATCCGATTTAAATGAAAGATACTCGTCAATGCCAAGTCTTTGATGCAATTCAACCAACCGACTCTCTATCTGAGAGTCTGACATTCCAAAATATTTTCCGGCAAAATAAAGATTCTCTTTTACCGTTAATAATGGATTAAGATTTGGCTTTTGAGCGCAATATCCAATTTGCTGACGATATGAAGGCACATCGTTATAAATCGATTTCCCTTTATATAATACATCGCCCGATGTTGCTGGATGCAGCGTCGCAATAATCGATGAAAGCGTGGTCTTTCCTGCGCCATTTACGCCAAGTAAGCAAAATACTTCTCCTGGCTCAATTGAAAATGAAACGCCTTTTAATGCATGGTGTGATCCATACTGCTTTTTCAGGTCTTTAACCTGCAAAAGAGATTGACTCATATAAAGTCCTTTAAAAAATACATAAAAAACAATGCACGATTTGTGCATAAAACTATGAAACTATGTGCTGCGAATGCAGCTAAAATGAAAATCGCTTATACAGCGTCTGAGCAAATTATCATGGACATCTCCCTAGATAGATAAGAGAGTTAAACTATATTGGTAGTATACCGACCAGAAAAAAGAAATCAATGACGTATCCTTCGATAAAAATCACTTACTGCGCAATTGCTTTTTATCCACTTTATTGGTCGCTGTAAGCGGCAAATCTTCCACCTGGCAAAAAAAGCTTCGTGGAATCTTATACGGTGCAAGTTGCTGTTTGCAAAGCTCTTGCAAAATCTGCTCCATTCCTTCTTTTTGCTCGCGTAGCTGCACGTATGCAATCGGAACTTGCCCATGGGATGGGTCTTCTTTGCCAATCACGCCAACGCGAATCACGTTTGGATCGGTCATAATAACGTTTTCAATTTCTTGCGGATAAATATTAATACCTTTATGAATAATCAAATCTTTCGTGCGGCCGGTGATCACGAGTTTGCCATCATCGGAAAGATACATCATATCGCCCGTATTAAACCATCCGTCTTTGAGCACTTTTTCAGTTTCTTCAGGCGCATTATAATACCCAAGCATAATATTATCGCCCTTCACCCACAGCTCACCAATAGCGCCCTGCGGCAATGCAGCTCCTTTTTCATCTCGAACTTCAACTGCAAGATTACACACTGGCTTTCCAAGCGTGCCAGTTGGCTGCGCAACATCTTCCCAATCAAATGCAAGCACTGGTGATGTTTCAGTAAGCCCATACCCATTCGCAATTTTTCGACGATACAGTAGCGCAAAATAAGCACGAATTTTATCAGGCAACGCATCACCGCCCGATACAAAAAAGCGGACCGTATCAAGGGGTGCAGTTTTTAATAAACAAAGCAATCCATACAGTGCAGGAACGCCAAAAAATCCTGTTGGCTTATGCTTGAGCGCAGAAAGAATATAACGACGATCAATTTTAGGAACTAATATTACCGTGGCGCCAATAAAAGGGGCTGCCCAAACGCAGACATTTTGCGCAAATACATGAAAAAGTGGAAGCACTCCAAAAAGCCGCTCCTCAAAGCCAATCTGTATGCGAGATACGCCCTGCGCAATATTGGTAATAATATTTTTTGAACTGAGCATCACTCCCTTAGGGACGCCCGTAGTGCCAGACGTATATAACAATGCCGCCATTTCATCCTCACCAAGTTCAATAGGCTCATCGGGAACAAAGTCAGCACCCGGCTCTGGCATATCTTCGGGAGTTAAAATCGGAGGAAGATGCTCTCCATCTGCTTTTTGAAAAAGCTCAACACGATCAGAAGAGGTAATAATAAACGCAGGCTTTGCATCTTCAATAATATGCGCAAGCTCACGCTCTTTTAAAAACGTATTTACTGGCGCAACTACGCCACCCGCCTGCCACACTCCATAATACGCAACGTAAAATTCGGGAGCATTTTCAAAACAAATTAAAACACGATCACGCGGCTTGAGTCCTTTTTCTTTCAACACCTTTGCAAATGCTGCTGCGCGTCGATACAAATCATTATATGAAAACGTCTGATCGTTAAAAATAATAAACGGCAGGTCACCAAACTTTTGCGCACCTCGTTCTAAAAGCCGCCCTGCATAGAGCAGGCGGCCATCTTTTTTTAAAGACTCATATAAATTATCATAAAACGTTTGCTCATTAATCTTTGGCTGAATCAGCATCGTCATCCTGATACGTTATAACCTGCACAGGGCATCGTGCTGCAGCCTCTTTAATCGCTTCAGCATTGCGTACATAATTTGCATCTTTTTTAACATGCGAAATATCAGTCACCTCAAATACATCCGGCGCTAAAAATTCGCACAGCCCGCAGGTGGTACATCCTGGCTCTACAGAAACTTTTTTTATCATTAACATCCTGGAAAAAACTTATATTGCTCGTATACTTAGATGTATCATAGATATCGTTTTTTTGGTATTTAAATCGTATACATGGAGGCCCTATGAAAAAACTAATTTTCGCACTCGCACTTCTTGCCCCTCTTGCTTCTTTATGTGCAAGTAAATATGGCGCGTTTCCAGTAGCAAAAAAACCAGCCCTAATTACCATCATAGATTCAGAAGGCAAAAAGCATACATTTAACATTTCAAGCATGCGCAGCACTCCTCTATTCAACTGGGGAGACACTGTCACAATGGGATATGATGACGCACGCGGCCATCACAGGGTAACAGGGCAAATTATACAAATTTCATATAAATAACATTTGTTTTTATATCGAGAATAAAATGAAAATAAATATACTCATTATCCTTGCCACCATAATTACACCTGTTTACGCCGCACACCACGCCTCAATCGCAAGCCATCGAGCCAATACGCTCTCCTCTCAGATACAAATTATTACAATAAAAGACGCTCAAGGAAATCTACACTATTTTGACCCTTGCGATATGAAATACATCCCACGATTTGGCATAGGCGACATTGTTAATATGGGATATCATCGTCCCGGAGCGCCCGATAGGCATATAGTAGGTCAGGTCGTTTCCATCATACTTAAAAACAATTAAAAAGGATTGCCATGCTGATCTGCATTGAAGGTATTGATGGTTCTGGAAAAAGCACACTTGCGCAACGCTTAGCACAACTGTTACAAAAAAGTGGCAAAACGGTCTTACTTACTAAAGAGCCGGGCGGAAGTGCATTAGGCAAGCAATTGCGCACTATTTTGCAAACACAGCCAATGCCGATTAACCCAGTCTCTGAATTTCTACTTTTTGCTGCTGATCGTGCGCAGCACGTGCAAGAAGTAATCAAACCAGCACTTGCACAAGGCACCATTGTAATTACCGATCGCATGGGCGATTCTTCTTTGGTATATCAAGGGTATGGCCGTGGCATTGATAAGCAGATGATCAAACAAGTAAATGCATGGGCACTCCAGGGCATTACGCCAGATCTTACGCTTTACGTTAAAATTGATGGCACTACTGCAGCTCAAAGAGTGCAAAATCGAGGTGCACTTTCTGCATTTGAAAAGGAACAAAAAGAATTTGTGGATCGTCTGATTACCGGATTCAATGAACTGTATCAAGATCGCACAGACGTAATCACTCTTGATGGCACTCAAACTCCCGATAACGTAATACTTACCGCTGGAAAGGCACTCTCACAATGGATGAATCAACATCGCCCGTAGTATTTGATACTACGATTCCTGCACATCTTTTAATTGGGTCACATGAAACCGCATACAAACATGCGTTTGCAATGGTGCAATCAAAACTATGCATGCAAAATGGATGCCAAACTTGCGTTTCATGCCGAATGGTTCGCGAGCAGCAACATCATGCTACGATGTGGATCGCACCAGAAAAAAAATATACACGTGATCAATTTGAATCATTATTTGAGCAACTCTCTTTTGCGCGTGATGATAATGATCCTTTTTTCTTTATTATTGAAAAAGCAGACATGATGCCTCCTGCGTGCGCAAATAGTTTACTTAAATCAGTAGAAGAACCACCCGCCGGCTATCACTTTATATTTTTAGCCGAACGGCTTAATGGTGTAGTGCCTACGATTCGCTCTCGATGCGCAATTCACAATCTTGCATTGCAAGACTCTTCATATAGCAATCATCCATTGTTTGATTTTTTTACCAGCACTGCATTCCATGATCCGGCAACTTTTGCAAAAGCGGTTGATCAATCTGGCATTACAGAACATGAAAGCAAAGAGCTTTTGGATGCACTGCTTTCACATTGGATTAGCACTTATCGCACTGCTGTGATAGAAAAAAGCAGTGAACTGCAAACTTCCTGCATGAAAATTATTTCACATTTTTCTGACGCTCATGCACAGCCGCCCATGCCGGGAAGCAGTAAACTGCTTTGGAAAGATCTTTTTTTATCAGTTAAGGGGGTATAACTAAAACAAGGAGTAAATGAAGCCGCGTATATTCCTCTTACTTTCCTTTCAACTTCTTTTTTGCGCCTTTTCATTTTGCGCCCAACGCGCAACAAGCAAACTTGCACGACAAATAATTACCGCATCCCCAAGTCAACAATCTGAAGTTGAGCGCGCATGCCATCTTTTTGAATGCACGCCCGGCTTTTTAATTGTACTCAAAAACATTGCCCGCTCTCATGGATCACCAAGTCAAAAAGGATATTGGTATGAATTGGAAAAGGCACTGCTTATTCATAAAATGCACAGTTCCGAGCGCCAACCACGCGTAGTCCAATCATTTGGCACAATAGTGCAATCACCTGCCGGCAATGAGCAACGAGAGTTTGATATCATCGCCTTACAAGGTAACAGTAGCACTTTTTATGAATGCAAAAATAGAAAATGGCGTTCCGATCTCAAAAAACTAGAAGCACAATTCATTCATCAGCAACGCATCGTTGCCGCCTTACGCGCGCAAGGAAATGACGTTGAATACGTAGTGGCATCCAAGCAACCATTTCCTCCGCGATGGAAACATTTTTTTGAAATGCATGCGATCGAAACTGAACTCGATTAAACAGCCTAAGTTAAAATTATGCCTCAAAAAACGATTTATTACCTTGCGGGCTTTGTTAGGCTACCAAGTCTATAATCACGAATCATATCAGCTACTTCATCCATGCCCTGTCTTCTCGCATAATCTTCTGCAGTCATACCATTCTGATCCCGAACATTTTTATCCGCTCCCGCATTCAAAAGATCCCTTATCAAAGTCCTATTTGCTGGAGTATCGGGCATCATAGCAACATAAATCAACGGAGTTATGCCTTCATCGGTTGCTACATTAACATTCGCACCTAAATCCAAAAACTTTTGTATATTTTCAAGGTTACCCCTCATAATAAGCCTTATCAATTGAGGCACCCTTGGAGCAGCAGCCTGAATGCTTCCACCAAGTACAACACTTACAACTACCGAAAAACAAAGTGGCATTAAAACTTTCTTCATAATTCCTCCTATACACATTAAAAACACTACTATCATTACAAATAGTAACACAAAGGAGGGGGGGGGGATTCAAGAGTTTTACGCAAAAAAGTGGGTCATCATAAAAAAACTATTAAAATAGAAGCACCAACTATGCTTTTTTGAAATGCATGCGATCGAAACTGAACTCGATTAAAAAGCATCATCAAGTGGAGGTGGTGGAATCACAGGGTCAGCATCAAATCCCGGAGGCGGAGGTGGCAATTCTCCATACGGCGAAGACGCTGCAGCACTCGCACCCGCTGATTGCGCTCGTAAAAGAGCAGCCATCTGCTGCAAATTTTGTTCCATTCGTTCAAATCGTGCATCCGATTCAGATTGGCCTGCCGCTACTGATGCTGCAGCTACTTGCTTCAATGCATCATTTTCTTCTTGTAAGCGATCACGCTCTGCGCGAAGACGATTAGAATCTGTTCGAAGCTGCTGCATTGCAAGCGCAACACCTTCATCATATTCTGCTTGAGCCTCTTGATGCGCAAGCAGTACCGCCAAAGCGCTCGATTTTTTAATTGCCTTTCTCAATGCTGCTAATGTATCTTTACGCCTTTGATCTTTTGGATCTCGTTTAATTTGAGCAGCAGCTCCCGGTCCCGCTATTGCATCTAAATCAGTTTCACTTGCAGAACGCTCTCTTTTGTGACCTTTTGCGTCTGCCGCAGCTCCACGAGTAGCGTCCTCAACGGCTATTACAGTTCGAGCCGCTCGAATCGTTTTATCTCCGGGAGGCATTCCTCCAGGGCGCGTGCTTAATCTACGAGCAGCCGCAAGCTCTCGAGAAGATAGATGATTTTTTTTAGGAGGCGCCATTAATACACTCACCATACTTACCATAATAAGTAACGAAATTTTCTTCATGGTATCCTTTTTTCAATGCATTTCACTACCACATATCGTGTGTCTATCTTTTGCATGCAAAGTGAATAATGTCAACAACTCTGCGAATGACACGAAAAACCCGGCATTTCTGCCGGGCCGTATCGTTCAGTCTCTTTCTTTGATTATTACGCGGTTTGATTCAATGCAGCGCATACGTCTGCATTCGTTTTCGCTGCTGCTTTTATTGCAGCAAGCTCTGCCTCAAGCGCAGCAATTCGCTTTAAAAACGCTGCGTTTCTTACTGCAGACTCTGAATCTGCAGTAAGACCCTCGGGAGTTGCTGATTCATCATCTGTGTCTGCATCATCATCGCGAACTTCGCCTCTTTCAGCAGCACTCGCATTACCAGCGGCCTCTTCTGCACCTACTGTATCAGCCATCGCACGAGCTGCAGCTAAAGCGGCAGCAATTGTTGGATTTGAACGCGCAGCGTCCGCCAATACTCGCACGCCACCAACCAATTGCATTAAGCAGCCGCTCACAGGGGGCAGCGGTATGTTTTCAGGCTGTCCTGAATCAGCTGCAAAAGCGGCCTGAGCGCTTATAAATAATAACGCCATCATGAAACGTTTCATTTAAAACTCCTTTTTAAAGAGAGAATCTTTTTTAGGTTTCTCTCTTATTTTCGTTACTACTATACCCTTAATTCCATCGCACGATCAAACAAACAGTTAGATACGTTGTCTTGCATACTGTACTCATTTTTTTGGGGTAATTAATTTCGCGTAAACCTTACCCTTTTTATCACAAAAATCAAATCAAAACTAAATTCATGCTATACTTACTCTTCATTAAATGAGGTTTTGCTATGGCTACACATATTAAATCATTGTTGTCTCCGCTCCTACAAAAAAAAGAAAACAACTGGAAAATTGGCCTCTTTAAAAGGTGGCCCGAAATTATGGGTACACTCTCCACGCATGTATCCATAGAAAAAATTCAAGATGATTCTATTATTTTGGGTGTGCAAAATTCAAGTTGGCTGCAAGAGCTCTATCTTATGGGACCAACAATACTCGAGACGATTAATAAAAGCCTAGACCAACCTCGCTTTAAAACGATACGCTTCAAACAACGAGGAACCAAAGTTCCAAAGAAAAAAGAGCAAAAGCGTACAGCATCAACGTTTTGGAATGCGCCCGTTACGATATCAGAATCCGAAGAGCGCGCTCTCAATCGCATCGAAGATCCAGACCTCAAAGAAGTATTACATACTTTTTTGGTGCGCTGCCATAGAGAGAAAAAACGATGAAAGGGGATTATGAAAAAACAAATTTTGTTGCTCCTAGCGCTCCTGCCACATATCGCGCAAGCAAATCAATATCACAATTACTTCTGGGCAAACTATAATCAATTTGGCGGCAATCAAGCCGAAACGCGCAAATGGTATAATCATATTCTTGCTGAAGAAAACCACTCTATTTTAAACAATAAAGGTTACCTTCACTTTCTTGCCGATTCAGGAGACTTTAAAAAAATTGTTGAACTGATGCCAAAGCTGGAAACTGCTTTCGCAAAAGATCCTGACGTGCAACTCTTATTTGTAAAAGCGTTACAAAAAGTTGGTAGAAAAAACGATGCAGATAATCGAGTGGTCACACTTGCTCGCACCTTTAAAGAACACACCGAAATCGTTTTCAATGCTGCAGAAACGCTGGTTGAAAAAAAAGAACTAAAAAACGCTCTTGCACTTTTAGATGATTATTTAAATAGTGCGCCCCGCCGCCCAAATAACTTTATTTTCTATTTCATGAAGGGCAAAATCCATATGCAGCTCAAGGATTATACACAAGCACGTACATTCTTGCAGCAATGCGTAGAAGCACACCCTCGTTTTCCACAAGGATGGCTCCTGAAGGCAATGCTCGAAGAAGAATCAGGCAATCTTGAGCAAGCAATCAAAGGGTTTAGTTCATTTCTAGAAGTGACCGGCCCAAACAAACAAATTGAACAACACCTTCTTGCATTAGTGCTCAAACAAAAAGCGACGCAAAAAAAGAGCAATACGATTGTATTAAACCGCCCCTGCATGCAGCAAGCAATGTCGTTATTTGAAAAAAAACAGTATCGTGCTGCACTTGCGCATATTGATACCTGCCTTGCAAAGAATGAAACTGATGGCCAAATGCGCCTTTTAAAAGTGCAAATTCTTACTGCAATGAAATCGCATGATGACGTTATTAAACTTCTTGTTTCTTGGAGTGCGCAAGAGCCGGGCAATCCAATGTGGCAACAGGTGCTTCACCTGCTTTCGCGTGCTGAAGTTCCAATTGATCGAATCATTACCGCATTCCGTTCCATCGTAGTACAGCAACCACACAACTTAGCAACCAACCTCTATTTGGCTGACCTATATACCCGTACAGGAAATGATACACAGGCGCTTGCATATCATAAAAAAGCGGCCGCATTGAGCAATGAGCCACGAATAAAAACACGTATTTTATTTCAAATGAGTACGCTGCAATATGAGCGTGGTGAGTATACAGACATGCTGGCATCGCTTTGCGAATTGGAAAAAGTAAATGCATCATTTGCACCCGCCCTTAATTTAAAAGCATACTATTATGCAACTGAAGGCAATGACCTTGCGCAAGCAGATGCACTCTTTGAAAAAGCATACGCACTCGATACCGGCAACCCTCATATTCTCGATACTAAAGGTGTAATTTTATATAAACAAAAAAAATATGAACAAGCGCGTACACTGTTAGAACCTCTTGCACAACAGTTACCAAACGATAGTTCTGTTCAAATCCACTTAGCAAAAACGTATGCAAAACTGGGCAAAAATAAGGACGCGCAAACCGCTATTGAGCACGCACACAAACACGCACGGACACCCTATGAAAAGAAAACAACTGCATCGCTTCTGGAAAGCTGGCGCACCATTGCATAAACAGACCATCTGTTTTGCAGCTGGCCATTCGGGTGGCCATATTATTCCCTGCCTTACCATGGCGCAGCAAAAATATGCTGCCGAATCGATACTGTTTTTCACCAGCAGCAAGCAGTTGGATTGTGATCTTATGAAAAAGAGCAGTCCTGCAATTACGCATATTCCTCTTTCAATCGCCCAAACGCGCAGATGGTACACTCTTCCATTACTAACTCTTTCACTTGCCTGGGCAACGGTACAAAGTTTTATGGAATTGATTGCACACATGCCACATCGCATTATTACTACTGGCAGTATCGTTGCGCTGCCCGTTTGCATTGCTGGATGGATATTAGGTATTCCGATTGAGCTTTTTGAATTGAATGCTCACCCAGGAGAAACAATTATTGGATTATCATATATTGCAGATACGGTACGTCATTGCTTTGCCTCTACGCAGGCAGCATTTGCACGTAATCACTGCATTCAAACTTCATATCCTATTCGCTTTATACATCCTAAAAAAACCACCCGCATTCCTGGTTTTACCAATGATCGTATAACGCTTTTCATACAAGGTGGATCGCAGGGATCTCAAGAAATAAATCAACTCATGGAACACATAATACATGACGCGCCTGATCTACATACGCGCATACAAATCATTCATCAAGCAGGCACGCACGTGAAACGCGTGCAAACCATATATGATCATGCCGCCATTCCTGCACATGTTTTTTCTTTTGAGTCAGATCTCTCGCCCTATTATCATGCGGCCGATTTAATCATCTGCCGCGCAGGAGCAGGCGCACTCTTTGAGGCGCTTCATTTTAAAAAGAAAACAATTATCATCCCGCTCATCACGCCTACTAATGATCACCAACTGCACAATGCGCGCGCGATGGCACAGGAATATCCGGAATTATTTGAAATTGTAAAAAATTATACAGAAGATGCTTTAATCTCAATTAGATCATTGTAATCTTGATCTACTTTTTTTTGACGCTTTTTTTTAAGCTTACACCAACGCTTCCAATAGCTATGACCAATTGTGGCAACCACAGCAACACAGCATGCTATACCTATTGCTTTAGGAGCATTACGCTGTGAACAAAAAACCCAATTTTTTTCTTCAGTACCTCTTTTGCGCCCCTTTGCTGCGGCAATAGCGATCTCTGCTGATTGACGAGCCCAAGAGCGTAGATGCATTGGAAGATCGCTTTCACTTTCTTCACCATCATCTGTATCCAACTCTGGTGCAGTATCTAATACTGGTGCAGCAGCACTGTGAGCATCAGAAGGCTCCACAGTTTCCGATTCAATCATAGGATCATGCACCCTCTCAGCATCGACTTCCCCTGAAACGCCTTCAACCCGATTTATTGCCACAGGATCCTCGTCAAGATAATTAAATTCGAATTCATCGCGAACCAAGCGACCTATCGTTTGTTTCAATTCTTGTGGTAACATATGTACAGGCGACTCTTCATGATTTGCGCAGGATAAAAATCCAATCGTTGCATTATATTTTCTGCGCTCATAGATGGTAAAATTATATAATAGTTCACGATTAGTGCCCGGAGGGAAACTACCAAGCCCTCCGTCTATATATGCACCACGCCATATTAATTTCCTCAATAAATATGCTGCCATTTTAAAACGTATTTTTGAATGTCTGCCCATATTAATAAGCTCTGAAAGCGGATGGGCTCCCTCAAACCTACTATTTATATCAGCTCCTCTTCGAATCAAATCCTGTACACATTCGAACACTTTGTCAGTTCGTCGATAATAATCCTTGTCACGCCTACAATTATAAATGTAATCATCCTCGCTTGGATCCTTACTCAAATCTGGACGAAAAAAATAAAAAGCTATCAATCGAGGAATAGGCGCTTTTTTACACAGCTTTGGATCTGCTCCATATTTTAATAACAATTGGATAGATGAAGCCCTTTCTGTTCGATCGAGAAGGCACTCGCCAGTATCTTTATCCATATAATTTGGATCTGCGCCCAGCTCTAAAGCATCGATTATCAAGCTATTAGAGCTATACAAAACACCCAACTCTAAAACTTCTTTAAGGCAAAATCTTTGCTTTTTCCCCTCATACACGTCACATAACGTTTGTTCCGCCTCCCTTATACTATTTACAATCGCACGCATCTCTTTCGATGTTTGATGTTTTGTGTCATTGTGCGACCGCGAATCAAAACGAGGACGATGGGTTTTTCTTGGTGCAAAGTCCATATCCATGCAAACAGATTTCGCTGGCGCCATTCGCATACTCATTCCCATAGCCGGAATAGCACTAGACCACATCAACAATACAATAAACAAAGAAGCATTCTTTTCCATTAAATCATCCGTTTATGATTTTTTATAATATTCGAAAAAGTAATAACCAGAAACCACTTCTATAAGAATACACTACCGTCTTCAAAAGAATAATAAATTAGGGCATAATTACACACAACAGCACTCACAATTCTTCACAAGGAAAGACATGCAAAAAAACCTACTCGTAGCACTTCTGCTTGGAATATCATTATCATGCTCAGCTGCAGCACAAATACCTAGACCGCCAAAACACAAAAAGTCAAAAGAGATCGCTTTGATTAAGGCAATTGGCGGAGGTTATATTGCTGTTCATCATCTGAACATATTACTCAATCTTTTTATTCAGCCTTTTCAATTTGCCGATTGGAATCAAGATGTAATTTTTTACAGCAGAAAATTGCAAACTAGAGCTTCTTTCATGCTTTCTATTATTGGAGCAATTATTGCAAAAAATGGCTTTAATGATCTTGACGAAATCGCACAAAAAGAATAATAAAAAGCCCCGCAATTATGCGGGGCTTTTTATATCAAAATACTATCACTCACTTTCAGCTTCGTTTTGCTGCGCGGCAGAGTGGGCAAGAAGAAATACGTGAATAGCATTTTCGGCAAATCGCCTTAGTTTTGCAGCAAGGCATATAGCGATCAGCTTTGTGATCCATGCAGACTACGCATTCACCAAATAATAGGTCCTGCAACAACGAACATACCCATGACTCATAGAGCGCTACTGATACGTATGGATATTCTTTTTCAACTTCACGAATAAACATTCCCACTTTTGCATTAATGTAGTTCACGTCATGGCGCGTAAAACCGTTATTGTATTTTTGCAGTGCAACGTACAGCGTAAAGCGAATGCCATCTTTAAAAACGCGCGTAGTAGCATTAGACATCTCTTGGCGTAAGTCTGCCGATAAATGTGGAGCTAAATGATGCATGATGAATCGTTGTGCGCGTTCAAGCGTTGGGCGAAACTCCCGCTGCGACTCTCGTGCAAATGCTTGTGCATCATGGCGCATCGCAGATGAAGCGCGGTTTTTATCGTAATATGAAATGCGGGGTTGTAACTCAACGAGCATGTCTTCAAAAATATGAATAAGGTCTCGATCAGTTATTTTTAAGTAATAAGAAGAATCATTATAGCGATATGCTTGCTGCCAACGATCCGTAAGGGCTGCTTCAGCTTTGTTATTCAGCCTCACCCCTTTATGAAAATATGAAACAACGCCCCATGCATGCTTCATATCAGCAACCAATTCTCGCGCACCTGAAAATTTTCGCTGGCGAGCAAGTTTTAAAAACTCTTGTTCTTCATGCGTTGGCGCAATGGCACAAAGTGATCCGATCTGAAGGCAAACCAGTGATATGAATAGATTTTTTTTCATAGAATCCCTTTTTTTAATGATCAATAAAGACGCCGTTAGCGTATCGATAAATAATCAAAAAAACAAAACTCCTCTCTCCGTTCGATACCCTTCGACATGCTTCCAGGCTTCGCATAAAGCTACGCCGGACTTGTTGGCAGGGCGAACGGGAGATGATCAAAAAAAAAACAAAAAGACGTTAAAAAAGGGAGCCGTTTGAACTCCCTTACACAATACATTCAACGAGGAATGTAATTATTTTTTTTTGCAGCAAAACGCTAATTTTGCTAATCGCTTTTTAAGTGCTTTTGGTGATAAAGCTGCAGTCCCACCAATTGCATATAAAGTAAGCGCAACACGAGAAACAAATGGTACATTTTTGTGTGTTCTTTGCTCTAACCAACTACCATCTTTAAAAACTACATTTCCTGGCGCATCACACACAGAGACAAAAAAGTTTTTTACTTTATCACACTTACCATCTGCCTTCACTGAAGAGCCGAAAGCAGCTACACACAATGCTGCAAATACTAATTTTTTGTTCATAAAATGAACTCCCTATAAAAAAATATATATCGTTAATACACCATCAATTTTTGATTGGTTGAAGATACCGCAAATTCAATATACAATCAACAGAGAAAATTTTTTTTAATTATTATCTATTGATAAAGAAATGCGAATATTATTTTTACCAAACAACCTCGCCCCCTCCATACTTCTTTTTGTATTTTTTTGCATTGATATCTGGATGTTTTTTCTGTTTGGAATAGCAACTCCCCTCATATCAACCTCTTTTTTATTTTCATTTATTTTTATGAATAATGCATCACACAGCTTTATACTTTATAGCACCCTTCTGCTTGCCAGCGCATGCCAAACAATGGGCCTTTCTTTCTGGTGGCCTTTTGTCGCAATTGCTCCTTTTTTTCTCATTATTTTAGCGATTCAAAATCACGTTTTTCTCAATCCCCTCTATCCAGCCCTAGCTGCCAGCCTGGACATGGCAATCGATTTATTCCTCCTCAGACCCCTAGTACTGGGCAAAACCACCCCCCCCTCCTATACAATATGGATCATTTTTAGTACTCTATTACTGACTACAATTTTCTCTTTGAAATTGAAAATGGGCAAAACAGGGCAATCGCTCACCCACGGGTGAGAGGAAAGTCCGGACTCCCAACAAACGCGGTACCTTCGGAGCAATTCTTGCAACGGAGGAAGGGGCAACCCTATGGAAAGTGCCACAGAAAATAACCGCCCCATGTCCTTCATTGGACGGTGGGGTAAGGGTGAAAACGTGCGGTAAGAGCGCACGATCGATAGTAGCAATACTATTTGATGGGCAAACCCTACCGGGAGCAAGGCAAAATAGGCATGTGTCGGTCAGTTTGTTCCGGTTAAACATGCGGGTATGCCGCTTAGATAGATGATTGCTACCTTGCGCTCAGCAAGGAACAGAATCCGGCTTACAGTTTCGCCCGTTTTTATCCTTCCCTCCTTAAAATCAACGGTATAGCCTCCCAGAGGCATTATCCGTAGGCCTTTTGGCTCACTCACCCCATTATGATATAATTCTAATAGCATAGAATGAAGCATAAAAATGGAGGTTCTTATGTTTAAGAAATTAGCCCTTTTAGGGATGCTTATATCAGCTACAGGTGCTTTTGCAGCTCCTTTAGTAGTTGCGTGGGATATTCACCAAGTATTATGCTCAAAGCCTGATGGCCAAGGGTATAAATGTACGCCAAATGAAGAAACATTTAAATTAGTTGAAGAGCTTCACAGCATGGGTGTGCGACAGGTGGTTTTATCTAACATTTCTAGCAGATCATATGAGAAACTAAGCGAACGCTATCCTGAACATTTTAGTTATTTTGATAGAGCGGGATCACTCGCAGATGCTCATTTTCTTCTGACAAGAAAACCGCATGGTAGGTATTACAATAAGTTTATGAAGCGTCATCCGGAATTGGATCCTCAAGATATCCTCTTTTTTGATGACAAACCAGAAAACATTAAGGGCGCTCGTGCATTTGGTATTGATGGACAACTGTTTTTAAATCCAAATCAAGCACGAAACGTTTTGAAAAATAAGGGCCTTTTATAAGAAGGGCTTCAGATGATTGTCCCCCTGTGTTAGACTCAGTTTAACACAGGGGGATATTTTTATGCGGACATATATGATTAAACGATTATTTTTTTCACTATTATTGACCATTTCAGTTGCACGCGCAGAACAGCCCATTATTGTATGGGATATTCATGACGTGCTTTTGCAACCTTATGATCAATTCATAACGTTTTTAAAATTTCCCCATAAACGTGATCTTTTTTCGCGCATTTCTTGGCCAATGCTCAAAACAACAGGAGCGCTATTAAGCCAACACCTTACTCGAGAAGTATCTTCAGAAGAGTATATCCATATGGCCATTGCACATGGCAATCCGCATTTAGCTGAACTTATTGTAGCTGTTGCAAATGCGCAACGCCCTATAGCCGGGATGAGAAAATTGGTTCAAGAGCTCCATGAACTTGGCATTGAGCAGCACATTGGATCAAACATTGGAAAATCATCATTTTATCGATTAGTAGACAAACAAAAACATCCACAAACTGCTGCTATTTTCAAATACATGGATCTTGATAAATCTATGGTATCTGAATTTGAAAATGGAGTTGTGATCAAAAAGCCGGATGCACAATTTTTTGAGCGATATCTTGCTAAAAATAATATCGATCTTTCGCAAACAGATGTCATCTTCATCGATGATAGATGGGAAAACGTTCGAGTTGCACGCTCCATGGGATTTGATGGAATCGTATTCAAAAATCCAAATCAACTTCGCACTGCATTGCGTAAACGTGGAATCGCCGTCACCGTTCCGCCATTTAAATACAGCACACAACGGGACAAACATCCACTACGAAACATTGCTCGCTTTTACAAGCCTGCAGCCATATCATAATATCCCACCCGTATAAAAATTTGCAGCAACCGTAATTTATTTTTGTAAATGAGCTTCAAGAAACCAAAGCGATTTATCTAATAATCTCGTAAATGCTATGTACAGATCACCCGTTCCAAGATCTTCTAATTGTTCACATATCCGAATATTGTTTCGAGAAAGTTCTCCTAAAATTGCAAAATTATGAGTTAAATGTTCAAGATGCTCTTTTGCTAAAAAAATATCCTCTGGATAAAGACGTAAACTACTGTTTTTTATTGTTGATTGAATAGTTCCCTGCGCCGTCCCCCCTAAACTCTCAATACGCTCTGCAATAATATCAACTTGCTCTTCTACTTGCTCAGCAAGTTCATCAAATAATTTATGAAGCGCTATAAAATTAGAGCCTTTAATATTCCAATGCGCTTGTTTCAGTTGAGCATATAAATCATTACCACAGGCAAGTGATGTGTTAAGTAACGCTATTAATTCTATACGGCGGTCCTCAGGAATATTTATCTTGGTAACATGCATACTATTTTTCATTTACTACTCCTTATGGAATTATTTTATTTAAACGAAAGGTATCATTTTTTAAATATAAGTCGAATCAGGAAATTAATTTCCACCTAAAAAAATATTAGTCCTAAGTTTTCAGTTAGCTCTGGGCAAGCGGCAAGGCGAACATTCTTTACGAAACCCTGCTCGCTTTTACAAGCCTGTAGCCATATCCTAACTCTCTCTCAGACGTCTATTGCTTTTTTTAATAATCTTTCGTACTACTGTATCCATAGTATCGTTCATTAACATCCCAATTAAGGAGTCACTATGAACAAATATGCTTTGCTTTGTGCAGTAGTAATAGCTGCACCAGTGTTAGCTGAAGGCGACAGAGCTGAGCGCTCTGGAAAAGATCTTGCAAAAGAAGTTGTAAGAAGCCAAGTAGAGGGCACTCGTTCATGCTCTAACTGCTGCAAGTGCAACAATAAATGTTCTAGCTGCTGTGGGTGCAAATCTGTAGATACAAGCACAGAAACAGCTGTTAAAAAAGGCGAAGAGGAATCTGCAGCGACACGCAAATGTTCTAGCTGCGGTTGCTCATGCGGAAACTGTGGCTGCAAATAAACAGACACTTTTTTTTAACTAAAAGGCGGGTCCAGGCTCGCCTTTTTCATATCCAATTAAAAACAAATTTATTCTTCACACTCATATGAAAGTGGCTGCCGCATCAATTCTTGAAGCATTATTTCAATTGGCTTGTCCTTATAAATCACTTCATAAATACCCGAACAAATAGAAAGCTGCGCATCATATTGCTTCATAAGCGCATGCATGGAATCAACCGTATTAATCCCTTCAGGAATAAAACCGGTCTCTTTTAGAATATCATCGAGCGATTGGCCACGCCCTAATCGTTTGCCAACTTCTAAATTCCTACTCAATGACCCCATTGCAGTAAGCACTAAATCACCAACGCCCGATAATCCGTAAACCGTCTCTTGCCGGCCGCCCAACCTTACGGCAAGTTCTGACATTTCATGCAAACCTCGCGTAAGCATAAATGCTTTTGCATTATCCGTTTGCCCAATACCATCAAGCATGCCGATCCCTATTGCAATCACATTTTTTAACGCCGATCCTACCTGCACACCAATCATGTCTGTTGAAATATAGGGACGAAAATAATCACTTGCCAAAAGCTGCTGCAGCTCTTTTGCATGTTTACAATCAGGGGCAGCAATCGTTACGGCAGTAATAATTTTAAGCGCAAGATCGCGTGCAAAACTTGGCCCTGCAAATACAGTTTGTTGCACATCATTGCCTAATACATCTGCAACTATTTGCGTTGGCAATAAAAGCGTATCTTTTTCTATCCCCTTACTCATAATCACCCATCGCTGCTGAGAGCGCACGTGCGATCTCATTTGAATAAGGATCGAGCGCAAATACTTTACGGGAATTGCTTCGCAAATCCATTCGGCATCTTTCACTGCATCTTCAAGTGATGCAAGGGCCGTTATGTTTTCACTTAATGCAATGCCAGGTAAAAACCGTTCATTACGATGCGTACGATTAATTTCATCTGCAAGTTCACTATGATAACACCAAAGTTTTACCCGATGCCCATTATGTGCAAGTAATGTAGCTACCGCAGTGCCCCATGCCCCTTCTCCAATAATTGAGATCTGCTTCATGCGCCAAAATTCCTTTGCCGTTCAGTGTATGAATCCATTACTTTGTGTAGTTGCTCCAATTCTAGAGCGGGCCAATAACAATCTAAAAAGAAAAACTCACTATACGCAGCTTGAAACAGCAAAAAATTACTCAAGCGCTGCGCACCACCGGTACGAATAATGATATCAGGGGCTGGCACGCTCCCGCTCCATAAAAGAGACTCGAATTGTGCATCATCTAATGCTTCGACATCCAATTCACCCGTATTAATTTTTTTAACGGCATTGCGAACGCCCTGCACAATCTCTTGCCGCCCGCCATAACAAAAAAGCAACTGCACGTGCAGATTTGTGCCGGATGCGCAGGCTGATTCAATAGCTTGAATAGTAGAAAGTGCTGATTCGGGAAACAATGTACGATCCCCCACAAACGATATTCGCACTCCCTTTTTTACCATGTCTGAAACTACGCGCTTTTTTACATTTTGTAGCAATACTGAAAACAAAAAATTCAGTTCAGCGCGCGGCCGTTTAAAATTCTCAAGAGAAAACGTATATAAAGAGAGATACGGTATTTTTTTTTGCAGACAAAAATCAACCACTCGCCCAACCGTCTTTACCCCTTCTTTATGCCCATCCCACACCGGAGCACCCTTGCTTTTTGCCCAGCGCCGATTGCCATCCATGATGCATGCAAGATGAGTAATCATTCGCAGCGCCTATTGATGAGCGCGTGCATAGCGAACAATAAAGCCAGAGCTGTATGATAAAAAATGGGTAAAAAGCATATGGCTCACTGCCATACCAGCTGCTAAGGCAAGTCGCTCTGCAGGAACGAGTGGTAATAAACCGTACCAATAGCTCGCTTGCATACCAGTGCTATAGAGCCACAATACTGACCCAGCTGCATGCGCAGTAAACGTACTGCCCAAAGAAGTTAAGAATATTGAACTGGTGTTGCGATATGCAACTGCAATAGGAATCAGCCAATACAGTGCATAGGGAGCTGCCATCATTCCTTGCGGATGTAATACAAACAGAGCTATGCATGCTGCTGGAATTGCAGCACGAATTGCTCGCGATTCAGTTGCCCAATAGGCAGATGCTAATAAAGAAGGAATTCCGCTATATGCCAAAAAAGAAAGTGTCAGTGCTTTTTTGAAAAACAACGCATGCGCTACACTGCTTGCACACAGCATACCAACACCCATCATGCCACCAAATGCTCCCACGAGTGGCGTAAGCATTGTGCGTAATGAAAATGCAGTCCAAAACGTGCCGATAGCGAAACTCATTTTAATCAAAGAAAAAATTTTTGATGCAATAATAATAGCTGCAGATCGTGCCATTGAGATGTGTGCTGATTTATTCACAAATACCCTTCAAAGCAGTTGATATTCTAAGAATTTTTTACTCCCCTAGGATATCAAATCAATCGAAAAATGTCATGCTCGGCATGGAATGCCAAAAGGCACTCTTCACTCTTTGTGCATCTCAGGCTATACTTTAAAAGATGAGCAACTTCTTTTTGCGTTTATATACAGGTTTTAATCATGGCTCCAACGTTTCTTTTTTCGCAAACTATTCTTCGTCACAGCCTCCTCCATCGAGCGTAAAAGGCATGTCCCTTTTTATACACAGTTGCGATTGAATTACGAGTTTCTTTATAATCAAATACATTTATTTAAACGTATTTCGATGGAGTTTTTTATGAACACGCTTTTATTTTTTGGCATTTTTGCCGCACTTGCAATTTTTTATACCATTATCGGTTTAGCTGCTTCTACCCAAGTGAATAGCACTTCAGATTACTTTTTGGCAGGACGTGATTTAGGACTGTTTCCCGTAACGATGACGCTCATTGCCACGCAAATTGGTGGCGGAATGCTCATTGGTACTTCTGAAAACGCCTACCTTTATGGCATCTACGGATTACTCTATACCATTGGTATGACTGTTGGATTTGCACTGCTTGCCGCTGGCTTTGCACGCAGATTACAAGTAATTAACGTCAGCACTACAGCTGAAATTTTTGAAAAAAAATACAATTCACTGTTTCTAAAACAGATCGCATCATTCCTTTCAATCATCACCATGAGTGGATTATTAGTTGGACAAGTGGTTGCCTCTCGCACCATTATTGATTCTCTCAATTTAGGCATGGCTACAGAATGGATCTTTCTGGCATTTTGGCTCTTTATCATTATCTATACAATGGCGGGCGGTTTAAAAGCGGTAATTATTACTGACGTGTTTCAAGTATTACTGATTATATGTATTTTTGTGGGCGTCTTTCTATACAGTCTCCTCTATGGCCCACCCTTTGCGTGGAGCTCAATCGGCGAAATCCAAAAAGAGTTTTTTGGAACGGTGCCCTTATCACTCAATACGTTAGTAGCAACTATTTCGATGCCCGCATTATTTTCATTAATAGAACAAGATCTTGCTCAACGATTTTTTGCAGCACGCTCTCCCCGTATTGCCGCTATGAGTGCATTACTTTCATGCGTCGCAATTATCTTTTTTGCGCTTATTCCAATTTATTTTGGTATGCAAGCAAAGCTCCTTGGTATTGAAATACCCATTGGCACAAGTCCGCTTATTCCGATAGTTGAATTTTTAACCAATGAGTTTGTAGTAGTGCTCTGCTTATGCGCAATTATTGCAGCAATTACTTCCACCGCAGATTCAATGCTTTGTGCTGTGAGCTCCAACGTAGCTCAAGATTTTGAGTTAAAATGGATTGGAATGCCAGACGCATTATATCGATCAAAAGTAATTACACTTGCACTTGGAATTATCGCACTCATTGCATCTTACTTTGTTCCGCAAAATGTAATTACTATTTTAATTGATAGCTACGCAATTTCTGTGAGCTGTTTGCTTGTGCCACTTTTAGTTGCCTATTGCAGTGATCGCGTCAGCAAGTCCGGCGCAATTGCATCGGTTTTGTGTGGCGGAATAGCATTTATGCTTATTCCATTTTGGAATACAGAATTGCCAAAAGTTCTTTTACCGGTAGTTATTTCTGCAATTGCTTATTATTTTACCGCTTTTACCGCCGGTGATTCTGATTTGAAAAAATCTGCAACCATATAAAAGCGAATAGCGCCTCGGCAATTGGCAACCAACTGTGAGCCATCGGGCGTAAAATCAACTGATCCAATAGTAGATATATCTATTTCAGTATTTGCTTGAGTATCACGAATTATAGTGTGGGGCCGTTCTGGACCTACGCTGTAAGAAACTTCATATCGGCCATCGCAAGAAGTTCTTTTATATGCTCGCCATTTAAGCTCTACATACTCAGGCCCAAAATTCCACTCTGTAAGAATGCTCCCTTCATCATCTTCAACGACAACATCCCAGTGTTGATTTAAATGAGAACGTTGTAATTCTTCTGCATTTAACGCAACCCTGCGCGCAGTGCATCCATTAGCAAATATTGCCGCCCCGCGCGTCAGCGCTACAGCTACGCTGCGGAATCCAAAATCATATTCTTTCACCTTCTTGCCATCTTTAAAAACAACAATTTCTTCAGAAGGAGACTGTCTCGATACAGTAATTGATCCATCAGGCAGCACGCGAACAGTACCAGTACGATCACTAAAAAAACTTTTCCCTTCTATTGCCGATGGCATCTCGCGATCCGTATTAGCTGCATTAATTGTCACAATCATACATAATGCCAAACCAATGCATGCTTTATAAGTATCCACATGATTCCTTTTTAATTGATGCTCATATAAAAAATGATTTGCCCTAAAGCATCAGTATCATACCACAAAGAATCACTCTCGAAAATCAATAATCGCTTGCGCAGCCTTATCTAAATCATCAGTAATTATCAACGCTTTTTCAATAGGAGCAGAAATAAAATCATCGCCATGCGCACGCTTATACCACGCAATTAAATGATGCCAATATTCCATACCAATTAAAATAACCGGCGCTCGTTTCATCTTATTAAGCTTCATTAAATTAAGCGCTTCAAACAACTCATCAACAGTGCCCACTCCGCCTGGAAAAAATACATAGCAGCAAGCATAATGCGTCAACAGCCATTTACGTACAAAAAAATAATCAACAGTAATAATCGGAGCACATTCATTAAAAAAATCTTTATTCACACCTCTCACACCAACGCCAAGCGTTGATCCCCTTTTCTTTTCACTCGCTTCATATGCACCACAATTTGCAGCCTCCATAATACCCGGGCCACCACCCGTAATTACAGACATTCCCTGCCGCGCCATGATTGCAGAAAAATCATACGCCCACATAGCATATTTGCCTTTTGTATACGCGCCCTTTCCACCAAATACTGCAACTACTGGTTGGCGCAAGTGGCGTAATTTAAATACTCCATAACTCAATTGGAATGCAGATTTCAAAGAAACCAACCAAACCTTTAATACATCCATAATCCATTTCATTATTTCACCTTGCATTCATCTCGAATCAAACAAAACACTTGCTCTAAATCATCAGTTACCGTAAAGAGTTTCAAATCATCTTTACCTATAGTCCCATGTTTCAACGCTTCACCTTTAACCCATTGCATAAACGGCTGCCAATATTCTATCCCAAATAATACAATAGGAATTCGAGCAAGCTTCTTCGTCTGAATAAGCGTAAGCACTCCTGATAGCTCATCTAATGTTCCAAATCCTCCCGGAAACACTACAATTGCCGATGAAAAATGTGTTAATAACCATTTACGTGCGAAAAAATAATCGAGTGCAAAAAATTCCTGCGCGCATTGATTTGGCTCTTCACCCAAATCAGTTACCCCTATTCCCATAATACGCCCTTTTCCTTTAGGGGCTTCAATCACACCACAGCTTGCCGCCTCCATTATACCCGGCCCTCCCCCAGTGAGAACGGAAATATCCAACTCAGTAAAACGACGCCCTAGTTCATGCGCTTTTTTAAAATAAAAATCTTCTCCCGTAACGCGCGCCCCTCCAAAAATAGAAACAATTGGCTCTTGCAGCTTTGAAATTCGAAACACTCCATAAATCGTCTGCCAAAACACCTTAAAAAGGCGCCAGCTTGTACTCAAACAAATCCCAATTCGTCTAATCATAATAGCTCCTATCACGGCAAAAATAGCCTATTTTTATGTTTTTTATTCATATTTATGCGCAATTAAGCATAAAATAGCTGTCCATTTTGCTTCAAGTAAAGGGGCCTAAACCATTGATATGATGCATCCAGAAGGCGATTTGCATTGCAAACTGGAAAAAAGCCCGTATATTGGCCACTTTCAAACCATAAATCCATTGAATTTGGGACTTGCAATGCAGTATACTAAGGATGGAAAGGTATTGATAAATACCCCATTTGTAATAGGAAGGATAAAGAAGATGATAAGCAATAAGCGGATCACTCGTTACGCTGTGTATTTCGTTGCAATGCTGGTTATTGGATTTAAGCTCACCTCATGGTGTGCTACCGATACAAAGCCATCTATCCCTGCGCCCAAAAACAACGTCGTTTGGCTTAACGTATTCGTACATGGAATCATGAGCATCAAGCCCCATCTTACATGGAATAATTTCACCCTCTTTATGAAAGACAAGGTTGAAGGAACTCTCTATGAAAAAACAGTAGAGCTAATGCGAGAAGATCCATTCTTTTATAAAAACCAAGCAATGTATCAACTCGGATTTCATGCCATCGATACTTCTTTACGAGAAGGAAATTCTTGTGCAAGTCTTGCATTCGTTTTAAATAAAATTGCACATCACTACAACGTAACGCCACATGAAAATAAATATTATACCTTTGGTTGGTCTGGGCTTTTAAGCGCAAAAACCCGATACAAAGAATCTAAAAAACTATTCGAGGTACTATGCAAAGAGGTTGCACGGCTTAAGACTGAAGGCTATGAGCCAAGGGTTCGTATTTTTGGATATAGTCATGGTGGTAATGTCAGTTTAAATTTAGCAAAGGTAAAGCAAAATGAATTAGCACCATGTGATCTTACAGTTAATGAACTTGTATTACTTGGATCGCCTATTATTCGAGACACTGATTATCTCATTAATGACCCCATGTTTAAGGAGGTATACAACCTCTATTCTCTACGTGACCGCGTACAGCCGTTAGACGTATTTGCACCAAAGCAAACAATTTCAAAGCGACTCTTTAGACCGCGTAAAGGATTTACGCTCCCAGACAAATTGGTACAAATACAACTTAAAGTTACTCGCTGCAAACGAGGAGCCTGCAAAGACCCCATTAAATTTGAGCAATCAAAAGATTATAGTAAAAGTAAGATAGTGTACGGAAAAGGTGGACTGCTTCGAGATATTTCTCCCGGCCATATGGAACTTTGGTTTTTTGGATGGACTCCAGTTCATTATCGTCAAAACTTCCCGCTCAACCCACTGCCAACCGTCGCATTTGCACCCCCGATTATGTATCACGCGCGTAAACTTGCACAATCAATTCAGCCTGAACGATCGATAGTCGCAGATATTCGCCCTGAGCACAATGTGATATTATTCAGACGCCAAGGTCATCATGCAATTCATTCAACCGTACCTTTCTTGACTCAAAAACAATTAAAAGAATTGCATGCCTCTATTCATTCATGTAAACCAGACCTTTACGACCAGCGCATTTATGATGAGCATATTAAAGATGCAATTGACAGTGCTCGAGAAGTGCTTTCAATTAGTCGTTCCACTGAGAAATAATTGTATCCCAAAGTTCAAGTAATTTCCCCATATTCATTTGCTGTGCACGTAAAGACAGTATTTCTTGCGAAAATCCATGCGCTTCATACTGAGAGCCTTTTAAGTTGTTACGCATTGTTCTACGCGGCTGCTTAAAGCACAATTTAATAAAATTCCAGAATTCTGCCTCATGTGGAATCGGTTTTGGATTCTGAATTGGCTTGAAATATAAAAGCCGTGAAAATACTTTTGGTGCCGGATGGAATGCCGTTGGAGGCACTTTCTCTAATTGCTTCCACTCAAAGTAATGTTGGAAAAACAGAGAAACGTATCCATATCCCCTGCCAGATGTTTTAGTAATTTTTTGCGCAACCTCTTCCTGCACCATTATCACCCCTTCATTTAAGTAGCGGCGATATTGTTGAAAGCTATGCAAAATTGGAAATGTTACATGGTATGGCAAGTTTGCAAGAACCGTCCATGGCGCATGCTCTGCCAACACATTTAAATCAACATCAAGGAAGTTCTGTAATAAAAGAGTGAGGCGTTCATCCTTAACTGTCTCTTTAATATATCGCACCCACTCTTCATCGATTTCATACACGCGCAAGCGTGCAATTGGGTTACGTAAAATTGCTCGAGTTAAAAACCCATCTCCGCATCCAATTTCTAAAACGCTGCTTTTTTCTGTGAGTGTGACTGCATCAAACATGCAATGCACAAAACGCTCATCTCGAAGAAAATTTTGTCCATGTCTTTTTTTAAGCGCAATGCCTTTTGATTTCGCCACGTTCCTACTTTGATTATAATAATGCGTCTTTAAAGAAATCTAACTCTTCTAATACTTTACCTGCGCCGTTTACTACGCAAAACAAAGGGTCTTCAGCTAAGGTTACCGGCAAACCGGTCTCTTTGGAAATTAATACATCAAGTCCGCGAAGTAATGATCCACCACCAGCCATAGTGATACCTTTATCAACTAAGTCCGAAGAAAGTTCTGGTGGAGTATTTTCAAGCGCACTACGCACCCCTTCCATAATGCTCGCAATAATTTCAAGCAATGCCTCATTCACTTCAGAACTCGTTAATGTAATTGTTTTAGGGACACCCGTTACTAAATCACGCCCCTTCACTTGTACGCTTTCTTTAGTAGCTTCCTTATCTACAATCGCACATCCAATATCCATCTTAATGCGCTCTGCAGTACGCTCACCAATCAGCAAATTATATTTTCGTTTTACATAATTTACGATTGCGCGATCCATTTCATCGCCTCCAACCCGCACTGAACGGCAATACACAACAGATTTTAAAGAGATAACGGCTACTTCAGTAGTACCTCCCCCAATATCAACGATCATATTTCCACAGGGATCTTGCACAGGAAGCCCTGCACCAATCGCTGCGGCCATTGGCTCCATAATTGTATACACTTCTCTCGCGCCAGCCTGTTTTGCCGATTCTTCAACTGCTCGTTTTTCTACTTGCGTAATACCAGACGGCACACCCACAATCATTCGAGGGCGCAACAGCGTTCTGCGATCATTATGTACCAGCCGTATAAAATGACGGAGCATGCTTTCAGTTAATTTAAAGTTAGCGATTACCCCATCTCGCATCGGACGACACGCTACAATATTTTCAGGAGTTTTTCCCAACATCTCTTTTGCGCTTTTTCCAGCCGCCAATACATTATCAGTATTCACCTTCACCGCAACCACAGACGGTTCATTTAATAAAATGCCTTTATTGCGTGCATAAACTACCGTATTTGCAGTCCCTAAATCAATCGCCATATCATTTGAAAAAATGCTAAACCATTTCCGAGCGGGAAAAAATTTCATAGAGATTCCTTCTGTAAAAACACCAACTCTCTAATATAAGAAATCAAAACCTAACGACACACGTTGCGCCTTATCTACACGGCTTGCAGCAAAAAGTGTTGAGGGAATATCCCAGCGGAATGTAAGAATTGGATTAAAGTCTCGATGTAATTTCATTTTACCAAAGTCATACAAAATATTTACCGTAAAATACTCTGATGTCCAATCTGAAAAATTATGCACCGCATCTAAGTTGAGAGGCGCCGTTCGATCGCAACACGTATCCTCATAACAATCTTTACCGTGCCAGGTTAGCGTAAAGTTTACTCCCAATGCCAGACCTTGTCGTAAATTCTCAAAAAGAAAGTATGGAGAGAAGATTGCAGTCACCGCAGGACTCACATTTACATCCGCAACAATACTTCCAAAAATGTGTGGCTCTTTTTCAATCGGAACGCGTAATGCTTGGATCTTACTAAATCGTTTATTTACTCGTAATAAAAATCCTGCTTTCCAATCTTCTTTTAATTCAAACATCGCATCGGCTGCAGCATATAATCCCCAATGGCCATTACCGCCAAATGGAATCGAAGCGGGTTTAGATGGTTCAATTGTTACGCCCGTTGGAAATAATGCACCAAGCCGAAATCCTGCATCAATGCGTCTGAATTTGTAACTATATTCCCACATATGGCCAAGTCGCAGATACCAATCAATGTCACCAAATCCGAGCTGAGTCACCGCTCCATCACACATGCAGACTTGATCAAACATTTCACGCCGATTATCATCCAGCAAAATCGCATCACCCGAAGTGATCGAAATATTCGGCTCAATACCATTACTATTTAATTTAAAATCAAATCGAGAAACTGCACGCATAAAGAGCCATGAAAAGCCTGTTGAAAGCCATTTTACAATCGATTGATGCCACGCAAATGCAATACCTTGCGCTTGACGTTTGCCGCCAACATCCCACGGAATGCGACTAATAATTCCTTGATACTCAGAGGGTAATGGATTTGGGTTTCCTTGCGCGGCAATACCTTTTGCAAGCTGTACTTGATCAAAGGTACCATATAATTCCCCAAGCGGAATGCCTTCTTGACGATCATTAAGCGCTTCATTTGCGGTAGTCACAAATAATTTTGTCGCAAATTCATTGCGAGTTCCATCTACTGTAAGGCGAGGCCTTTGCAGTAACGGCAGGTGTCTGTTGTCGAAAACCATTGCAACTGCACAATGCGAAACAAACGCGCTGATAAGTATTGCTTTGTATAACTGTTTTTTGTTTGGCATTATACTCTTGCCGCCTCTCTCTATCACGTAACTAGATCCTTTTTATGCAAATCTCTAGAAAAGCCATTCGATATATAATACCGCATTATGCAATTTTGAAAAGGCTTTTAGTAGATACTCTTGCGCTTTACAAGATGCTTATATTATAGACTTAACCATTGAATATGATACACTCTACCAACCAAATTTCGACCGATTATGAAAGGGAAGTAATGTTAACAGATATGCAAGCAATTGTATTGGCGGCAGGAAAATCCACACGATTCAATACCGGCAATACAAAGTTAATAGAAAAAGTATGTGGACAAGAAATCCTTCTGTATCCCCTTTCTGTATTGCAAGAACTTTCCATTCCCACTACTCTCGTAGTTGGGTTTCAAAAAGCAAAAATTAAATCAGCTGTTGAAAAAAAATACTCCGATGCTATTACCTATCTCGAACAAGAAGAAATAAATGGCACCGCCAGCGCACTGCGCGTATTACAATCCCACTTTCAAAGTTCTCATATTTTAGTTATGAAAGCAGACGTGCCACTTATCAACACAGGCATTATTGAATCACTCTACGAACAACACACAGCAACTGGCGCTGCAGTATCATTTGTAACTGCCCATAATGGCGATCCGAGTGGATTCAGCTACAGCAGAGTGGTTAAAAAAGGCGCGCAAATTACCGTACGAAAAGCGCACGAGCTTTCAAAAACAGAAATGCAAGATCTCTGCTGCGTAAACGCAGGAATTTATATTTTCAGTCGTTCTTTCTTAGAAAAAGAATTAGGAAAAATAAAACAAAATAAGTCTACAAATGAATACCACATTTCTGATTTAATCAATGTTGCCACCGATCAAGGATACACAGTAACTACCACTACTGTACCCTTCGATCATATTCGCGGAGTAAACACGCATCAAGAGCTATGGGCAATGGAACAAATCAAACGCTCACAGCTGATTAAATATTGGATGGATCGCGGGGTTCGTTTTTCTTCAGCGCATACCGTACAGATGGATCTAGACGTTACTATTGGCGCAGGAACCTTTATTGGTTGCAGCGTGCATCTTCTTTCTGGTACAAAAATTGGAACGGGTTGCACTATCAGCCCATTCACTATTTTAGAAAAAAGTGATGTTGGTAATAATACTACTGTGCATCCCCACTCTATCATTCGCAATGCGAGCATTGGTGCCAACAGCGAAATTGGCCCATTCGCACACGTACAACAAGAAAGCACTATTGGAGATAACTGCGCAATTGGAAACTTTGTAGAAACAAAACGAGTTACCATTGGCAACAATTCAAAAGCAAAACATTTAAGCTATTTGGGTGATGCAATAATTGGATCAAATGTTAATATTGGAGCTGGTGCCATTACGTGCAACTATGACGGCAAAAAAAAACACACCACTTCTATTAAAGACAACGTTTTTATCGGAACCAATACGAGTTTGGTAGCACCCGTTACTATCGAACAAAACGCTTTTACCGCAGCAGGATCAGTAATCACACAAAACGTACCCGAGCACACTTTGGCTATTGGACGAGCACGCCAAGTAAATAAAGAACAATACCAAAACAATACCGCACCACAAAAAGAGATTGATTCGTCAAAAGAATCCCTTTCGTTTATTGGTGCATATAAAACACACAACGATAGCAGCACAACAGATCAATGATTCAATTTATACACACCGCAGATATACATTTTGGCATGGAAAATTATGGAAGAGTGGATCCGCAGACCGGGATCCACTCTCGTCTTTTAGATTTTGATCGAGCTCTTAATTATTGTATTGATGTAGCTATTGAAAAAAACGTCGATTTTTTTCTTTTTTGTGGAGATGCATATAAAACCGCGCACCCTTCTCAAACCCAACAACGTCTTTTAATTCAATGCTTTTTTAGGCTCTACGATGCCAAGATTCCAATTGTGATCATTGTTGGTAATCATGATCACCCGTTAAGTTTTGGAAAAGCAAATGCGCTTGAACTTTTTGGAGAGTTTCCACTTGACGGCTTTCACGTTATTTCAAAGCCACAAACAATCCATCTCAAAACAAAAAAAGGTCCCATTAATATTGTTGGCATGCCGTGGCCAACTCGTAATTCCGTTGCATTAAAACAACACGAAGCAGCCTCAACCAACATCACTGAATACATTTCTAAGGCAGCATGCCGTATCATTGCAGATCATGCAGAAAAATTAGACCAATCTATTCCTGCAGTCCTTGCCGGGCATTTAACGGTAAGCTCAGGAGTATTTTCTGGAAGTGAAAAACGAGCAGTTTATGGAACAGATCCTCTTTTCATGCCATCTCAACTTGCTATCGCACCATTTGATTATGTAGCTCTCGGCCATTTGCATCGCAATCAAAATCTGAATAAAAAGAACGCTATTCCTATCGTCTATTCCGGATCAATCGAACGAGTTGATTTTGGTGAACGAAAAGAGCCAAAAGGATTCTGCCTTGTTTCTATTCCAAAAAAAGGTGCCGCTACCTATGAATTTATGGAGACCCCAACGCGTCCATTTTTGCAAATTGAGGCAAAACTGAACTCATCCTCTCCCCAAACGCAACAACTTCTTGATGCGATCGCCCAGCATTCTATTAAAGATGCTGTTATAAAAATTCTGTATCATATTCCCGAAAATCAAAAAGACTTGGTTGATTTAAAAGCAATACAAGAAGCATGCAAGTCTGCCATGTATATTGTTGGCATTATCCCAATCCGCCCTATTACCGAACGCATCCGACGAATTGGAAGCAATCAAGCGTCACTCAGTATGGAAACATTACTGAATAACTTTTTTTCTGAAAAAAAAGACGTGGCTGACAAAACAAAACTACTCGTTTCTAAGGCAATGGAGCTTTTAGAAGAAAAAGAAGAAAATAGCTAATCTATGACTTTTGCGTAATAACGCCATCTTCAATATGAACAATTCGATCGGCAAATGGTAATATTCTTTGATCGTGTGTTACCACAATAATTGTTGCATTTGTTTCATCTTTCATACGCTGTAAAATATCCATAACCTTTTTACCACGATCAATATCCAAAAAACTTGTTGGTTCATCACACAAAATGATTGCTGGGTTATGAATAAATCCCCGAGCAAGCGCAACCCGTTGCTGCTCTCCTCCTGAAAGCTGGCCCGGTTTTTTATGCAGCTGATCTCCAAGGCCCAGCTGCTCTAATATTTCAGATGCGCGAGAAAAGGCTTCTTGACGAGGTGCTCCCAAACACAACAATGGCACAACCGCATTTTCCACGGCCGTTAATGTAGGCACTAAAATAAAATGCTGAAATAAAAAACCTATGTTTTTACCGCGAAACTCTGTCTTTATATCCTCTTCGAGCTGATTAATGCTCTGCCCTAAAATAGTACACTCTCCACTATCTTGATCAAGCAGACCTCCGATAATAGAGAGCAATGTAGTCTTACCTGATCCAGATGGCCCCATAAGCATAATCATTTCTTTTTCATACGTTGTGAGATTTATATCATGCAACACTTCAATGCTTTTGCCACCATTCGTAAATGATTTTTTAATGCTTTTGCATACTATTGTTTCTTGCTTCATCGTGTAAACATTGTCCCAAGCTGAATATTAAAAATTCGAGAAATACTTATCAAACAAGACCCTATACAGATACACATCATCAGCACACCCGTTCCTAAAAAAAGAGACCATGGCATATAAAATGCGAGCTGGGTTTTACTCGTAACAAATCCTAAAAATGATGCCGCACCCGCACCAATTGCCCATCCTAAAAATGCAACAAATACTGCTTGCAGCAATGTTATTTTCGCAAGCATCATTCGAGATGCCCCAACTGCATTAAAGAGCGCTAAATACTTTAAGTTATCCGTCGTGAAATTAAAAAATATTTGCCCTGTTATGGCAGCTCCTACCAAAAGACCTAAAAGTACCGCTATTCCAAAGTTAATTGGAATACCTGTATTAACCAGATAATAATCAATTGTAACGTTTTCAAAGTCAGGCTTACTGAGTGCTTTTAATTGCGTTGTTTTTTCAATTTTATTACATAAGTCTGCACTAGATACAGTACCGTCGCCTTCAGCCAAGATAAATGATAGCTGCTTTCGCTCAAACGGCACATAATAGAGTGCTCGATCAAAAGTGGTATAAATCACTGGCTCAGAACGAAACGTACGAGTTACCTTACAAATACCTACCACAACCGCCCTGCGGTCATTTAATTCAATCTCATCTCCAACACGCAACGGTTTTTTTGGCTTTCCGGGACCTTGATCTTGCGCTAGCTTACCATGCGCTCCTTCTGTATCTACAATAATTGAAAATGGCTTACGCAAGTCCTCTATTCGTCCTTCCAACATCGTATGGGGCGCACCTACAAAGGTAGCTGCATCAATTCCAAACATATTACAACTTTGAAACTGACCATTTGATAGCCGAGCTCGAATCAATCCCTTATAGAATGGCATCGCCCACTTTACTCCTTCAATTGAGCGCACGCGCCATAAATCAATCATACGAATTGGATTAATATCATCGATCATTTTGACACTCGGATTCATTACCCAGATTTTTGCTTGTGGAGTATCACTAATTGCAGAATAGGTTCGCCGCATTAATCCAATAAATATAGCCATTTGTTGAATAATGATAATAGACGAAAATGACAGACTCAATATCATTCCAAAAAATTTTGCTTTATCTTCTGTAAGCATTTTTATAGCAATACGATACATATTACCACCCCCCTCCAAGCGCCTTATAAACGCCTATTAAACTCACGCTTACCGCTTGCTGTGCCTGCGCATAAGAACTATGCGAATCAATACGATTTTTTTGAGCAATTAATACATCATTCTTACTTGAAAGACCACTTTCATATTGAGCTGCTATCAGAGACTCCTGAAGCTTCGATTGTTTGTATCGACGCTTTAAATATCGCGCCTGATCAAGCGCATTAAAATACTGCACCAGAAAGTCTTCTACATCTTTAAGCGCATATATAATCGCTTTACTGTATCGCAATGCAGCCTGTCTTTTTATAGATTCTTTTGATTTAATATTTGCTTTTACTCTGCCAAAATTAATCAATGGCCAATTAATAGAAGGCCCAAATGTCCAGGTTAAACTTTGACCAGTAAACCAATCTGATCCTTTACTTGTTTCTGATGCCAACCCACCAATAAGTGAAAAACTTGGAAACCATTCTGCTACCGCTTGCCCTATCGATTCATTCGCTGATGCAAGCTCTCGTTCTAGCTGTCGAATGTCGGGACGACGTTTCAGCAAGTCTGATGGAATTCCGGTCTCCAAACGTATGTCGGTGAGTGGCACCTTAAGCGGATACCGCATTGAAACTGTTTCAGGATTATCACCGAGAAGCACTGCCAGTTGATTTTCTGTTTGCGCTCGATCTGTCTGCAATCGCTTATATAAATCTTGTGAGTCAGCAAGTGATTGTTCTTGCTGTGCAACTGCTATCTGACTTACAAGCCCTGCATCAAAAAGCACCCGCTGTAAGCACAATAGCTCTGCATCTGCTTTGATACGATCTCGAGCTAAGCGTATCTGAAGATACAACGCGGATGCTATAATATAATTTCGCGCTACATCAGCCAGAAGCATAATATATACATCACGCATGTTTTCTATTTGCGCTTGATATAAAAAAAACTGTGCTTGTTTTGCATGGCGCAATTTACCCCATACATCAAGTTCCCATGAAGCATCAAATCCTAATGAAAAAAATGAAAGTCTATTTTGATCTAAAAATGATGTCTGAGCTAACACCTTGCTTATACGGCTCCTACTGACATCACTGACAACGTTTATTTCCGGAAAAAGATCGGCTCGCTTGCCTTTATATAGCTCTCGAGACTCTTCAATTTTTTCAAGAACGATACGTAATTCGTAGTTTTTCAACAGTGCGTGATCTATAAGTTTATTTAATTGCTTATCATCAAACTGTTTCCACCACTCCACTAGTGGTTCGCCCATCCCTGCATCTCGTTGATACTCAAACTGTTTGGGCAAAGGATAACGCGGCACGGTATACTTTGGCGCCCAACAACTTGGCAATCCAATCAGGATTAAAAAAAAACTCATCATCCTTTTCATGAATACCTACTTGGCTTTGCTTCCATATATACATCCATAAGTTGCCCAACATAAATAGGATTTTCACCTTTATCGAAACTATAAATCACTTGCAACACTCGAGTGTCAACCTTTTCAAAGTCTGACCCTGTTAATTGATCTTTTGGCACAATATAGGGCTCGATATATTGAAACGTTAATGGAATACTTATCGATGAATTCCCTCGCACATATGCTCGCGCAGGAGCACCAGGAATCACTCTCCATGCATCTTCTTCTGCAATATTAACACGCATTTGCAGATGAGAACTGGAACCAAATAAAATAAGATGTTTTCGATCAAATGGATTAACATTTGCAAATTCACCAGGCAAAATATTTCGCTGTAAAATTTCACCATCTTCAGGCGCACGAATAATAGAACGCTCTATTTGCGTTGCTATTCTTCTTGCTTCTTTTTTTGCCACTCGTAGCTGATCTATTGCGAGCATTTTCGCATAAAAGGCTTCGGTATACTGCTGCTTACTGACAGCTTTTTTTGTACGCAGCGATTCAAAATAAGAAAATTGTACTGCTTGATTCTTAACCTCTGTCTTTGCTCGTTCTACCTGGGCAAGAGCAGCTTTTAAATCGGCTTCAAACTGACGCGTATCTAACTTAAAAAGTGGTTGTTTTTTACATACTTTCTGACCGGGAGACACCCAAACATCAGAAATTAAATCGGGAAATGGCACGCTTAAATCACTGTTCTCATTAAACGTTTCTATAATTCCTTCTCCGGCAAGATAATGCGTATATGGAGATTGCGCTATAGCAAAATAAAGTGGCTGTTCGGGCGGAGTGCGAGCTGCCCAATAAATCATAAAAATTGAAAACGCTATTCCAATTAAGGCCAATCCAATAAGAAAGAGTTTACGCAGCATATCCCTCACCTCATAACATATACAAGTCAATATGCTTACAATGCGCAAAAAAAATAAAAAGGATCAAGGATCAATAAAAAAAGCTGAATAAACGCAAGGATAACTAGCCCTTATACCTCATCTACCGCCACGCCAACTCGCGTAACCGGCTTAAGATACAAGATAGAAGCAGAGTCCATTAAGCTTTTTTTATAGTTAGCAAGCAATTCATCATACATTGGCTTACGCAAAATATCGGCAATATCCTTATATCGCTCTTCAAGGGTAGCTTCTTTTCGTGGCTGGACCTCTAATGCGCGAAATACCTCAAAACCGATTCCCATATCTTGGGCTGGAGAAATAGCACCTTCAGAAAGCTCAAATAAGAATTTTTTATCTCGTGCTACTTCAGATTCTTCTAGGGTAAACGGCTGATCCCACTGAATATCTTTTACCTCTTTGCCAGTACGTGCCATATAATCAAGCGCCTTTTTTTGCTGCTCTAATTTATCTTCTACGTACGGAATAAAGCCGCGCTGCACTTTTACTTTGGCATCAGTAACTTCTGGGTTATCAATATGATACTGCTCAACCATTGCACGCGGTACCACCACTTGCGCACGCACTTTAAAATCAAGCATAGAATTTACCGTTTGAAGGAGTCTAAATTGCTGACGCCCTTCTTCATATGAATACCCAGCAGAGGCAAATACATTTTTCAGTTCATCGAGCGTGAGATTATTTTGCTTTTGAATCATTGCTAAGTATTTATCCACCGCGTCATCGTCAGTCATAATTTGAAATTTCTGCGCATCACCAAATACCAATCGCTCAAAAATTAACTCATCGAGACTTCTTTGCTGACCAGAAAGACTCGGCCGCATTACATCAGAATAAGTAACAATCTCTGGCTCCTTTGGACCAAAAACTACTGCCTGAATAGAATCAATTAAAAACGCATTTGGCGGCACTACTTGCTCATCTTGAGCGTGTGCGATGCCTACCAGTACTAAAGAAAGGAATATATATTTTTTCATTGCGACTCCCGGACAAACCTTGTGTCTTAGATCAACCCCTCTCCGTTCGCCCTGAGCTTGTCGAAGGGTTAAAAAATCATAAAAACTTTTCAAAATAATTCTACATTCAACCGTTCGAGACCCTTCGACAAGCTCAGGGCGAACGGTGAGAGTTCTGAGCGCAGCGTTTACTGCTGAGTTTATCGAAGTATCAGGGCGAACGGAATGGAAACAATTTTATCTTAAAATAAAGCGCCTTATTTTCTGATGCCAAGCATAGCACAAGAACAAAAAAATGGGGAACCAATTACGGTTCCCCATTTCAGATTACTGATCGATACGTTTATGCAACTGCAGTTTTTTGTGGAGCTTCAGCTTTTTGCTCAGCTTGAGCTACCGCTTGCTCTTGCACTTGCGCTTCTACTGCTGCTTGCACTGCGCGAGCATTATCAACAGGAGCTGCAAACTCTTCTTCAACAAGCTTCACATCATATTCACCTTTCAAGCGAGCCACTTCCTGCTCAACTACTTTCATAGTTTTATCTTTTTCAAGAAGTTGTTTGATTTCTGCTTTTACAGAATCAAGATCGCGATATGTAGGCTCCTCGATACGTTTTGCAGCAACTACCCATACTTCATCACCCGCTTTAAACGTTTGCAATGATGGAGTCTTTTTGATTGCTACAATTTTATCACGAAGTTCCGGCTCAATGCCAAGGCTTTCAGAATTCACTAAGTTGAAATCTTTAAGCTTATCGCCTAGATTCGCAGCTTTTGCCGCAGCAGCAATATTGTTTTTCGCTGCACGCACTTTTTCCATAAACGCTTTTGCAGCAGCATCGTTTTCAAATGAAATCCCTACAGACTCTACACCGCCACGAGAGAGCATAAGGTTTGGAATTGAATCTTTGTTTTCTTTATAGAATTGTGCCACTTCATCTTCAGTTACTCCCGCTTGGAAATCTTCCATAAAGAAGCGAGTGTTTAGAAGATCGCGCACTTGATCAAGTGCCATTTGAAGATCTTTTTGATATTTCTCAGATTCTTGAATGTTTTTATCTTTCACGTATTTGCGAATGATTTCTCTGCTCGCCATGCCGTCTACAAGATTACGATTCAACTGGCTTTCATCCATTAATGCAAGCATTGCTTCCATTTGAGGATTTGCTTCAATCAACTTTTTCTTTTCTACTTCAAGCATGTTTTTCGTAATTAATGGTGCACCCTCAATAGTTGCCAATACTGCCGATCCATCATTCACTGATGCAACTGCTACATTCATGCTTTCTGTTTGTGAAGTCGGCGCCTTTGAATCGCCACCAAACTTCTCTTTAACCCAATCGATCAACCCACAACTTGGAAGCAATACGATTGATCCAATCATTAAGGCAGTAATACCGTGAGAAACACGTTTTTTTGCTTTCATTGTGCATCCTCTTGAAATATGTGAAATGGTTATGACATCTTTTTCAACTATGAATGAGGGTTATCGTAGCAAAAACTGAAAAATTTACAAATATCACATCTACGTATACAAGCCATTTTGAAACTTGCCTTTTTTATAATCTGTTCGTAGGATGTCCGGCATAATGCACTTAAAAAACTACACGAGGTATTTAATGAACAAATTTGCACTCTTCATCCTACTATTACAGCTTCCCTTTTATATGCACGCCGCCGATCCTACAAGCACTGGTGCAGCTGCCGCGTCTGAAACAGATTCTGGAAGTGCAAGTTCTGGGCTCCCAGATGATCAAGATGATATGAGATCCATGGAGGCTGCTCTGAGCGATCCCTATGCAAGTCATGTAGATATCTCTGGCATGGAAAGTTATGCCCATATTCTTGGAATGTCAGCAGATCCAACTGCACGTTCACTTACCGGAGCACTATCACGATGGCTCGCAAAGCAATCGGGAGCACTCCAACCAGACATCGCCGGAGTAGGAAGTCTTGCAGAGCGCAAAACAACAGAGGCAACATATGACACGTTTACTACTATGTTGGCACGAGAAAAACCATTAGATCAGGACGCTTTAAAACGAACCTGTGAACGCCAAACAGCAGCAATGATGCTGGGATGCTTACTCTTAAAGGATTTGCAAAAATTCAATCGCGGAGAAAAGATTCCCGATATTATGATCCAAATTCAAGCTGCTCAACAATTACTAACAGTTAATGAGCAAGCAACACTTGCCCCAACTGTCACCGCAGCACTGAAGGCAGCGATTACCGTTGCGCGCGATAAGACCGCACATCAAATACAAACACACCAAAAGCAACAAGAAGAATAAACGGTTAACCATGAAGGAGAATACAAGCATTTTTTGGAAATTCTTTTCATGATCGAGCAATTGTACTATAGGTAGAAAGAGTATGTTCAATAAATCTAATATCTTTAAGGAGATAATTTTATGAAGAGAGGAACATTGCTTCTCGCACTCGCACTATTGCTTCAAGGATCTACATCATTAGCCGTTCTGGGTAATGGAAAACCACCACACAAAAAACTAACGAGAGGCCAACGCCGCGCTGCTCGAAGAGCATTAGCGGAAGCAAGCGCAACACAAACTCAATTAGAAAAAGCTCAATTTCAACAACAAAAAGAGGACGTTGCTTCAATCATTGCTGAAGTTGAAGGCGCTGGAGCGGCTGATAAATGCTTTGAAGCTACATTCGGACCACACCTCAGATCACAGCAAGAAGCAGACGCAGCAGATCAAGCAGCAGCTCAAGAGCAAGCAGAAGCGGCAGTAGCAGAAGCTACAGCAGCAGCAGATGCAGCACTTGCTGCACACGCTGAGGGCGATGACAATACAGGATGGAACCTCCTTGATGGTATATTTGGTGGAGCTGGCGCTGGCGCTCAAGCTGAACCAACGGCACAAGAAGTTGCAGCACAAGAGGCAGCTCAAGCACAAGCTGAAAAAGATGCAGCAGCTGCAGCGCTCAAAGCCGAACAAGAAGCAACAGCTGAAAAATTTGTAGAATGGCAAAAAATTGACGGCGTACAAGATGTTGTTGGTTCTGTTGCAGATGCAGCAGCACAAATGAACACACAGCTCGCAGCCAAAGCTGCTGTTCGATCAGCAGCAAAAAAAGTAACTGCTAAAGTATCTGAACAAGCCATGCTTACTAAAGAACAAAGAGCTAAAAGATTATTTGCTCATGTCTTAACTGAGATCGCACAGCAAGCTCAAACACCTTCATACGATGAACAGTTCGACGGATTTGAAGACACAACTGCAAGTCGTCGTCCAGCAGTAATGCAAACAACGCACTCAGCAACCTGGAAAGCGCTTACAAATCCAAGTGATCCAACAGTTCTGATTGGTTTACTCTCTGGCGACACAGTTCCTGATGCTGAAGTAAATGCTTATGCACACTATGTAGACCAAGCGATTGCAAGACTTGCTGCGCGCTTTAAAACAAACCACGCTCAACGTGCACCCGAGGCAGACATCCCTACAAGAGAAGCTATTTGCGCTATGAATAAAAAACTTTCATGGACGCTCATGAAGCTTCTTGATCTTGCTCGAAAACAAGATCTTTCAGTAAGCGCACAATCACAACAAATGGTACTTAAATGGGTTGCAGAAAATGATACTGCAATTGCAGAATTAGATAAAGCTCAACAAGCACAACGTGCTGAATTAGAAGAAGCACAGCAAGCACAGCTTCAAGAATTGAGAGGCGCTCATACTGCAAGTGATGTTGCAGATCGTTTGGGCCAATGGACTCTTCGTGCTCGCATTGCTCAATGTGGACAAATTAAAGCTGATGCGTACCAAACGGGACCTTCAAAAGGTGCTAATATAGCGCAAGCAATTCAAATAAGCCAAGAACTTGCAGCTGGTTTACAGTCAGGAACTGCTAACTTAAATGACGCTGCGCTATTTATTGCCGCAGTGCAAGAAAAGGCAATACCCGTTGATCTTGGAACATTATTTGAATTAAAAGAGGCAATAACTGCATGTAAAGAAGCTAATGAAGCAGCTGCAGTTGCTCAAGCTCAAAAAAGCAAAGATGCTGCAGATACACTTGCACAAGATGCCGATGCGTTTGATGCACGAGCTACAGAACTTACAGGCAGACTAGGCGTACTACTCGGCGAAGATGACTGGTCATAATTTTTGCAACTTACTTGTAAATATCAGGGCTCAGCTGCGTGCTGGGCCCTTTTTATACTCATATGACACAAAAAATCTACCAGGAGACATTTTATGAATACTAAAATTTTTTATGCACTTATCGCGCTCCTCTGCATCAACTCTGACGTGCTGAGTATGATGGGACCTGGCAACGGAAGTGGAGATGTGCTTGCGGAGCTCATGGCAACTATTGCCCAAAGAAAAAAAGCCAAACGTATTGCAAGAGGCGTAACTGCACGACGAGCTGCCATTGCAGATTCTTCCGATTCAGATGATGATTCGCCTAGTGCGCATGCACCACAACTCTCTGATGGAGCGTTTGCTCCTGCACCTTCTCCGGCACGCTCACGTGGCACCGCGCCACGACCTATAACCAAAACTGCTCCTGCACGTCCTGCACCTCCGGTGCCTGATGATACATCATCTGATTCAGATGATGACTCCGATGAATCTGATGATGAGAGTGGCTACACATCAGATGTTTCTGATATAGAAGAGGTGCTTCCAGCAAGCGTTGATCAAGTAGAGTATTCCACAGGAATGTTTGGTGGAAGCATTACTACTCCGGAGGGGTTTATCGCTCACTTTCAAGCTCAAATGGATGCGCAAACCCCACTCGATGTGGCCTACCAAGCAAGTGTAAGTCAAAAACTTGATACTGCACTGCTTGCTACTGCCCAAACATTAACTGCTCACATTGCCGCACAAAAAGACCAATCTGATATTGCAGCACGCCTTGCAGCACTCAATCAAATGAAATCAATGATTGACCAGTTAAACCAATTAAAATCACTTGCAATCTATCATACTCTTATTGTAGGCGATGGAGCCTCTAGAAGTGCAGAACAATCCGCCCGTGCATATAAAAGACACATTGCAGCAACAGCGCTTTTCGCCACACAAGCCGTGCAAGCACATGATACTGCATTAAGTAATCAATGGGGTGTGAACTATACTCTTGATCGTGCAGCTCAACTGAAAAGGAGCAGCGTAGGAAAAGCAGCAAACACCGCCTCTCTTGATGCAATCATGCAAAAAATAACAGCCGACCTTGGCCTTGCTACTGAAGGTGATGAAGCTGTTGATCCTGCCGCTATCATTGCACAAGCACAACAATTAATTAAAACATTACGAGTTAAACGAGTGCCCCTCAATCCACACTCAGTAAAAGCACTGCTTGATGCGTTACTCGCATTAGAAACAAAAATTGCTGAAAAAAGAGAGGGCGATGAAACAAGCGCGCTCATAGATCAATATGGTATTGAAAGAGCCGTTGAAAAACTATCTGCATACATAGAGCAAGAAGCCGCTGCGCATAGCACGCAACTTGGCGCTGGCGCAAGTGCAGCAAGCGCTCCAAAACCCCCTGTGTATGATCCAAGAGATGATCGTAATGATATTGTGTAAATAAGACAGAAATATCTAAAAAAAGGCTCAGCTGCATGCTGGGCCTTTTTTTATGCAACGCGCGAAATAACTATCGCCGTAATACTTGCCGGTTGTAATCGATACAGCTCTCGTGCCGCCTGCTTTAATGTAGCGCCACTGGTCATAACATCATCAACCAGCAACAGATGCTTATCTTTATACAAAGAAGTTTTTTCTTTCAGTGCAAATGCACCCATCACATTCTGCTCACGCGCATCGCCCGTAAAATGGGATTGAAATGGAGTCCGTTTAATACGCCTTAAAAGATGCACCATTGGCATACCTGAATTATGTGCAATTACGCGCGCAATTTCATCCGCTTGATTATATCCGCGCCATGCATAACGCGTCCAATGCAAGGGAATTGGCACAACGCAATCAAACTCCAGATGCCGCACTGCTGTTTGCTGCCAGGCGAGTTTTCCTAATTGATGCGCAACTGTCCGTTTGCCACTCCGTTTTGCCAATAGCAATGATACCAACGGCTGATCATATGCCCCGACTGCATGCACAGTAATTGATTTTGTTTTGGTAATTTGCAACTGATGGGATACTACCGGCCGAATTGCAGCCTTGCATTCACTACATAATACCTGCGTATCATCTTGATAAAAGATTTTGCAGTATGCGCAGAAGGTGGGGAGTATGAGGTGCTTGAGGTGAGTTATGAGTTTGTGCATAATGCTTTATACTATAGGCTTTTTGGGGATAATCCAAGAAACTTTGCATGATGTTTGATAATTAATTTTTATCAAACATCATATAATATACAAGCTACTGCAGTTTCTCTTTCTACAACGCTTCATATAATCTTTCATTCTCAACTTCGCCCCTCCGCGGGGAACGCAAATGTATTGCTTGCCCAATACATTTAATACAAGGGCACATAAGAGAAGCATCTCTTATGTATCTCTCTACGCTTGAGGCGGATACCATTCTCCTACTCTTACTTGGAGTAAGTTACTCTTCTACGTTGCAACTGCGGATCATATATCCGACAAGCTAGATCTGATTCGCTTTATTAAAAAACATTCAAGACTGACGTTATAAATAGTGCGATTCTGATCTAGCTTGACAGCTCTCTGAGCCGATCTTACAGAAGAAAAAATGAGTGACTGATTGTCGCAGTAGGCGAATGGGTTCAGCGTTTCAAGCGTAGAGAGATCAATAAGAGATGCTTCTCTTATTTGCCCTTGTATCGAAGATATTAGGCAAGTAATATCTTCGTGCACCCCGCAAGGGGCAACGTTGACAGCTAAATATAAAAACCAATCGGTAGAGCAATCAATCAGCTAAAATAATGTAATACATTTGCGTTCCCCAGCCTGCCCGCCATAGCCTTGGCGACGGCTGAGCGGAGGGGCGAAGTTGAGAATGAAAGATTATATGAAGCGTTGTAGAAAGAGAAACTGCAGTAGCTTATATATTTAATGATGTTTGATAAAAATTAGTTATCAAGCATCATTAAAAAAGCATCCGTAAAAGAATATTGGCAATAATGGCCGCAACCATATCATCACCAATCACCCCCCATGCATCCGCAAATGATTCCGCCTTTTTCACTAAGCCAAACTTGATAATATCAAGTGCGCGAAACAGCAAAAAACCAACCAATATCGATTTTGGAGTAAGGGCAATGCCCCAGAACGTAAGCAAACATCCCATCACCTCATCAAGTACAATTTCTGATGGATCATCATGCCGTTTAAAATTTTTTAATGCGTAATGGACCAGGATCATGCTCAATACAAACATGCAAACAATAAACCCTAAATAAAGACGCTGACTTGGAATTTCTGCATGCGTCCAGAAAACAAAGGGAAGCGTTACAATAGTTGCCACGGTCCCGGATCCGCCAAAATAGCCAATCGGACCAAGCGTAGAGATCATCGTTGCGATTCGTACAAAATTCATGATTTGTATTGCTCCCAGATCATTATTACTACTCCTAATACGATTGCCATATCCGCGATATTAAAAAGCGGCCACATCCAATCACCATACGAGAGCGCAATAAAATCAACAACACCGCCGTAAAGCAGACGATCAATAATGTTTGAAACTGATCCTGCTACTATCAGCGTTTCTCCCACAATGCATTCACCCGCTTTTAACTTTTGCACTGCAAGTGCCACTACCATAATAGTTACCGCTGCAATAATAAGAGAAATGGTAGTAAACAAACAGTTACTCGCATTGTGAAAAAACCCCCAAGAAATTCCGCGATTAAAAGTCAGCTCAAATGAAAGAAATTGATTTATTTGCTGAGAAACATGCCAATTATGAACGGCATACCATTTTGAAATTCGATCAAGAAAAATAATAACGCCTGCAAGGAAGCTATAGCCAACTACACGTGATGTTTTCATCGAATCTGCGCTCCCGCTTTTTCAAGCACCGCATACACGCCAGCGCTAATCGTATCCGCTTGCCCCTTTGTTAATGTCTTGCTTGCATCCTGAATGGTGTAGCGGAATGTAAGCGCTCGCTGCCCCTTCCACTCTTTCTTTGCAAACATATCAACTAACTGCACTGAAACAATACGCTCATCAACGCCCTGAATTAATTCACTCAATTGCGCTACCGTTACAGAAAGCGGCGCAAGTGCACTCACGTCTCTCTCTATTGCTGGATACTTTGAAACTGGTTTATATCGCACAACCGGTTTTTCATACATTTCTAAAAACGCCGCATCAAATTCAAAAACAAATGCCGACCCGTCTGCAATTTTTTTCAAGAAAAGCGGATCAACAAATCCAGCTGTTCCAATCGATTGACCATTCACCATAATCGTTGCCGTATGAGCACCATCTTGCCATGCAAATGATTGCTCGCTATCCGCCTGCCATTCCGCTTTCATGCCAAGCAACTGAAATAACTGATTAATCTTTGCTTTGCACTCATAAAAATCGAGTGGCTTTTTCTTAGAATAAAAAATACCCGAACATTTTTTCGATTCAGTGCCCCCATTGATCACGCTCCAACTGCGCGCCCATTCATAAAACTGCAACTCATCATGATCTGCAGCATTTTGAAACACGGCACGAAGCATATTTGGAATCAACGTGGTTACCAATCGATGCCAATTTTCAGAGACCGGATCTTTTACTCGAATCGTCTCGCCCGGATCCCATGCAAGCTCTTTTAAAAATGATTCATCAAAAAATGAATAGGTATAGAGCTCTCGCATATTCAGCCCATAGGAAAGCAGATGCTTAATGCGCCCAACTTGCAATACGCTATGAATCGGCTTTGGCCGCGTTTGCATAAAGGGAAGCTGCAACGTAATATTCGACCATCCATAAAATCGGCCAATCTCTTCTACGATATCTTCTTTGATATCAATATCTTTTGTGGCGCGGAATGTTGGCACCGTAATGTGATACGCAATATCATCATCTTTTTTCTCTTCTCGTACTTCAAAACCAAGCTGACGTAGCGTTGATTCAATAAACGTTGATGCAATTGAAATACCCAAACGAGATTCAATAAATGAATGTAATACTTCCCGCTCTGGCGCTTGCACTAATGGCCCTAGTGAATTAATTGCATCGCTGCCTTTAAATGGCATACCCGCATCTTCGAGCAGTTTTAAAAAACGAGTAATGGCATCAGTATTTTGATTTGGATCTAAACTTTTTTCAAAACGCGCCGATGATTCACTGCGCACTTTATGCCGCTGCGATGAGCGGCGAATCGTTGCCGCATCAAAATTGGCAGACTCTAAAAATACAGACGTTGTATCAGGCGCAATGCCAGACATTTTGCCACCCATAATGCCCGCCAAAGATACCGGCCGATCACCATCAACCACCACTAAATCTTGATCCGTTAATTCCAACTGCTGATCATCAAGCAACGTAAGCTTTTCTTTATTTTGCGCGCGACGCACAGCCACGGATCCACTTGTTAATTGGTCTGCATCAAAAGCATGCATTGGTTGACTCAAATCAAGCATTACGTAGTTAGTGAAATCTACCAACGCATCAATCGCACGAGAATCAACGCGAGAAAGCCGTGCCGCCATCCATAAAAGCGATGATTGGTTTTGAACTTCTGAAATTGTGTATCCAGCAAATCGTTTGCACAGCTCTGGATCTTTAATGGAAAGAGAATAAGGATTATCGGGAGTGCCCTGCGCGCTCCATTCATGCGGAAGTACTTTCCGTGGCACAATAAAATCATCGAGGGGCAATAGTTTCAAATCTAAAATTGCGGCCACTTCTCGCGCAAAGCCACGATGGCCCCATAAATCTGGCCGATGAGTAATCGATTTATTATCAACGGTGAAAATAACGTCATACGTTTCAAAGGATTGCTTCCATGATCCATCTTGCAGATCAGTGCCGCCAGTAACTGCCGGAATAATCATCTCTTTATGCGCACCCAAATCGGTAGAAAGCGCCCAGCTATATGCATCGCCCTCTTTAATGATGAGATACCAGCTGCCCTCTTTTGCATCACTGCGCAGTGGCAAACGAGCATCTGTGCCCCACTCAGGAATCTCTACGTGTATATCTTTGGTAATACTTTTGATCTGCGCAAGTGCAAATGGCGCAAGATCAGTTTTAATCTGCTGCCACTGCTCAATCTCTGCAGTAGTTTCGTTTAATTTATCAATCAATGCAGGAATATCGATATCCTGCACACGCGCATCAATATGATCAAAAATCCAAGCAATAGAAATCTTCATGGAGCTCACTCACAAGTAACACATGCAAAATATGAACGAATTTCTATCAAGCATACGAGAAAATCATGATTCGAGCAATGTGAGGAATAAGACCTACTCTCGACCAGCACCTACAAGCGCCACACGCCTACGCCTTCTCCTGGTAGGTCTTTTTCGTTCTCCTATTTCACGAGACCGGGCTTCTTGCCCTATCTCGCGCAAAACTTGCTGAACTAAAGGATTATTTGAAGGCGTAGCCCCGCGCATTAAAAGGAGTCTTACCTTTAATTTATCTTTGTTATTGGCTGCGAGATCCAATGCGGTCATACCAGAACTATCTTGTGCATTTATATCAATATCTTGTTCTTGTAATAACCGCGAAATGAAATCCGGGCGCCCTGATGATCGCAATGCCCATTCCTTCTTCTCTGCATCAATTTTAGATGTCTTCAATAGGAGATCGAGCGCCCCAAAATTATTTTTTAAAAGTGCTAAAAGCAAAAGCCTCCCGCCCCCTTTTAAATCAATGGTAGTTTTCAATAATTCATTTAGCATCATATTGTTTTCATTCCATACCGCAAAATCTAACGCACCCCAATCTACCGTAGGGCCGTATACTCCTCTGGGAACGTAAGCATTTATATCAATACCAGGGGCTTGTATGAGTCGCTTAACTATATCAGCATGATTATATTTTGCAGCAAGCAGTAAGGGAGTATAGCCCCGCCGACCGCTTTTATTTACATCAGCGCCTTTATTCAAAAGGCTATTTACCATATCAAGTCTTCCTGCCATTGCTGCTTCATTCAATGCCGTATTATTAAAGCGCCCCTGTCTCTCAGACATATCAATGCCTTCTTCTTCCAGCAAATCATCAAATATTTGTTTATTGCCAACCTCCACAGCGTATGATAAAGGAGCGCGATAAAGCAATGTCCCTATCATTCCGCCAATCACAGCCAAAGAAATACCTACTTTTTTAGCAACGCGCTTTGCAGCTGCTAATTCTTTCTTGCTTACTTCTTGTCCGCAGGTTTTTTTTGACCCCCAGCGCCATAAAAGTTGAACATCTGCTACTTGAGCTTTTGTTCGAGCACCTATCCAGCGCTGGAATCTTTGAAATTGTGATGAGCTAGATACAGATTGATCCTGATCAGCCGCTATACACGGCGCAATCGTGCCAAATAAAAGAATAGCACACAGAATAGCATGCAAAAATGATCGTTTTTTCATACTTGCCCCCAAAAAAAATCATAATTTTCTTCAACCCTTATGCAATTACTGTATCAAAATTTGCCCCCAAAAGAAAAGGAGTTTGCCTATAAATAGGCTTTTTCAAAACAATAACCAAACCGTTCGTCCTGCCGTGCCCGACGCAGACTGGCGCGACCTTGGGGTAGACTGGGTGCACAGGCGAGATGAAAAATGAAATGTAAAAAGAATTGATTATTAAGAAAAACACGGACCGTTGCTTTTCATATCACCACTCGCTACACTGCAAAACATACCAAAGGAGTGAGTAGTGGAATTTAAAGAACGCGTGCGAACGCCGGTAGGTATCGCTTTTCAATTCAGCTTAATTGCTCTGAGCGTCAGCATTATGATTGGATTAATCATCTGGCGTTCATCCTCTTTTATTTCTCATGAAGTGCGTCCAAAAATCAATCCCATTACCCCAGAAAAATATCAAGAATTTGGTGGTTTTTCTCATACTGTTACCACCGGTATTTTGATCGATCAGTTTATTGATTTCGACATGGTGACAAATAAATTCACCTTCGATGGCACTATTTGGTTTAAGTTTAATCCCGGAACCATTTCGCTCGATTCCCTTTCTAAGTTTTCGTTTATTAAGGGAACTATTCTTACTAAATCCGATCCAGACATTCGATTAATTGATGATAAAATGCTCGTGAAATACGTAATCAGAGTGGAATTTAAAAGTGATTTAAACTATCAAGATTTCCCGCTTGATAGCCACAGCATTTACCTCACGCTGATTAATAAATTTGTATCGCCAAGTGAGGCACTCTTTGAGAGCTCACGGCGGGAGTTTACCGTGAATGCAAATGTAAGTAGTTCAGGATGGGATCTTGTCGATACTGTAGTAACAAATGGATATATCGAATCGGAGCTCGATCCCTATGATGCGCGTCAAAATGTGCAATATCCTGCCACCCTTTTCACGCTTGATTATTCGCGCAATAGTATCCGATATACGCTTTCGATTATCTTGCCACTTGCTCTCATTTTTTACCTATTACTTTTTAGTATTTCATTACGCCTTATTAGTGCAATCGCAATCACTTCTGCCGGAGTAACAGCCACGCTTGCATACCGATTCGTTATTGAAAACTTATCGCCAAAAACCGGCTTTTTCATGATCTCTGACCTTCTCTTTTTCCTTTTTTTAGCAGCCATCATTGGCATATTCATAATCAACGTTATAGAAGCTGCCCAACCCCTTTCTTCCAAACTAAAAATAATCTGTATTACTGCTTTGCACACAATCATTATCGCAGCTGCAATTTACGTTATCGTATGGTGAGTCTATGAAAAAAAACCTATTCCTACTATTGTGTATTGCTCACACAATCGCAGGAACTGCTACCCTTTCTGAGCTTCAAAATAGAGCAAAAAATTTAAATGAATTTCCAAAAAACAGCTCCACCAATTGGCGCAACCCCAACTATGATGAACTCTATTCGTCACTTGCACCTGGTTTTTTCACGCGCGCAATTGGCCGGCAAGCATCAATTATGCAAACGCTTTCCAAACTTCTTGCTTCTGTAACAGTGCAGCGCCATCAGAAAACCGGAAGCAAAAACCATGCAGAGCAACTGATCGCACCCATCGACTCAGAGCTGATTATTTGCGGAGAAGTGAGTGGTGGATTTCATTCACTTATTCGCATTTTAAACTATTTAAAACAAGAACAATATCTTGATGATTCACTCACGCTTATAAAACCAAACACGTATCTTATTTTTAATGGCAATAGTATCAGCCGCGGGCCCTACAACGTTGAATCAATTGTTACTATTTTACTTTTAATGAAACAAAATCCGAACACTGTTTTTTATCTTAAAGGCAAGCAAGAGCGGCATAACTATTGGGCAAATTTAAATTTCCGCCAAGAATTAAAACTGCGTGGATCGTCTTTCTTTAAAAGCGGAATTCCTCTTAAAAAAGAGCTGACTGATTTTTTTGCTACACTCCCTCAAGGGCTCTATGTAACAACGGATCAAGATGCAAAACATTATATTCGCATTTCTCCATCCGGCCGCTCGGAACTCATTATTGATGAAAGTATTGTAGCTCAAAATATGCCGGAGGAAGTGAAAAATGGCAGCAGTATCATTTCATTGCAGCGAAAAGAACAAGTTGCACAATCGGATGTATTGCCAAATGTGATCAGTATTATAAAAAGCGAACCTTGGATCAAAAAACATCTCGCAAAAAAAGGGCTTGCACAAATGGATCAAGATCAAGGTGCAACAGCATGGGGACTTATTTCAACCCCCATTGAAGCACATAAACGATTACTTGGTTTTACATACGACGCGTTTGCCATTGTAACAGTTGGCAATCCACTCTCGCAAAGCGATATTGCTCTTTATAATAGAAAAAGTGGTAGCGATCAATCATTTAAAAAAGTGACATCATTTAATATAAAAACCGGCATTTCAATGGATGAAAAAAATAAAAATAGCACTACCGGTCACCTAACCATTGGATCAAGCATGGCATTGGTACAAGGAGTACCAATCATGGGACAACGCACAAAGCGCGGCATGTCTGTTCGCTTGAATGATGAAAATAAAATGGGCGGCGTGCATAATACGCTCTTGCGTTCAATTGTCTATAACGATAATTATACTCCACATATGACACGTAAAAATATCAATACCTTGCTTACCCGAGATACTGCTGAACTGATATTGCTTCCCGTTGGAAGCCCCACGCTTGCATCCTATCTTGATTATGTAAAAAACAAAAAAGCAGTGGTTCTTTTTCCCATTACGGGTGCCCCGCAATTTAGAGACCCTGAGTTAAAAGGGATCGTACATTTCCGAGGAACGTATGCGGATGAAGTCCGCGCACTCGTTGATTATATGGTAACCGATGGCGCTGCATCTCGATTTGCATTCTTCTATCAAGATGATGCATATGGCAAAGGGCCGCTTAAGGCGGCACACGAAGAACTTGAAAGAAAAGGCATCAAAACCTGGACTGATGTACCCTATCAAAGAAACAGTGTCGATTTTAAAGAGCAAGCTTACAAAATAAAAAAGGCGCAGCCGGATGCAATTGGATTTTTTTCTACCGGGCAGGCAACGCGTGAACTGATTCGCCAAGTTGGTATCGATTTTCTCACCAACAAACAACTCTTTGGCATTTCGTTTTTAGGTGAATCTTCATTCAGACGTTTTTTAAATAAACACGGGCTTAAAGTACTCTTTGGGGCCGTTGTTCCTAATCCGCAAACAAGCGATCTCGAAATCGTAAAAGAGTATCGTGCTGCAATGGATGCGAACAATTATCCGTATGATATTTTTTCTTTAGAAGCCTATATTACAACGAGTATTTTAGTAGACATAATGCAGCAGATTATACCACCCATCACAAAAGAAAAAATTCTACAAAAACTAGAAGCATTAAAAGAGTATGACTTTAAAGGATTAAAACTTACATTTGATCCGGAGCGCCGCGATCTTGCGCGCTACATCTGGCTTGAATCAGGAGATGATCAAGAATGGGTACAGAAAAAAATTGTTAAACCCTCATTTAAAAAAAAGGAAGATAATGCCAGAAGTATTAATACCAGTCGAAGTGAACAATTCTCCGAAGGATCAACCGGTCCCTCTTCATAATAGATGGCATCCTGATGTCCCCGCAGTGAAAGTAGTTGATCCGGGCGCAGTGTTTCGAATTGAATGCTTGGATTGGACGGGTGGTCAAATTAAAAATGATAACTCGGCAAATGATGTGCGTGATGTTGATCTTACGCAGGTGCACTATTTAAGTGGCCCTGTTGCAGTGCGTGGTGCCGAACCGGGTGATCTTTTAGTCGTTGATATTTTAGACATTGGCGCCTTGCAAGCATCCCCCTGGGGATTCACTGGTATCTTTGATCGTAAAAATGGTGGTGGTTTTTTAACTGATCATTTTCCAAACGCTGGAAAAGCTATTTGGGAATTTGAAGGTATTTATGCGCAATCTCGCCACATTCCCAACGTTCGCTTTGCCGGAATCATTCATTCAGGATTAATTGGGACAGCTCCATCACGCAAGCTGTTAGATGAATGGACAAAGCGTGAAAAAGCGCTCGTTCGCACTGATCCAAAACGAGTACCGCCCCTTGCTACTCTTCCAGAAAAAAAAGGCGCTTTGGCTGGTATGGCAACAGGCGCAAAAGCTGAAAAAATTATGAAAGAAGGCGCGCGTACTGTTCCCGGACGTGAAAATGGTGGTAACTGCGACATTAAAAATCTTACACGCGGATCACGCGGATATTTTCCAGTATTTGTAAAAGGTGGAAATCTCTCTATGGGGGATATTCACTTTAGCCAGGGTGATGGTGAAATTTCATTCTGTGGCGGTATTGAAATGGCCGGCTGGATTGATATTAAAGTAAACCTCATTAAAGGCGGAATGAAAAAATACGGCGTTACGACTAATCCTATTTTTGAGACCAGCCCACTCGAGCCGAATTACAGCAAATACCTTACCTTTGAAGGTATTTCGGTAGACGAAAAAGGAAAGCAACACTACTTGGATCCATACGTATCGTATAAACGAGCCTGCCTCAATGCGATCGAATACCTGAAAAAATTTGGCTATACTGGCGAGCAAGCGTATATGATTTTAAGCACTGCGCCGGTTGAAGGCAGAATCAGCGGAATCGTAGATATTCCCAATTCCGTTACTACCGTCTACGTGCCAACGGAAATCTTTGATTTTGATCTCACGCCAAATAGCAAAGGGCCCGTAAAGAAAAATCGAAAACAGATAGCCCTCTGCACTAAATAGTCCTTTTTCCTATTGCCATAAACCCCCCAAAAGAGTATTCTATTAGAAATAATGGGTTATTCTTTTGGGGGATTATTTCATGAAACGTATCATTTTCACATCGCTACTTATAGTTGGTTTTTCTCTTGGACTAGTTGGATCAACGCTTAATGCTGCAAATCCTGAATTCACAACAATACAGGCTCGCCTCATGATTGCCATTGCAACAGACAACAATGAGACTGTACATCAAATAGTTGGCGAAAATCCCCATATTCTAAATGCAAGCCTTCCTGAAGGCAAAACGTTTCTCATGATTGCAGCGCAAGCAGGAAATAAAACGGTAGTAGATCTTTGTATTGAAAATAGTGCCGATTTAACAGCCCAGGATGATAAAAAGCTTACAGCTGCAAAATATGCGGGACAATGTGGCCATACGGATTTGCAGCGCCAAATACTTACCACGCTTTTAAAGCAAAGAAATCCTCCAACCAATTCTTCTGCGAGTGCAGCCGCTAGCGCAGCAGCAAGTGACCCTCGTCCCCTGATAAGATTAGATGGAGTTGAGTTTCAACTAACCAACGCAATATCCAATAATCATATTGATAATGTAAGATTACTCATACAACACAATCCTAGCCTGATCTTTCAACCGCTTCCAACTGGAGTTACATTCCTCATGATGGCAGCCGATAAAGGCTATTATGAGATAACTGATTTTTTACTCAAGCAAGGCGCTTTTCCCAATAGTGCAAATGATGAAGGACTCACTGCCCTTATGCTTGCAGCGCGTGCAAATCATAAAGATGTGGTCGATCTCTTAATTAAAAATGGTGCAAATTTAAATACAACAGACAAGAAAGGCCATACTGCTTTTTGGCATGCAAGTAACAATGGTCACAAAGCTCTGGCTCAAAAAATACTATATAAAGTTTCTAGTGAGCACGAATTAGATAAACAAAGCAAAGCCGTTGATGGTTGTGATACAAAAATGCAAGCAACTGTAGAATTAAGAAAAGCTTTAGAGCAAAAAAAACCGGTACAAGATGTAATTGCTGCGCTTGAAAAAGGAGCGAGCCCTGATGTACAGCTATCAGGAAAAAACGCACTTATTGTAAGCGCTGGAATGGGGCGTATTGACTATGTGGTCGCTCTTTTGAAATATAATGCTGATCCCTTTATATCACACGATGGCAGAGACGCTATTATGGCGGCAAAAGAGTGCGGACGTCGAGATATATGCCGTATTATTTCTGCAGCAAGAAAATTCAATAATGAAGACCTCTATAAAAAGCTCACCAATCGAGATCATCAGTAAACTTATACCCTTGATGCTAAAACACTACAGGGCGTCTATTTAAACTGAACATAAAAAAAAGGGAAGCCACGTGGCTTCCCTCTTTTAAGATCTACAAAAAAATTGAGATTCTACTTGCCTTTAGATGGGTGCAAGTAGTCGTAAGTAAGCGCTGCAAGAGCACCACCTACAAGTGGAGCACAAATGTACACGAATAGTAATTCGCGAGACAATGCGCCACCATCAACAAACAATTGGCCAAGGTATGCACCAACTGCGATTGCTGGGTTAACGATGCTTGAACTTACCATAAGCACTGCTGCTAGAGTAAGACCAATTACCGCTCCGTTTACTACGCTACCTTTGTAATCTTTAGAAGTAGCAACAGTAAGCATTACTAATGCAAGTACTGCAGTCATAAGCACTTCAACCAAGATAGCCATACCCATAGAAAGGTCTGCCATTACGTCTGGCATAAATACTTGGTTAGTCAATGCTCTGAAAAGCCATACTGCAAAGAATGCACCAACTGATTGTACACCAGCGTAGATAAGCATATCTTCAACATTAAGAACACCACGCATCCAGCCTGCTACAGTAAGCGCTGGGTTGTAGTAACCCCCAGAAACACCTTCACCGATGTAGTACATAGCCATGAACATAAGTCCAACAGCTAAAGGTACACCTGTGATGCACACAGCTAGGGTTAAAAAGAACGCGCCAATGAGTTCCATTACATATCGCCTCATTAGACTATCCTCCGGAATAAAAGGTTAGAAAATATAGTTCCATTACTCTCTTTACGATTCTTAGCATAGCTATCATTTAATGCAACTCTTTTTTTCTGATAGAAAAAAGCTCAAAAAAAAAGACCATTAAACATACCGCTTTTAACATGAGGTCACCGTATCACATGCTGTAAATCGTATGCAACAGTTTACAATAGACCCTCTCTTTGATTTGCGGATGGGATATATTTCTGATAGCATAAAATCAGTTACTTATAAGGCTTAAGCATGAATAATCCTCTCATACAAATTCAAAACATTTCCAAAATCTATCCATCAAAAACAAATCCTGTCGTCGCACTCAATGACGTGAGCATGACAATTAATCGTGGAGAAGTATTCGGGCTTCTTGGCGTTAATGGCGCTGGAAAAACTACGCTTTCATCTATTTTAGCTACGCTGCATCCGCCAACTTCCGGCTCTATTTTATTTAATGGCGTCTCAATCTACGATGATTTGATGACGTATCGCCGTGCACTTGGCTTTTGCCCGCAAACACAAAACCTTGATATGTATCTCACGGTTGAACAAAATTTACTTTTTGCTGGCCGCTACTTTCTCATGCCGGAAAAAGAAATTGTTGATCGAACAAAGGCGCTCATGGAAGAACTTGAGCTGACGCGCTACGCTTCTTTTGAAGTTCATGCGCTTTCAGGCGGAAATAAGCAACGACTTTTAATTGCACGCGCACTCATGCACAATCCGCAATTGGTAATTTTAGATGAGCCTACCGTGGGTCTTGATCCAGATATTCGTAAAAAATTATGGCACATTATTCGTGGCCTGAAAGATCGTGGCGTTACTGTTATTTTAACCACCCACTATCTTGATGAAGCTGAGTTTCTTTCCGATCGCATTTGCATGCTTCATCGCGGGAAGGTAATACTTATTGAATCTGTGGCAGCACTTAAAGCACAGCATCATGATAATAAGTTGGAAGATATTTTTATTGAGCTTGTGGAAGATGAACATAAAAAAGAAAACGAGTAGCCGACATGTTGGTTAATAAAAATTATTTCCTTACCTATTGCATGCTCGTGCGGCGAGATGCAGTCGTAATTCAACAACGCCTCACTCATGCACTCATCAATGCTACCGTACGTGTATTGGTAAGTGTTATTGAATTTGGGGGGCTTTTTCCTGCCATGGGCGTGCCGCATGATTTAGTAGCGCCGCTCTTTATCGGTGCTATTGCAATGCAATTGCTTTTTCAAGGAATGGGCTTTGGTATTCGTACATTGTTTGATCTTAAATTTAATCGTTTTATCGATTATCATATGACGCTTCCGCTGCCAAAACGCTGGCTCTTTGCATCATACATCACCTACTTTTGTATGGAAGCCGCAATTGTTACGCTGCCACTCTTTAGCATCGGCATCATACTATTAAGCGATGCATTTCAATCAATATCGCCCAATTATCCATTATTTATCGTTATCTATATGATGACGTTAATCTTTAATGGATTACTGTTTCTTGGTCTGAGTTTTTATTATCAATTTGATTGGTTTATGCAAAATTTATGGCCACGACGATTAACGTTTTTGCTCATGCTCAGCCCACTCTTTTTTGTGTGGCATAAAGCGCGAGAATTTTCACCAAAAGCATCACTCATTATGCTTGCAAGTCCACTCACGTATAGTGCCGAGGGACTGCGCGCAACGCTTATTGGAGGCACAAATTATATCCCCGTGCACTTTTGCATACTTGGCCTTGGAGTATCCATTTTATTCGCTATTGGATTTGCTGCCCGTGGCATCACTAACCGATTGGATCCCGTATGATCGCATTCAAACATTCTTTCATTATTTTCTTACAGTTCATGCGTCGTGATTTTTTCACAAAACGCAGCCAGCTCATGAATAATGCTATAAATTATGCATTCATTTATCCTATCGTATTTGCAATTCAAAGCGCTTACTTTCAAGGGCATGCAAACTTTTCCGATCCTAATCCAACACTGAATACGATTCTTTTTGCGGGTAATATTTTGGTAGTCACGCTGCTTTTTACTTATAAGCAAAATATTGAGCTGCTTTTTGATTTAGAGGGCAAACGCTACGTAGAATATCAAATCACGATGCTGAGCCCTTTTTTGGTTATTTTAGAGCGTATTATATTTACCGGCCTTTATACTTTTTTAATCGCGTTGCCTTACTATCCGATGGGCAAGCTTTTATTGGGTTCATACGTGAGTATGAATAATACCAATTGGCCACAGCTTTTTGCACTGCTTTTTGCCGGATCAATGTGCCTTTCGGCATACCATCTTTTGGCGGCGGTAGTGCTCAAACGAACAGCGGATATTGGTGCGCTCTGGAGCCGAGTAAATGGTGCACTTTTAGCGCTGGGTGGATTTTGGGCGCCTCTTTGGGCCATCAAAAAATATTCCCCCTTTTTGGGCAAACTCGTATTGCTCAACCCCTGCTTATACCTTACTGAAGGGGCAAAGGGAGCTATTACTGGATCCTCAGAATATCTGCCTTTTGGACTTTGTATGAGTGCGCTTTTCGCCTTTGGCAGCCTCTTTACCATACTTTCATGGTGGCAATTTAAACGAAGAACAGACTGCCTATAGAGGATAACCCCTATGGAAAGGCTCTTTTAAGCCCCAGACCCTGTTGACAAATTCACCCCACACGATATCCTAAAATTATGATAAATAAACACTTTTCTAAGGGGAAACTCATGAACAAAAGATTCTTTTTTAGCCTCGCGCTCCTTTTGAGCACTGTGGCAGCACCATTGCGTGCGATGGATGACGCAGCAGAAGCAGAAGCAGCAGCAGCGGATTCTGATTCAGGCTCAGACGATGGCGATACTCAACCACAATCGCCAAACCCTCTTCGACCATCAGGAGAAGATTTAGCAGCAGCACAAATTGAAGCAGCAAGAGCAGTAAATGGATCTACAGGCGAACGTTTTGTTGAACAAGGTGATAGCAAGGCTAGAGCTAGAGACAATGAAAGATTAGATGCAGCAGCACAAAGAGCTCACGAAGCGGAACAACGAACAGCAGAACGCGAAGCAGCGGCAGCAGCAGCGCGCGATCGAGCACGTTTAAGTCAATCAAGACGAGATAGCGAAGCTGCACTTAATGCGGCAGCAATGCGCGAAGCACAAGCAGCAGCGGAAGCACAAGCAGCAGCGGAAGCAGAGCAAGCGGCACTACGCGTAGCAGCAGCGGAAGCGGCACTACGCGTAGCAAAAACGGAAGCGGAAGCAGAAAGACTGAGAAAGTATACAGAAATGCTGCAAGCGGCGTTGAAAGCAGGAGAAAATGCGGAAGCTGCACTAAAAGCGGCGGCAGCTCCAGCGGCAGCAGCGGCGGCAGCTCCAGCGGCAGCAGCGGCGGCAGCTCCAGCGGCAGCAGCGGCGGCAGAAACAGGCTCAGATTCAGGTTCTAGCTCAGATTCAGGTTCTAGCTCAGATTCAGGCTCAGGCTCAGATTCAGGCTCAGGCTCAGATTCAGGCTCAGGCTCAGATTCAGGCTCAGGCTCAGATTCAGGCTCAGGCTCAGATTCAGGCTCAGGCTCAGATTCAGGCTCAGGCTCAGATTCAGGTTCTGGCTCAGATTCAGGTTCTAGCTCAAGTTCATCAGATGATGCTCCTGATCAACAAGCAACTCCAGCGGCAGCTCCAGCAGCAGCAGAAGCACAAGCAGCAGCGGCAGGGGAAACTTTGGAGCAGTGGCAAGTACGTAAAGCAACTGAACATCAGCAAGCGAATATCAAACGCGCAGCGGATGCAAAAGCTCTTAAAATTAGAAGATTTAAAATTGGTGGTCTAACTGTATTTGCAGTTGCAGTTGGTGGAACAGTATACAAAGTGTACATCGCGCCAAGGCTTGCAAAACGTGTTGAAAAAATGGAAGACGGTAAACTGAAAACCTTCCTCTTGAAAGCAACATTTGCAAACCAAAGCCCATCTAAAACAGCAAAAAAAGTAAGACGATTTACTCGCAGCCAACGCAAACTATTTGCAGCTAAAGTAGAAGCTATGCAAGAAGGACGAATCAAAACTCTTCTTTCTAAGCTTCCACTTGATCCTGGAGCTGAAATGGTTGAGTGCGCTGAGTAAGCCTACTTACCTATAGAAACTTCAAAAGGGGCGGTATTTTACCGCCCCTTTTTTTGCGCCCTTCAACAATTAGTTTCACCTTTCGCACATTTTCCCTTTAGCTTCCAATACTTTTTTACCCCATACCCTGTTGACACCGTTTTTTTTAGGAGTACGGTAAAAGTAATATAACAACAACCTTTTTTCAGAGGGGTAACATCATGAACAAACAACTACTACTCAACGGAGTGATTCTTCTGAGTATGGTAGGAACGTTGCTACAGGGAGTAGAAGGACATCCCGTCGTAGTAGCAACACAGCGCTTAAATGCGGCAATGCAGGCCGTCAAGCAAGCGCAGGAGCGTGGGGCTGACCCGCAAGAACTTGCTCGATTGCAAGCCGAGCAGGATGCAGCAGAATCGAATCTAGCCCGATACGATATTGGATCGGGGTCAGACAATGGTGCGAGTGATTCTGGTTCAAGCAGTTCATCAGATGATTCTGGCGACGGTGCTCAAAGCGGCGCACAATCCGAAGACAATAATCATGATGTAACTGAAGACGAATCAGAAGCTGATGATGATTCTGCAGACTCAGAAGCTGCGAGCGATGGCGGTCATGCACCCGCAGATACTCGCGATGGAACTGCGCAATCAAGTGCCGCTCAAAGCGATGCTGATGATACAGTTGATAGTGATGATAACGATGGCACAGATGATGAAAATGATGCATCTGAGGATGATTCATCGAGCAATAATGCCGGTAATCAAGCGCCACATGCTCTAAAAGCATCATCATGGAATCGAGCTCGAATTGGCAAGTGCATCGTCACTGCATGGGTGTATCGATTTGTGATTGCACCACGCCTTGCAAAGCGAGTTCGTAAAATGCAAAAAGGCCGCATGCGTAAACTATTAAGCATGCTCACATTTGCAAAGCGAACTGCGTAACACTCCACTCTTCATACCTATTTGCTAACTCTTTTAACTCCTAGCAACAAGCTGGGATTTTTTATACCTAGAGACCACTCTCACTCATTATCTTGTAAATCAAAAATACAATTCCATACACTCTCACTAGCTGCAATGATTTTATTCAGGAGAATCGTATGAAAAAAAACAATATGATATTTATGCTATGCATATTATGCATATCGCTTCAAACAATATGCAAACCATCATTTGGAAGAAAAAAAAAAGGAAGCCTAACTCGCTCAGACACTCCTGCAGCAGGTGCTCTTTTTTCAGCACAAACGCGTAGCCAATCAGAACTTCCCTCTGCAGACCACTCTTGCAGTGCCCATTCTCGGACATGTGCAGCCGCATTAGCGCAAGTACAAGCAGAAAAAGCCGATATAGAAGGAATTAAAACCACAATAGAAGCTCTTCAAAAAAAGGTCGTAGCCTTGCGAGATGAGACTGCGATTGCTCAACACGCAGCACGAGAATCTGCAACTCAAGCTGCTACAAGCCAAGCACAAACTCAAAATATGACGGCTATCGTAATGGTTATTGGTGCATATTGCATGTATACACATATGAAAAAAGACAAAAAAGAAAAAAAAGAAATCGTCGAGCGTTATTATCGTAAGATGCAACTGCATTTTTCACGCCAAGTTCGCACCATAAAGCGGTCTCAAAAACAGTTACGATCATTTTGCATTAACTGCCTGCCTCACACTATAAAGTCATATTTTTAAAGCTAGGTTCTGTGAATACATTTTTATCTCATTTTTTTCACACTCTAAAAAAAGTTGATTTTATATCCGTTCGTCCTGAGCTTGTCGAAGGATTCGAGCGGAAAAAATTACTTTATACCATTCGTTTCCTTCGACAAGCTCAGGACGAACGGAGGGGGTCCCCGTGGAGCGGGGTAAAACGGAGTGAGAAATGAGCGCAGCGTTTACTAGTGAGCCTGTCGAACTGTCAGGACGAACGGAGGGGGTCCCCGTGGAGCGGGGTAAAACGGAGTGAGAAATGAGCGCAG